>JAHJDH010000020.1 GCA_018812625.1 Microcaldota archaeon | reverse complement strand
CGTCAAAAGAAAAACAGATATGTTATTTGAAGGAAACAAAAGAATTATTTCTTCCTTGGGCTAAGAAATTCAATGAAAAAGTTTATGAAAAACTAGTCCAAGAAATAGAAAAAATCGAGGTTTCAACATGAAAAAATATATTGTCTATGTTGATGATAATTTTCATCATGGTAACGAGGAAGAACGATATAAACTAGGCGAGTTTGACACCTGTACTGAATCTACTGCTGCATGCAGAAAAATAGTTGATGAATATTTTGAAAAAATTAAAGAAAAGAAACATACGTTCAAGGAGCTTTGGCAAGGCTACACCATGTATGGTGAGGATCCATTTATAGTTTCGGATGATTCTGAATGCAAATTTTCTGCCTGGGATTATGCAAAAAAACGCTGCAAGGAAATAGCCCCGGAAGAATAAGCGAAGTACTGAAGGCAATTGCATATCTGAGATCTGGTCAAATTTTATAAAAATTAGAAAAGGAAATTGAACAAATATCCAATCAGTATAATCCCAAGAGTAATTATTCCAAAGAAGAGTGCAAGCAGCGGTAGCCTCATTGCCCTCCTCAAAATAATTGCCTCTGGAAGGCTTAATGCTGCTGTTGCCATCATAAATGCAAGAGAAGTTCCAAGTGGAACTCCTTTTTGAAAAAGCGCAGATGCAATGGGGATAACCGCGTTGCAGTTTGCATAAATCGGAACTCCGACAATAACAGCAAGCGGAACTGCAAATATTCCTCCAGCATCAATAACTGAATTAATTGCATCTTCTGGAATAAAACCGTGGATAACAGCTCCTACTCCAACTCCCAAAATTACCCAAAGCCACATTTTGCTTGTAATATCTTTTGCTTCAGAATATCCGAATTCCAATCTTTCCCGAAATGATTTGTATTTCTTTTCTTTGGAAGTTTTACCTCTATCAGCTACATCTTTGACAAGATGCTTCTCCAGGTTAAGCTTGCCAATTACAATTCCTGAAATTATTCCAAGAAGTATCCCAACAATCACATATGTAGCGGCAATTTCCCATCCAAATATGCCAAGCATCAAGATTGCTACATATTCATTGACAAGAGGGGAAGTTACCAAAAATGAAAATGATGTTCCCATAGGAACTCCTGCTTCAAGAAAACTTAGAAAAATTGGAACTGATGAGCATGAGCAAAAAGGGGTTGCAGCTCCAAAAAGAGATGCAAATATGTTTGGCAATACTGGGATCTTTCCAGAGAGCAGGTTTCTTATCTTCTTTTTTGATATATAACTTCGAAACACTCCCATAACGAAAATCATGCCAAATAAGAGCAATACGATCTTTATGCTGTCATATATAAAAAAGTCCAGGGCCTGTGCCAAAGATGAATCTGGAGCAATTCCAAGAACTTCAAATACAATCCAGTTTGAGAACTGTCCAATCGGATCGGTCATTTACATTTGTCCTCGCACTTGCATTTTTTCTTTGATTCCTTCTCCATTTTCCTATCTAATTTTTCTAGGAGTTTTTCAAGGAAACTTTTCTTCTTCTCTTCATCCATTCAATCACTTCAGGAGCATTACTAACTATGCTTTCTTCTTAATAACCGAGCCTATTCTAATTCAAGCAATATCATTCGAATACAAATATCTCTTCTATTTTCATTTTAAAAACTTTTGAAATTTTAAATGCCAGAGGAAGCGACGGATCATATTTTTCACTTTCAATTGCAATTATCGTCTGTCTGCTTACCCCTGCTGCTTTGGCAAGATCTTCCTGCGTCATTTTCCAGTGGGCACGCAATTCTCGAACTTTGTTTTTCATTTTCAGGTTCACCATTTCCTCTGGGCCCAGAGAAGAGTTATCCCCTTTGCAAATGACATTGCAAGAAGTATTGCAATTATTGGTCCTACTACATTCCAGTCTGGTCTGTTGTTTGGACTTGTCAATATCAGGTAAATTAGAAATATTGACAATGAGATTATTCCAATATATGATGCTACTGTTTCAGCTAGCATCTGATGCTTTTGCTCCCGCTCATCAAGATTACTGTGAACTTGAACCATGATGTGTGCAGTATCAAGAATTACGATTCCAATTACAAATGCACTTCCAATGAACTTCAAATCCGTATCTATGGGCAGAAGACTTATCAGTGCAAGAATAGCAAGAATTCCTACTACGTAGATAATTCCCTCGTTGGTTTTTACTCCAAGTCCCCATCCGAATTTTCTTGTTGTGAACCACTCAGCCTTGCCTATCATTGTTTTCACCGTGTAAAGTATATTTTACATAATGTTAATAAAACTTTACATTATTTCATTGTGTCCTTTCGTTAATTGTACCATATATGTCTCTGCTCTTACAAAACAATATAAACCTTGCCCACATAGAACTTATGTTATAAAATTGTAAACTGTGTTAGCTTGTACAGACCACACGGGCTGATGATTAATATGGCAAAATTTAAAATAGATAAATTAAGAGGTTACTTCAAGGCAGTAAATAAAAGGCCATCCCAAGCTTTAATTGAAAAATTAAAGATTCTTGGATGGAAAAGCGGGCAATGCATATACTTTGATCGTAAGAATCTAATTATGCGCTTTTTTGATAATAAGGAAGAACTACATCAGTATCTGGATAGTAAACAAAACGATCCTCATCTTGATTCAATGGTTGATCTTGAGCTGAAATTTGACCTGGTAGAAGGGGTACCCCTCCAGTAACATAGCTTCTTAAAATTATTTGGAGCAATGATCTTCTTATGTCTGGAATAAAGAGGCTTGTCGTGGATGTTTTGATTCCGAATAACATCCCAATCGATGAGTTATCATTAAAACTTTCTAAAACCAAGGGAGCCGAGGGCGTAGATGTCCTAATTCTGGAAGTTGAGCGAAAAGTCGAAGCAGCAAAAATAACCATAGAAGGAGATGACCTTGATTTTGCTGCAATTAAAGAAGTATTCCATCAAACAGGCGCATCGCTCCAAAGTGTTGATCGGGTTACTTGTGGTAAGAGGATTGTTGGATAAATGATAATCGGATTTTTTAAAAAAGAAGTTAAGAAACATCACGATCGCTTACGTTTCTATGAATCTATTACTGGAATGAGTAAAATCATTAGACGCTATTTTGTCATGAATTCTTTTGATGGAGCACTTACTATTTTTGGATTTTTGATCGGCGGCTATGTTGCCAATGTAACTGATGCAAAGCTGATTATTGGTCTTGGGCTTAGTACTTCCATTGCCATTGGAATTTCCGGCCTTACAGGAGCTCTTCTGACAGAGACTGCAGAGCGAGAGCGTGAAATCAAATCCATGGAGAAGGCACTTCAGAGGAATCTTGATGATACTGATTACAAAAGAGCATATGATTTTGCAAGCATTCTAGCAGGAGTAGTTGATGGGGTGTCTCCAGTTCTTGCAACTTTAGTACTACTTGCTCCATTTGCTATTATCGAAGCATCGCAGGCATATTACTACTCATTTGCACTTGCACTGCTTGTGTTCTTTGGCCTTGGCATGTTCCTTGGAAAAATTTCAAAAACTAGCTTAATTCTAACTGGAATAAAGTTAGTCCTTGCAGGTCTCTTCTGCATGGTTGTTATTCTCGCTATTGGCGCAGTTTGACAATCGTCTAATCTTAGACAGCTGTCTAACTTTTTTTATAATCATTTATAAGCGCGGATTGGGTAATATTATATGCGCCTGGGAAATACAGGTTGATATCATGGCGACAACCTTAAGTGATTCCGACTGCGGACTTTTCCCCCTGAGGGCTCGTCCCGCCAATCACTGGTTGCTAATGTTTATCATTGGCTTTAATTGCTGTCTTGATCAGACAGTTGATTCAGCCTAACCTGTACCCGGTTGGCGCAGATAGATGTTTAGGATTTTTCGGTTGCCCTTGAAAAGGGTGTGTTGTGGGTACCTCTGTATGACATCGGCCATAAATGCGGTGGCTGGACTTTTTCACCGTATGAAACTCGTGTCATGTATGTTGAAGTCTGTTACACTGAAGGTTTAGCCGCGTATCACATCAGGGTTAAGTTCGGTATGTGTTCGCAAGTTGCCCCTCAACCGGGTCCAGATTAACATCTTTCTCTAATTATTGGCATCTTTTTTCTGTGCAGCCCAGTCCATCTTGGCAATCCTCATCCTCAAAACAGAATCCTCCTTCTGGTGATTTGATCTCATCATTGATCATGTTGTTTAGTTTTTTGCTTTGAGAACCGATATTCTCACTAGTTTCTTTTGCACTTCCAATTAGCTGTACTGATGCAAGTGCTACTATTGCTAGTATGACTACCATCAGAATAAGCATCTCTGCCGACAACTGGCCTTTCATTTAGTCCCCTCCTTTTGTTTTTCAAATACCTGGCAAGATTTTCTTCTGGATTTGTCTCTTCCTCATTATTTATGTTCTCGAAAATCAGTGCTAAAATCTCATCTATTCTTTTGCTTGCTCTGTACTTGAAGATGTGCCAGGACATCACTCATCCTCCTCTTCAAGTTCATCATCGTCTTCTATGGCAGCATACTCATGCTCTAATAGTTCGTCATCACTCATTTCATCCCCCACAGATTGGTGGGGCTATGGGCGATATATTTGTTATGTCAAAATTAGTGTGCAAGTCCAAGATTTTTTTGGACTTGGTTGTAGTCATCCACTTTTTTTCAGAGATAAAGCAATAGCACAACTGCAGCAAAGACCATCTCTACTGCAATAAAGAAGATAACCAGATTCTTTTCGCTTATCCCCCCAAATGCTTTCATCACAATATGTACTAGGCCCTTTACTTTTCCATCTGGAACAAGTTTTCCGCCTACAATTTTTTGTCTTGTGTGTGGGAATTTGTTTATGGCCTTAACAAAAAAGTCTATCACATATGGGATAACCAGTATTGCTCCTGCGCTCTCAAGGTTTCCTATTATCACAATGCTGGCAAGAGAAGCTCCAATAGTCAGATTCCCTACATCCCCTGGGAATATTTTTGCTGGATAGAAATTAAAGACAAAAAATGCAAGAAGTGCACCTAACATTGAAATCGCAATAATTCCCATTTCAACTGATCCATTTGCAATTGCAACCAGTGCCATCGCACCAAAGATAACAGAACCCATTCCAACTTCCATCCCATTAAATCCTGCAAACATATTGGATAAATTTGAAGTTATTGCAATTCCCAGAGGTATCAATGCAACAATATAGATGATTCCAAAATCAATTGGACCAAAAAACGGAATTGTGATCATTGTACTTCCTGCTGCTTTGACAGCAACAAGAGGTATAGCTGCAAATAATGGCAAAGTTGCCTTGAGCCACTGAGGCAGATCTAGTAGATCATCGCTTATTCCAATTATTGCAATCATCAAAATAGTAATCAAGGCTGCTAGAACAAAAATCAGATTAAAGTCAAAGTCCAAAAATGAATTAAAGAAAATTGCAAGAAGAACCCCGGCACTAATTCCAGCAATTATTGCAATTCCTCCCATTTCTGGAATTACTGGTGCGTTTTCTTTGTTCTCATCTTTTCCTGTAATTCCTGCCTGCTTTAGTCTTGGAATAAGTGCTTTTGTAAGAATCAAAGTAACTAATAGGGCAATTATCCCCGAACCAATGTAATACTCAATCATTTACGGAACCTCTCAAGCACTTCCTGTGCATATTCTATTTGAAAGTCCTTTTCTTTGGCTAGAACTTCTGCTACCTTGTCTACTTCTTCTCCAACTGCGCCTGCCTGGGATGCAATGGATCTTGCATGAAGTTTCATGTGTCCGCTTTGAATTCCTACTGTTCCAAGTGCAGATAGTGCTGCGAAGTTGTTTGCAAGTCCTACACATGCAATAACCATTGCAAGTTCTTTTGATCCATGTGCTCCAAGAATTTTTAGTGCAATTGTTGCAGTCGGATTGCTACTCATAGCAGGCCCTGCAGTTGCAAGCGCAAGCGGGATATCTATACTTCCAACAAGATCCCCATTTTCGTTTTTATAGTATTTTGTCAGCGGTTCATACTTACCCATTGCTGCATATGTATGGGCTCCTGCTTCGACTGATCTCCAATCATTTCCAACTGCTATTGCAACTGCATCAATCCCATTCATGATTCCTTTATTGTGGGTGGAGCACCTGTAGATGTCTGTTTTTGCAAATTCATATCCATCAAGTACTGCTTCTATGACTTGTTTTCCTACAACCTCTTTTTTCCAGACTGTAGTTGCATTAGCTAGCCTTTCTGTCGCCAGATTGCTGACAATTTTTAATCTTGCAGTTCCATTTACAATTTTCTCAAGGCTTGGAGCTACCCCCTCAAGAGTGCTGTTTACCATGTTGGCTCCTTGCGCATCTCCAACATTTATGAAAAAGTTAACGACAATCATCTTTCCCCTGTCTGTATCTAGGGTTTTTGCTTTGAAATCCTTCAATCCACAGCCGTATATTTCAACATGCTTTAGGAAAGAGCCCCCAATTTCAAGAATTTTCTTTTTGTTAATATCAAGGTTCTTCATTGCCTGTTCAATATCTTCAATTTTAACCAAAAGAATCTGTCCAACCATAATGGGGCTATCCGCACTTGCTTTGAATCCATCTGGCAATGTTTGCTTTGCTGCTCTTGAGGCTGCTGCAATTACTGATGCTTCCTCAATTGCCATTGGTACAACATATTCTTTTCCATTTACTTTGAAGTTTGTAGCAACTCCCATAGGCAGATGTATTGCTCCAAAAACATTCTCAATCATCTTATCTGCTCTCTCAGCTGATAATGATCCTCCATTCGTAATTATCTTTACTTCTTCGTCAGTTAGTTTTGCGTGTTTTTTTATTCGTTCCATCCTTTCTTCTGTACTGAGTTTGTAAAATCCCGATGTTTCCATTTAGCTCACCTGTATCCACTTTCCAGTTTTTCCAGTGCTGCTTCAATATTTGAGAACGCGCTATCTGCTTTTTTCATATACAATTTCTTAAAAATCCCACTTAAGCTCTTATCATTTCCATCACCGAGGAAATATCTTCCTTTCTTTCTGCTTATTACTTCAGAATCTTTCAATCTTTGAAGATGATAATAGATTGCCTTTGGATTTTGTTTGGTTTTAGTTGTCTTTTCCAGTCTCGCAGTTATATCTTTTGTTGTTGGCTCTTCTCCTTTAACATGATATTCAAAAATAACATCAATAATATCCAGAATAAGAGTTCTGCTCTCATTAGGCAGTATCATGCCAAGAGATAAAGCAACCCATCTGATAAGTGATTTTTTTGCAAGCAGAACCTCTTGAGGCAGTGATAGTTCTCTTAATGTAATCTCTGATTTGATTAGTCTAGATTCTGGAATCATATTAGAATTTTCCATCAGAAAGATTATAATATTAGTTGTAATACTATTGAAATTAAGAGATGAGCCATGTGATAAAACTTCAGCTTCGAAATCATCCAGATGTCCTCTTCAGCTATTCAAGAAACTACAATGAAGTTATCCTTCGTGTGGAAAATTCAGGCAACCATCCTCAATGGATCGAAGCAGATATTTCTGTTCCAGAAAAATTATCGCTTGGGCCTAATTCAGAACTTTATAAAGGCCGAGTAAGAGTTGGAATTGTTGGAAACAAGGAATTTCTTGAGAAGGCAGTCCGTGTTTATGCTAATCAGTATACTAATCCTCAGATGTATCGATGCGATGTGACTATTTATATCTACAACCACGATGGCGTGATTGAATCTAGGATGGAAAAATCGATTGATCTAAGATGCGAAAAGAAAAAAGAAGCGTCTCTCTAAACTACTTTCATATGAAGATCAGCAACAAGATGGGAGAAATATCCAAACATCCCTGCAATACCCACTTCTAAACCTGCTATTAAGAATAATGCAAATCCAAAAACAAATGTTGCTGCTAGGGTGTGTGTTATCCCTCTATGATTTGGCTTGAGGAACATGAAGAATGCAAAATATGTTCCAATTAATGCAAAGAATACAGTTGCCATTGATGCGAGCTGGTCCATTGTGGGGATGCAGATGTTTTTTCCGCATCCTGACATTACTGCAGATAGCATTGCGAATCCTACAAAAGCAACATCAAGCATTTGTTTGCCTTTACTCGAATCATGATCCAGATCTGGGACAAGGGCACTTAGGCCTCCGATTGCTCCGAGAACTACCAATGTGATTATGTCTCTGGTTCCAAAAATCAATAGTGCTACTACTGATAGTAAGACTCCTGCTGCAACATGGGATCGCCAATCCATGTCTGAATATCTAGATTACAATTTTAAACGGTTTACCTATGCGACGTCATCCTCAGCACAATTATTGTCATTAGCAGCAAATGCATCTAGGGCAGCTATTACTGCATCTCTAGCCTGCTCTTCTTTTTTCTGATCCACCCTGGCAAAGGCACGGTCAAGCAATCCTCTTTTCCATAAAACAGAATAAATCCCCTTATCCATTTTTTGTAAATCTTTTCTTCCGTTAATATTCTTACTACTGATAAATCTTATTGCATATGCAACAATCTCCTCATCACTCGTTTCTTTCCAAGACCTTTGCTCTATTTTCATCTCCTTAAAACCAACTTCATCAAGCAATCCCTTCTTCCTCAAAATAAGATACAATCCAGAATCGGCCTTGCACAACTCACTTCTTCCACTTATCTCCTTCTCTTCTATCACTTTCCTAGCAAACCTAACAATCTCCTCATTATCCATATCTTTCCAAGATCTGCGTTTCCTAATTTTAGTCTCAAACCCAACTTTCTCAACGAGTTTTCTTCTTCTCAAAATATAATATAATCCAACATCTTTTTTCTGCAACTCTCCTTTTCCAGTTATTCTCTGTTCTTTCATTACTCTTCTCGCAAGTTCAACAATCTCCTCATCACTCATATCTTTCCAAGGTCTTAGTTTCTTCTTAAAACCAACTTTCCCAAGCAATCCTCTTGTTTTCAAAATATCATACAATCCCTGATCTACATTTCTAAATTCATATCTTGCACATACATCATTTTCTGTCATTGTTTTTTTTGCAAGCCCAACAATCTCTTCATCACTTATAGAACTCCAAGATCGATATTTTCTTCGTTTCTTCTCAAAATCAATTTCTCCAAGTAATTTTCTTATTCTCAAAATCCGATATAATCCTGGATCTTCTTTACTCAATTCACTTCTTCCGCTTATCTCTTTTTCCTTCACAAGTTTTTTTGCAAAATCAATAATCTCATCATAAGTCATTCTATTCCATAATCTTCTTCCACTGGGACCATTAGGAATAACCTGCAAGCCTTCAGCTAGAGGTTCTTTCTTCGAACTTCCTGGAAGGTTGGTTTTATTTCTAGTTACATGCCGCACATTACTGCCTCACATTCACTAGAGCACATTAATTATCACTGTTATCCTATAAAAAGGTGTGTATCCTCCTGGGAGGATACAGAAAAAAAGAAAAAAAAATTAGTTTAATTCATATCCTGCACTGACAGTTGCACTTACTTCAACCTCGCCAGCAGAAAGAACTGTTGGCGCATAGCTTGATTCTGCTGCCATTGCATAATCATATGAACGGTAGTATGGTTGTGGGTAGTAGAAAGATTCACCGGCAGAGACAACCTTTCCAAGAGTTGTTCCAAGGCCTGTTGCAATGCTTTCTGCTTTTTCTTCAGCTTCCTCTCCAGCAAGCTTCAATAGTGATTTCTGAAGCTCTTTTCTAGTTTTATCCTGCAAGGAGAATGAGACATAATCAACTAAAACTTCGTTTTCACCAACACCTGTTGCAGTATCAACGATTTCTCCACCAAGATCAAGATTGGTTGTCTTTACATTCAGTGTGTGCACTGTCTTGTATCCAACAACTACATACTTGTAAGTACACTCATAGTAGTCATCACAATCCTTTATTCTATCTTGAACAACATCTACTCTATATGAGGCTGTTTTGATCTCTTCTTCAGAAATGCCAAGCACCTTCAATTTGCCAAGAAGCTCATCATTTACCACTGCATTGTCTGCTTGAGAGTCTTTTGCATTTACTGCTTCAGTTTCAACTCTCAACTGTATGGTCAGTAAATCCGGTGCAACCATTTCGGATGCAGTTCCAGAAACAGATAATATGTGTTCTGGAGGATTACTTGACACATAAACATTTGGTGTTGAAGTAATATCAGATACATTAACCTTTGGCGAATAATCTACTGTCGAAAGCAGATAAGCGCTTCCAACCATTCCAAGTGCAATCAAGAGAGCTGCAAAAACAACAACCCCCATATTGCATTTATTCTCGCACTGTTCTTTAGTCATAAGTTATCACCTAATTCAGATGCTATCAAAATCATCTAAATTAGGCTTTGGTTCGATTATTTTAAACCATTGCTTTTTTGCTTCGCTTAAAACCGAAAGTTAGATTGCTGAAAGCGCTCCTGCCATCACTAGTTCATCAGAACTCCTAATTAGTGAATAAGCTTCCCTTATGTATCCATTTGCAATATAATGGATTACCAGGGCTGTTGCTGCCTTTCTCTTTACGCTACAATCTGATAGTGCTGCTGTTAATTCAGGAACTGCTCCTGAAATGTCTCCGCCTGCCTTAGCAATGTCTATGAAAAAATCTGCTGTTGCCTGTTTTACTAGAATGTTCTCATCGCCAAGGTATTCTGCAAACAACTTGATAATTACTGGTTCTTTAATGACTCTTTCAACTAGTTTTTCTGTTCTGCGCTTTCGTAGTGCTTCTCTAACTGCTTCTGAATTGCCAATAATTAGCCCTTCAATCTGCCCAGGTCTACTCCTTGGCCTTGTTCCTGATCGTGGGGGCCTGCTCGTTTCAGTTCTTCGCAAAGGCCCAAGTGTTCCACTTCTTCGCAAAGCTGGCGCAATACTTTTTCTAGCTAATTGGTAATTCATTAACTAAATTAAAAGAGCAAAATAATTAAAAACATGTAACATGCGTTTTTTCTATGTCTAATTTTTACGTCGATAAAATTTTCTTTTCTTTATCCAGTATTATTCCTGTTTATGGGCGTTTCTGCTGTTCTTTTATGGGAAAACAAAAATTAGTAAATGTAAAAATTAGGATGCCGCTTCCTTCTTTTCCTTATCAAGCCTTCTTTTGATTGCCTTTAGAGAAACAAAGCTATCCCGCTCCATTTCTTCAAGAGTAAATGTAATCATTCTCTTCTGATCTTCGAGTCTTGGCATAACAACAAATTCAAGAGCATTAACTCTTCTCTTTGTTTTTTCAATCTCAATGATCAGTCTTTTCATTGCAGTTTCTGTTTCTGCAAGTTTGATTACCATCTCAAGAATGTCGCTAAAGTCTTCAACAGCAGCATCTATCTTGGCGCTAGTTCCTGCAACTGAATAAGTTGGGATATCAAGGAAATGAGTTTTATCAATATCTTCAGTCGTAATATTTGGTATCTTTACACCCATAACATTTCGAACTTCTACATTGACTGTGATGTCTTTTCGGAGATCCTGGGATACTTTAGAAAGCTCCTGCATGTTGTGGTATATTTCAGCAAGAGCAAGTGATTTGTATCCCTGCGCCATTTTTTGTGACAGTTCTCCACGTAGGTCCTGTGCCTTTTTGAGGATTTTGAAAAATTCAAGGATAAGGGCGTCTCTTTTTTGCTTTAGGAGTTTGTGCCCTTTTTGAGCTAGTTTAATCCTATCCTTGGTTTTAATCAATTCCATTCTTGTTGGATTGACATCGTTTGCTCCCATCTAAAACCCTCGATTTTACTCTGTTTTTTCTTGCTGCTCTGGCAGATACTTTTTGATGTGTTCTGTCTTGACTCTCTTGAGTTCTTCCTCAGGCAGAATCGAAAGCAGATCCCATGCAACGCTAAGAGTATCTTCGATTTCTCTATTTTCATATGCTCCCTGAGTTACAAATGTTTTTTCAAACTCATCTGCAAGCCTCAGGAACTTTCTATCAGTTGCTGATAATGCTTCTTCACCAACAACAGCGCTAAGGCTTCTAAGATCACGTCCATTTGCATATGCTGCATAAAGCTGATCTGAGACTCCCTTGTGATCCTCTCTTGTTTTGTCTCCACCAATACCAGAGTTCATAAGTCTGGATAATGATGGAAGAACATCTACTGGTGGGTAAATGTTCTTTCTATGAAGGTCACGGCTAAGGAGAATCTGTCCTTCAGTAATGTAACCTGTAAGGTCTGGAATTGGATGTGTTTTATCATCTCCAGGCATTGTAAGAACTGGAATCTGGGTAACAGAACCTTTACTGCCCTTAACTCTTCCTGCTCTTTCATAGATTGTAGAAAGATCAGTATACATGTAACCTGGATATCCTCTTCTTCCTGGAACCTCTTGCCTTGCCGAAGAAATTTCACGCAAAGCTTCGCAGTAGTTGGTCATGTCTGTGATCAATGTCAAAACATGCATGTCCATCTCATAAGCAAGATATTCTGCTGTTGTTAGTGCGAGTCTTGGCGTAATGATACGCTCTACAGAAGGATCATCTGCAAGGTTCAAGAACAATACAGCATTTTCAAGAGCTCCTGTTTTTTCAAAGTCTCTCATAAAGAAGGAAGCTTCTTCGTGAGTAATACCAATACCTGCAAATACAACTGCGAATTTTTCTCCAGTTCCCCTAACCTTTGCCTGACGTGCAATTTGAACTGTCAGCTGGTTGTGTGGAAGACCTGCTCCTGAGAAAATTGGTAGTTTCTGACCACGAACAAGCGTGTTCATACAGTCAACAGTTGAAACACCTGTCTGAATAAATTCATTTGGTGATTCTCGTGAGAATGGGTTGATTGGAAGACCATTGATGTCTACTCTTTCCTTTGGAATGATTCGGGGTCCTTTATCTCTTGGTTCTCCAAGTCCGTTGAAAACTCTTCCAAGCATGTCAGAACTTAGTCCAAGTCTCATTGTTTCTCCAAGGAATCTGACGCTTGTTTGAGTTGTACTGATACCTTCTGTTCCTCCAAAAACCTGCACAACTGCAGTATTCTGTGTAACATCCAGAACCTGACCCTTTCTTTTTTCTCCTCCTGGGACCATGATCTCAACGATTTCGTTGTAACTTACACCGCTAACATCATTTACTACAAGAAGCGGACCTGCAATTTCGTTGATTGTTTTATATTCTTTCATCAGTATCACCTCAACTTGTCAAAGCTGCTGTCTTCCTTTTTCTGCAGCTTGTCGAATTCTTTCATATCAGCAATTTCCTTCATTCTGCCGATTTGTGCAATAACCTCGAGTTCTTGGATTCTCTTTAGCTGAACTCCAAGATCAAGTGCACTGTTTGTACGCTCACCAAATCTCATGATTGTCTTGAGCATCTCATACTGTTTGCTGAGCTCGCATCTGGCATCAACATCGCTAAATGCGTTTTGCTGAAGATAATCCTCTCTGAGCATTTTTGTAATCAATAAAATGGCCTGTTCTTTTTCAGGAAGTGCATCTGGACCAACCAACTGTACAACTTCTTGAAGCTCTGCTTCTTTTTGCAAGAGAACCATAGCATCTTTTGTAAGTTTTGAGAAGTCTGAAGAAACATTGCCTGCAAAATACTCTTCAAGAGCATCTGTGTAGAGTGTGTAGCTCTTTAGCCAGTTAATTGCTGGGAAGTGTCTTCTGTATGCTAGTGATGCATCAAGTGCTAAGAACACTTTCGTAACACGGAGTGTGTTCTGTGAAACAGGCTCTGAAATATCTCCACCTGGTGGTGAAACAGCTCCGATAATTGAAACAGAACCATATCTATCCTCAGTTCCAAGACATCTAACTCGTCCTGCTCTTTCATAGAATTCAGCAAGTCTTCGAGCAAGATACGCCGGATACCCTTCTTCACCAGGCATTTCCTCAAGTCGGCCTCCGATTTCACGCATGGCTTCTGCCCATCTTGAAGTACTATCCGCCATAAGAGCAACATCATATCCCATGTCTCTGAAATATTCGGCAATTGTAACTCCTGTGTAAATGCTAGCTTCACGGGCAGCAACCGGCATGTTTGATGTGTTTGCAATCAAAACAGTTCTCATCATGAGTGGTTTTCCAGTATTTGGATCTTTCAGGTGTGGGAACTCTTTGAGAACTTCAGTCATCTCGTTTCCACGTTCACCGCATCCGACGTAAACAACGATTTGAGTATCTGAATACTTTGCAAGGCTCTGTTGTGTAACTGTTTTACCAGAACCAAAAGGACCTGGAATAGCAGCTGTTCCTCCCTTTGCAATTGGGAAGAATGTATCGATAATTCTCTGACCAGTAACTAGTGGAATGTTTGGAGGGAACTTCTCAACTACTGGCCTTGATTTTCGAACAAACCATCTTTGAACCATTGTAAGCGGGTATTTTTTTCCTTCAAAAGAAACTGAGGCAACCTCTTCTTCGATTGTGTATTTTCCTGACTTAATTGATTCAATTCTTCCTTCCATTGGAGACATAATTCTGTGTTCGATAAGGTCTGTTTCCTGTACTGTACCAATGACATCTCCTTTTTTGATTTTGTCTCCTTTTTTTGCTGTTGCTTTAAATTCCCATTTCTTTTTCTTGTCAAGTGCCGGAGCATCAATACCTCTTGTAATGTACACTCCCCCGGTAACTTCTTCAATGTATTGCAATGGTCTTTGAATACCATCGTAAATATTCTGAAGAATACCAGGTCCAAGTTCAACTGAAAGGGGGGACCCTGTAGAAACTACTGGTTCTTCTGGTTTTAGGCCAGATGTATCCTCATAAACCTGGATAACAGAAGTTGTTCCAGTAATCTTAATGATTTCTCCGAGGAGTTTTTCATTTCCAACTTTAACAACGTCATAAAGCCTTGCATCCGGAAGATATGCTTCTACAACCGGACCACTGATTCGCTCGATCTTTCCTGCTTTTGCCATTTTGAAACCTCCAATTATTTCTTTCCTAAGTCAAAGCCCAGAGCTCTCTTAATGAGGCCTCTGATTTCATCGCCTTCTTTGCTTCCTCCGCTTTGATCTGGTAGCGGAACTACAACTGGATAGGCAATTGAATCTAGCTTTTTCTTTAATCTCCAATCAATATTTTCAAGTAATTTCTCGTTTGTGATAATAATTCCATATTCTTCATTCGCAAGAGCTTTTTCAAGCTCATTTTGGAATGTTGCCGGATTGGCATTAATTGCATTCTCAATGCCTGCAAGCTTGAAGCCCATAACAAGAGGGGCATCACCAAGTACAACTATTTTAGATTTCATACTACCACAAGCATTTCCCGAACATCCTTCTCAGATATTCCGAATTCTTTTCCCTTTCCGATCTTTCTCAGGTTGCTAATTTCCTCTTCTTTAAGAAGCATAAATCCGATTATTACGCCAACAGAAAGCATTCCTCTGTGGAATGCAATTGTTTTTTGCCGTGCGATCGACTTTTCAAGAGCAATCTCCAGATCAGTTAAATCTTCTCCAGATAATTCAAGGTTGCCAAACTTTGGTTTTATCAAATTAATGGTCTGGCTGGTATCTTTTGATTCAATAATTTTGTTTATTGTTATCTGGTTTATTGTTCCGCCTCGGATTAGGTTTTCCTGAATTTTTTTCTTTCCGTGTTTCTTGAGCCTTTCTATAATCATTACATTCTTGGCATCAATTTCTCTTTTCATAATTCTTCGAATGTATAATATGTCCTTGCTTCCAGAATCTGCAAGTGCTTTATCCATAAGAAGATAGCTGTATGCATCTACAATTGTTTCCATTTGCATAAACGAGTCCAGACTGCGCAAAGCCATATTGAATTTTTCCCACATAGCTTTGCTAAACTGTGCAGTGCTTTGAGAAAGCATAGCGTCTCCAAGGACTGTTCTTTTTATTTCTCTGAAAATATTCTGTCCATCTGCCTTCATAATCCTTCTAAATTCCTCGTCGGAAAGACCGCCAGCCGGGAAAAGATGCGGTTTAACCTCATCATATGTTTTTCCAAGCGCTTTTGCATGCATAATAGTCTTTAGATTCAGAAGGTCATATTTCAAGAGAAGTGCCTGAAGCACTTTCTTGTCTGATTTCGGGGTAATTTTAATAAGCTTTCCAACAGTCCTGGCAAAGTTCTTTGCAGCTGCAAGTTCAATAAGTTCTGATCCACTGTATTTTACAGAGCCTTCGTCAAAATCCCCTTTGTATGGGGTTCTTTGCAGAAGCTCAATCATTGCCTCAATACTGCTGCACCTAACAAGATCTTCTACAACTCCTGATTTGAGTAGCAGGCCTTTCATTGCCTTGACTCTGGCATTGGAATAGCCATATTTTAATGCCCTGCTTTCAAACTGTGGAAGAGTGAACCCAAACATTATTTACCTCCGAAAATTACTGTTGCTATCTGCCTTCTAATTTCATCTCGTTTGCTATCTGCAAGAGTTTCTAATCTTAGATCGACTCTTATCCTACCTGTGGAGTTTTCAACAAGTGCTCCACCAAGCCCCTTCAGATCTTCTACTATTTTGATATTTTTGGATTTTGGAACTAGTACTTTGTCGCCTTTTACGACATGCACAGTTACCTTTCCTCCAAGATCTGCTGCGGCTGCAGGAATTGCGTCCTTAATGAATTTCTTGTATTCTGGACTTTTTCTTGAATTTGCAAGTTCATTGAAAAAGTCTTCAAATACATTCTTGATAGCATCCTCTCTGGCTTCGGCGTTGATACGCTTTGCTTCTAGCCGCGCCCACGCAATTCGTTCATTGCGCTGATCCTCCAAGAGTTTCTCTACCTTCTTCTCTGCATTTTGTCTTAATGCAGTTTCTTTCGCCTTCTCTTCCCGGAGCATTCCGTCAACGTGGGATTGTGCACTTTGCACAATCTGCTGCGCCTCATCCTTAGCTTCAGAGAGAAGCGATTCTTTCAGCTTCTCTATTCCCATTTAGACACCTTTAGTGACCAAGTTGAAGCCATAATAGAACTGCTACAAGGAAACCGAACACAGCAAGAACTTCTGGAAGTACGATGTAAATCAAGATGTTCTTTTCGAACTCTGGTCTCTCTGCAACAACTCCCATAGCTGCTGAACCAAGAGTACCCTGAGACCATGCTGCTGCAAGTGCGCTAACACCCATTGCTAAACCTGCACCAAGAGCTATTCCAGCTTCTGATGTTAAAGCCGCTAATTGTTCTTCTGCCATTTATATTTCACCTCATTTTAAATGGACTAAATATCTCTCCACCACCGTGGAGGAATTTAGACCTAAACTCTACTATATTTAGACGACCTCCCTGCACAAGTGATTCAAACATTGCGATGAATGCATTAACCACATGAAGTACAAGGAATATCGGTAGTAGTATGATTGCCAGAATCCCCTGCTCTGGCAGCGGAATAATGAAATCATTCAATAATTCCGCAATAATAATTCCAACAATACCAATTGCTGCAATTCTTGTATATGATAGTATATTGCCTACAAGTCCTGGCAATTCTATTATCCCCATAATTCCTTCGGTTATTGCGAGGGTTACTATGGAAATAATAAGTACGACAAGCCCTGCCATTGTGAATGCCGATTCTACTATTCCAATTGCACCAAGAAGCGCTAGCAGCATTCCAACTTCAACACCAATCCATGCAATTTTTGCAATTGCATGTTTTTTGTTGTGTTTCCATTCATTGATTGCACCAAGAGCAAAACCAACTCCGAGATGTACCATTCCAACAAGCGCTGTCAGTGCAATTAGGCCAAGTACATTGTGTATTCTCGAAAATCCAACATATAATGGGGCAGAAATAATATCTGAGCCAAGCCATTTGCTTAAATATGAAAGTACGCCGAAATGAGACATGCCTCCCCATTCATCAAATATAATACCAAATATCATAGTTGGGAATCCGGAATAGAACCAGATCTTTGAAACATTCGACATAACATAACTATTCTTGAATTTTTGCATCAATAAATAGCCAAGAACTATCGATGCAACCCCATAAAAGAAATCTCCTACAATCATACCGTAGATAATTGGCAGGAAAATGAAATATGTCATTGTTGGATCTATTTCGTAGTAATTAGGAAGTGAATAGCTGTTTGTCAGATATTCAAATGGAGATGCTATTTTTTTGTTGTTTAATATTGTTGGTGGCATCTCACTATGTGAATATTCAACATCTTCAAGAACTGCTTCTTTGTTGTATTTTGCAATTACATTTTCAATGCTGCCAAAGTTTTCAGCTGCAATCCAGCCTTCAAGAACATATGTCTTCTTTGAAGATGAAAATCTGTTAGTAATAGATGCACGGTCTGCAACAACCTGCAATGATGCGTTAAGCGAAACTATTTCTTGAATATTTGCCTTTGAAATAGAAACTATCTCTGCATTGATCTTCTCAAGTTCAAGCTTCTTTCTTTCGTATTCCTCCTTTACTCTATCTATACTATCTGATGGTTTTGTCACTCCTTCTGGAATTTCAATATCATTGAATCCAAGTTCAGAAAGAATGGCATCTGATTCCTCATCTTTTTCTTTTTCATAGAATATTAATGTAGTATCTGAAGATGGATCTCGAACTACTGAGTTTTCTCCTTTTGCTACCTCAAGTTCCTGATTCAGTTTTTCCATTTTAGAAATTGAAATTGTTCCAACCCTGCATTTCAGTGTTTTTGTTTCAAGCTTGCTAAAATCAACCTGCTTGAAATGAAGAAGTTTTTCTATTGTTGAAGCTTTTGTTTCAAGTGCAGTAATTTCCTCAGACAATCTGGTTGCATTAGAGCTAAGTATTTTCAGTTTTTCTCCAATATTCAGGTGATGTGCTTTTTCAAGAGCAAGAGCCCCATCAATGATCTTTGGCTCTATCTCTATTTTTCCAAGATTGTTTTCTATAACAGAAATCAATGATCTCAATTTCAAAAGCTGAGCAGAAACATCATCAAAAGAAGAGAGTGGCCTGCCATCCTCAAGACCCTTATGAGATGTATTTCTAATATCAACAACTCCGGCTTCGTGGAGGTCTTTAATCAGTTTTTCGATTACTGACTTGAGTACGATTATCCTGATCTTTTTCATTTGCTTTGGGTTTAACATAAAACATCTCTCAGAGATCTTTTAGAAAATCTTTCACAAGTTTTGAAACAGCAGGTTTTCCAAGGCTTTTTTTGCTGATCTTAGAACTATCGTCTTTTGCTTTTTTTACCAGAGTCTGGACCTTTGATTCAATTGCTTTGTTTCCTTCTCGAAGCCTCTCATTTTTGAACTGTACAATTTTTTCCGAAGTGTTTGCCTTTTCATCTGCAATTTTTTCTTTTGCTTCGCGAAGAATTCTGTCAGCCTTTTCTTTAGCTTCCATAATGAGACGGTCGTGCTCCTCTTCAGCCCCTCTGATTTCTCCAATTGTCTTAATAAATTCTGGCTCTTTAGAAGTCTGATTCATTGCGACACCAATTAGTGAACATACTTCAAAAGGAAATGTTTAAAAATATGAGCCAACGAACTTTGTTTAACGTATTTTACTTGACAAAAAGAGTGATTAGAATGGGCGCTTACAAATATATAAAACAAACTCTGCAGAAGCAGTATAAGGAGAGAAATGCAGCATTTAGGTCCAAGGTTATTGCTTGGAGAAAGGAAGGTTCAATGACTATTGTAGATAAACCTTCTAATATTACAAGAGCAAGAACTTTGGGATACAAAGCTAAACAGGGCTACATTGTTGTTCGAACCCGTGTTGACAAAGGACGAAGAACAAGAAGAAGAACCGACGGTGGTAGAAAACAAAAGAACTACTATCTATTTGTTCAGCCAGGTATGTCACACCAGGCAATTGCAGAACAGAGAGTAAATAGAAAATATACAAATCTAGAAGTTCTCAATTCATATTGGGTAGGCGAAGACGGTAATTATAAATTCTATGAAGTGATTTTAGCAGATCCATCAAAACCAACTGTAAATATTAGCTCTGTAATGAGATCTGGAAAAACATTTAGGGGATTAACTTCGGCTGGAAATTCCAGAGGCTCTGGTAGAAAGAAAGGACTTAACAAGAAACTTCGAAGAAAAGCTAAAGTTGAAAAGGTTCATCCAACTTCAGTGATAAGAAAAGTAAAGCCAAAGGTAGCTGCTAAAGCAGCACCAAAGGTAAAATCGACTCCAAAGCCAAAGAAGGGAACTGTTTCAAGAAAAGTTGTGAAGAAAAAAGCAACAAAAAAAGCTCCTGCTAAGAAGAAGGAGTAATTTTTTTATTCTTTTCATTTAAGTGCTAATTATGTTCGATATCATAAGATGCGATGCAAATCCATCTGAATTTGGTTTTGAAAAATTCTTCAAATATGACACGAGCAAAATCATCGAGGTTGAAAACCTTCAGGCAGCAGTCCAGTTCAAAAACAAAAAATCTCTGATTCTGCTTAAAGATTACGCATTTGATGAAGGAGCAATCAAGGTTATTGCAGAGAAGAAAAAATTATGCTTTCTAATTGATCTTGGCAGGTTAATTCGAAGCAGCGGCATTTCAAGAGCAATTGCAATGTCGAAACTCCGGACATTTCTCAAGCTCTGTGTCAAATACGGAGCATTCTATAGCTTTGCATCATTTGCAAACTCTCCAAGCAAAATACGAACTCCTTCAGAGCTTTCTCATATTGCCATGCTGTTTGATCTAAACCCTGGCCAAACAGAGTTTGCTCTAAAAATGCTCCCTCATTATATGTAATTTTTCTAAGACTATGTTTTAAAACACTTTCTTCCATAATTATAAACCATGGGTAGGAAAGTATCGATTATTCTTATGACTGCAGGGGCTCTTGCAATAACTGCTGCTGTTCATGTACATCAAAAAGAATTTAATAATGAAAGCATTTGGCAAAGACAAAGGCCATTAATTGAAAGAGTTAGCTCTGGAAATCAGGAAAAGGCCCAGTTAAATTATCAAAAGCTTAGAACTGGTCTTACTGCACTACAGAATTCTTCAGATACTGAGAGATGCAAAATGGAGAATAGGTTCAAACTTACTCTTGAGCGCGGAGATGAGAGTGCAGCACAACATGAAATTATGAATGGACACTTTGAGCCCCATTCTGATTGCAGTCTATCTTCAAGACTTAAAGACGAATCCACCAAGGAACATGGAATTGTTGGACTTGGAGGAGCATTTGTGTTTTTCCTCGGAGCAATATCTTTTGTTGCTTCTTTTAGGAGACGAAAACTTCATCTTGCTGATGAATCATAATTCTTTTCCAGTTAGCATTTTGTATGCAAGAAGATATCTTTCACTAGTTTTTGATACAACATGTTCTGGCAATTCAGGAGCTGGAGGCTCTTTGTTCCATTTGGTTTTTTCAAGATAATCTCTAAGGTATTGTTTATCTACTGATTCAAGAATTCCAATATCATATTTTTCCTTTAGCCAGTATCTTGACGAATCCGGAGTTAATGCCTCATCTATGAGAATAACATGTCCATCGTGTTCTCCGAACTCGAATTTGGTGTCTGCAAGAACAAGCCCATGTTCAAACGCATGCTTTTTTCCGAAATTGTATAATTCAAGGCTTTTTTTCTTTACAGTTTCGTAAATATCCTTGCCGATTATCTGCTCTGCGTGTTCTTCTGTGACATTTTGATCATGGCCCACTTCTGCCTTTGTTGATGGAGTGAAAAGCGGCTCTGGAAGCTCTGAACCATGATCAAGTCCGCATGGAAGCTCTATTCCGCAGACTGTTCCATGCATTTGATATTCTTTCCAAGCGCTACCTGTGATATATCCTCGCACAACACATTCAAGCATAACTGGTCCGCAGCTTTTGACAATCATACTCCTTCCCTGGAGATATCCAGGAAGTCCATCTGGCATATCCGTGCTGATAAAATGATTTTCAATAATGTTATTTGTTTGCTCAAACCAGAAAGCAGATAGGTTATTCAGAACTTCTCCTTTTCTTGGAATTCCTTCCTTGAAAACAACATCAAAAGCACTCATCCTGTCTGTTGCAACCATAAGAAGCTCGTCTCCAAGCTCATACGTATCCCTAACCTTTCCTTTTCTAATTAGTGTCAAATCTAAATTTGTTTCTCTAATGATTTCCATAATTATCAACTCTAGGAAATTATCCCATCTATCTTTTTAACTAATTGGGAGATGATCAGTTGTTTTTTAAATATGTAATGTGTTAATATATGGTATGAAATCGTTAGTGGGAGGTTCTTCTGTAGTTCCTGATACATCCAGGCCTACAAAAAGTACCCTCGCAGATCAAAAACCAAAACCTACTGATGTTTCGCGCATTATGAAAATTGCCAAAGATTTTTTGAGATCTAGAAACTATGTTGATGCAGAAGATTGCCTTAGGACAATTCTTGCTGAGCATCCTCGCGATAAGCATGCTGTTAGTATGCTGATAAAAGTATTATCCAAAGCAGGTCGAATTGATGGTGCAGAGCAGGTATTCAATGATGCGGTGGAGATTGGAGCAACCGATACCTATGTTTTTGGATCTATGATAGATGCATTTATTCGAAAATGCAATGTGACAAAGGCAATGGCTGTTTTTGAGAACGCAAAAGAGCACGGTGCTGCAGATGCCCATATTTACAATTCTGTTATCTGTTTATTTAGAAGAACAGGGAATGTCGAGGCTGCACGAGAGGTCTTTGACCATGCTGTGGAATGTGGCCTCGCAGATGAATATATTTACACTACCATGACTGATATTTATGGAAAGGCAGGAATGATTATCCAAGCCGAAAATCTCTTTTCTGATTCAATTGATTTGTTTGGTCCAAACAAGCATATCTATACCTGCATGATAGGTGCCTATGGAAGAGCTAGCCAAATCCAAAAAGCAAGAGCATTATTTGCTCAGGCAGTTGATCACGGATTTGCAGACACATTCGTCTTTACTGCCATTATTACTGTTTATAAAAAACTTGGAATGCCAGAAGAAGCACAAAGACTTTATGATCAGGCAAATATACTTGGTCTATGCGATTCTTTTATGGGGCACATCCTCACTAGTTAGCATCAATTATTTCAAACAAGTCGTGGAGCATATCCATGTTCAAAATTGGCTTTCCAAATTTTTCCTGATCATCTGCAATTCTAGGGCATGCAGTGTTGATAAAGCAGTCAAACTCCAGGAAATTGTTTACTGACATTGGATCAAATTCATTTGCAACTAAAATCGATGCCTTAAAGCCATGCTTTTCAAGATTTTCTTTTGCACTCCTTGCAGTTTCGATTGCAAACTGCCCAGGCTTTGTACTGAGAAGAATCCCAAAATTTTTACATGTCAATGCCTTTGCAATTGCTCCCTTTCTTCGTTTTCGGACTTTTTCTACTCCTTCTTCTATGTTCTTTACAGAGAAATCATATGGACTAAAAGCAAACACTGGTTTTTTGATGTTTATTGCAAGTGGGTGGAACGCACCGCTGCTCACAAAAACAACTGCATCTATTTGATCTTCCACCTTTGTGATGCACGACGCATCACATCCAAGAACCTGGCCAACTTCTTTGGCAACTGATCCTTGAGCAGCAACTACTTTCTTTCCATGTTTTTCAAAAAATGCTTTCATCTCTTCAAACTGATGGATGTGCTGCACGGTTGTTGCAAGAGCAATTTTTTCGAATTGCTTAATTTCTGGAAGAACATTCTCCAGCTTTTCAATATTAATGTCTACGTAGTATGGGATGTATTCGACTGGAATTTCAAGATCTTTTTTTATGAACCTATTGTGGCCAACATGAACTATTTTATCTGCTTTAATCCATCTGGCCTCATCTAGTGCAAGATCGCATGCTCCGTAGCAGGCTGAAGCAGAAAGGAAAACCTCATGGCCTTCTTCTTTGTATTTTGCTGCAAGCTCTCTTGCTTTTTGTTTAAGTCCCTCAGGGAATTGTAATAGTATCTTCATTCGTATTCCTCGTTTCTTAGATACTTCATATCGAAGAAGGTTTTTAAAAAATGAATTACTGCATGTGATCTCTTTCTGTCTTGAATCTTATCATATTTACAAATTTTACTTAATTTTTGTAATCTTGACAAAATTTTTTATAAGCGGATATATTAGTGCGAACAGTTATAATTAATGTAATCAAATGAAGTCATTTTATGAACTTTATTTGGAAAGGGACAGAAAATATGAAACGATTACGAAGCGAAATGAATCCTAAACAGGGTGGAAATATGAAAAAAACACGAAGAGAACTTATTGTGAATATGGCCAAAAAAGTGTTGGGTACGGATGGATTGGTTAGTAAGGTCCAATCTATCAAGGTTCGGCCTATGTTACGCCAGGCATTAAGCAGAAAACCATTACCTGATACTCTTGGATCTGAAGAAAAACAAAATAAACCAAGAGCTTTGGCAGAACTTTCTGATGGAAATGTTATTGGATTAGCAAAGAAAACAATGCAAGATAAGAAACTAAGTACGAGACGCGAATTATTGGAAAATGATCCTGAATTGTATGGTACCTTGAGAATGAGGGGCTTGCTTGATGAAGTTGGTTTTGAACCGAAAACAAGATCGTGGGCAGAAGTAAACGATGCCGAACTTATGCAAAATGTTGCAGTATTTACGTCTGAAAACGCCATAACTTCTCTTCCTGAGTTGAGGAATGCAGATTGGGGATTATATCAAGTTTTACATAAAAGAAAACTATTAGGCCACGTAAAACTTGTTAAGTCTGATTAGATGATCGCACTATTAGCGATCTCCTTTAATTTATTTTCTATTCTTCATAACCCTCATGAATCGAAATATACTATTAATTTTGATTATCGGGACTCTTTTTTTCGGATGCACTTCTGAAAGTCCTCAAGTAGGTTCACCAGCAACTGGCGAAGAAGGAGCAGACAATGTTACTCCTCATATGGGCGATGATGTTTCTGAAACTTCTGATGATGTTGAAGATGATGATGCGGAAGATGACGATTCTACGCATACAGATGGCGATGACTCAGATGTCGATTCTGAGCAAGAAACAAATCTTCAAAGTGCTGATGTTCTTATGCTAGGGAGATCTGTCACATATTATTGGATGGAAGGCTATATGGGTCTTGAGTGGACCTGCTTTGATGAAGACTGCTATGACGGAACAATTGCAGGCAATTATCAGGGATATGATTTCATTTATCATGAGCTTGATTATCCGCCAGAGATTACCAGCTCTGCAGTAGAAGCTCTTGATACATACGAATCTGACGTCGTCTTCTTCAAGCTCTGCTTTGTTGATTTTGAGCCTGATGAGAGTGGGTATCTTCTTGAGAGAAACAAAGGATACATAGAAACAATGTACGACGAAGTTGTAACTAAGAGAAACAGAAAGCTCATAGTTGGAAATGCACTTCCAATGGTTTCAGAATACAATGATCCTTTGCTGGTATCTGATCACAAGGCCTACAATGCCTGGCTAGCTGACTTTGCAGCATCGCATGATGGAATCGAAGTAATGGACTTCTATGGCGAAGTTGCGGCAAGCGATGGCAGCTTAAAATCAGAATACGCAGTAGCTTCAGATGATTCACACTGGAATAACAAAGCATATGCAGCAGTCACTCCAGACTTTTTGGAACTGCTCAATTAATTTTTTTTATTTTTAAAAAAATAGAAAAGAAAAAAATTACTCATCCTCGAGTTTAACTGTTTTTAGACTTTCAACGCCTTGAGACAATGTTGCCAGTCTATCTAGGATGATTCTCTGCTCTGCACTTGCAACAATCTTCCTTGTTCTAGTAACTGCATCTGGGTTAACTGACATAGACGTAGTTCCATATTGAACAAGTGCCTCAGCAAATTCTGGATATACTGATGGGGCCTGTCCGCAAAGCGAAGTTGTAACTCCATATTTCCTGCATGTTGTGATGACCTGCTTCAATGCACGCAGAACTGCCTCATTTCGCTCATCAAATCCTTTGGCAAGGGTTGCATTGTCCCTGTCAATTCCAAGGATCAATTGAGTCAGATCGTTCGTTCCAATGGAAACACCATCAATTCCCTCTTCACAGAACTGATCAATCAAGAAGACAGTACTTGGAACCTCAACCATAATCCAGAGCTTGAAATCTCTAGTTCGATAAATTCCAACCTCATGAAGTGCCTGTTTAATTGCCCTAAGCTCTCCAATTCTCCTTACAAATGGAATCATAAGCCAAAGGTTCTTTAGGTGGAATTCTTCTCTTACTTTTTTAATTGCATCAAGTTCCATCTTGAATACTTCTGGCTCTTTCAAATATCTTGATGCTCCCCGATAGCCCATCATGGGGTTTTCTTCGTGAGGCTCATACTTCTCTCCACCTTCAAGATTCTTGTATTCATTTGTCTTGAAGTCTGTTGCTCTATAAACAACTGGTCTTGGATAGAATGCTGCTGCGAATTTTCGAAGGTCTCCTGCTAATTTATCAACAAATTCCTCTCGCCTTCCATCTTCAAGCATTTTTCTTGGATGCACTCCTATATCTGCGATAATAAATTCAGCTCTAAGAAGTCCAATACCATCACATGGGTATTTTGAGATCTTTTCAGCCTGGTCAACATCTGCCAGATTAACATAGATCTTTGTTCCAGTTACTGGAGCTGCCATTGATGTTGCCGGGGTTCCAGCTGCTTTTTTGGCTTCTGGAGCAGATACCAATCCTTCATAAACAATACCATGGCTTCCGTCAACACTGACTTCCATTCCATCTTTGAGTACTGTTGTTGCATTTTCACAGCCCACAATACAAGGAACTCCAAGTTCACGACTGACAATTGCAGCATGGCTTGTCATTCCTCCAGTATTAGTGACTATTGCTGATGCCTTTTTCATTGCAGGAACAAAGTCTGGAGTTGTCATCTCAGTTACGAGTACTTCTCCTCTAACCAATTCTTTTATTTCTTTTGAACTTTTGATTAATCTAACATTTCCCATTCCCATTCCAGGAGCAGCTCCCAACCCCTTTACCAGAACAGTTGCTTTTGATATATCTGTTTTTTCCATGTTTTTTCCACCCTCTCCACCATCAGTACTATCCAAAGTTGTTATTGGACGAGATTGTACAATGTACAGATTTCCTTTTTCAAAACCATATTCAATATCCTGAGGCCTTCCATAATGCTCTTCAATTCTTTTGCATTCTCTTGTCAGATCCATAATTTCTAGATCTGTGATTTTTTGATTGCCTTGTGCTTCTTCTTTGATTTCGACTTTTTTATTTTCTCCATCCATTTTGATGAGCATCCAAGGTTGCTTGACAACGTGTTTGTCTACAATTTCCATTTTTTTCTTGCTAACTCTGTAAGTGTCCGGAGTAACCTGTCCACTGACGACAACTTCCCCAAGCCCATATGCAGTTTCAATTGAAATTATGTCATGATCCTGGTAGAGCGGATCAACTGTGAATACAACTCCTGCCTTTTCACTTTGAACCATCTTCTGAACAACAGCGGATAAGCCAACTTTCATGTGTTCAAACTTATTTTCTACTCTGTAGAATATTGCTCTTGGCTCAAACAATGACGCCCAGCAGTCTTTGATTGATTTGAGGAGTTTTTCCTTTCCATGAACATTCAAGTATGTGGATTGCTGACCTGCAAAACTAGCTGTTGGAAGGTCTTCTGCAGTTGCGCTGCTTCGAACAGCAACATAAATCTCATGTCCATCTGCTGCACTCAGCTCCTCATATGCCTTAACTGCATCATCTGAAATGTCCTGAGGCATTGGAGCATCTGTGATTAGTTTTTTGATCTTGTCTGCTGCTTCGACTAATTTATCATGGTCATTAACGTCTAAACTAGATAAAATTTGAGATATTGGATCTCTAAGGTTGTTTGCTTCGAGGTGTTTGTAATATGCACCGCTTGTTGTAACAAATCCATTTGGTATTGGAAATCCGTTTTGATACATCTCTCCAAGATTTGCTCCCTTTCCCCCTGCTTCAGCCAAACTTCCCTTATCAAGCTCTTTAAACCACATTATGTTTTTCATTTGAAAACCCTCTAGATTTTACGGTCTGGATCTACTCCCAACCAATCTGAAAAATGAATCGCATATATAATTTTTAATACTTCAGTACTGTTTTTCTCAAAAAGCTACCAATAGCGCCAATTACTAGTCCAATTATGGCAAAGAGAGATACTGCAAGTATGACATTTTGGATTAGTTTTTCAATTACTACATCTATCATCACTCCAAAGAGCAGCAAAAACACTGAATATATGGCTGCATTTGCAAGAACTGCCAGAATTGCGAAAAATATCGAATAAATAGAACAATTGAGAACGCTCTCATCATTGCCAATTTTTTGTGCAAAGTAGAAAATTGCTGCAATTTCTATTGCAAAACCAATGAAGTAAAAACTAAACAATTCAGTATTTGCAAGAAGGTCAAAAATAGTTCCGACAATTACAAATACTGCGAAGGGAATCTTTGCTTCATTGATAATCTTTTTCATACTCACCAATAGGCTTATAGACTTTATAAAAGTAGCTAGGATCAATGCTCAAAATACTTGCAAGATCTTTTGGCCTTCTCATTCTTGTATTTTCTTTTCTAACAGGCTCTACCCTAACAGAATATGTCAGCAGGTGGCAGCAGGCATTTTTTCTCATACTTCTTGCAGTTTTTGGTCTTCTTATAATAAGTATTATTGTTGGATTTTTGATTTCTCCGTTTACCAAATCCAAATCAAAGAAAAAAGGCAGTCATCTTGTTTTTGAGCATCTTTGGACCTGGCAGCTTAGGGCATTTATGTATTTTTCCATGAATCTTATCATTTCTCTTGTTGTGACAATGTTTATTGCAATTTCATCTCTTCACTTTAATTTCTATTTTTCAATTCCCCTAGTTTTTGTTGGGGTTTTATTTCTGTCATTTGGCTTTAGTCCGGCAGAGCGGTTAACTAGCAAAAATAGCAGTGGCAGGCTTTGGGCAGTTTTGACGGTTATCCTTATTGTCCTTGGTTTTGTCCTTCAACTAGAGCTTCTCTACCTTTTAGCTGGCCTAATGTTTGCATTTGTATTACTTGCGAGGCTTAGGCTTCCTTCTTGATTTTTGTCTCGTAAACTCTGCAATTTTACTGAGAATCATCCCTACTAAAAAGAATATGAAAACATCTGAGATCAGGTCAAATATATATGCTCCAATAGAGCGAAGATGCAAATTCATAATATCAAAATACTCTGATTCTATGAAAAGCGTAACAGCATGTCCAATTGGACTAAATAATACCAAACCAATTACAATTACTATCAGTACTATTGGAAGAATGTCTCTTGGCCTTCTCCAGTTTCTCTCGACATAATCTCTTTCAAATACAAAACCTATTGCAAGTGGAATAACAAATCTAATTAGTGGAAAATTAACATATGGTACATTGTAATCTTTGGAAAAAATAGAAAGCAGCGCATCTACAACAATTCCAATGAATAGGTAGATCAATAAATTTCGAAGTAACATTCAATTGTAGAAATACGTTAGACTATTAAAAAACATGGCCTTCGCCATGCAAATAGTATTACTTTCTTGGGATAACCTTTGGCATCACGCCATCATTTATGACACCAAGTCCGATTTTTCCAACTTGTCTGATTGCCCTTCCTACTGAGGTTGGTTTGGTCTTTGCATTTAGTGCCATTGCAAGTGCCTTGTTCCAAATCTCAGGAGTCTTTGAACCTGATTTGATATTTTTGCTCTCAGTGGTCTCAAGATTTCTGAAAAGATCTGCCTCAGAGGTAGCATTGTTCTTTGAAGATTTCATCTTGGTCATTAATGCTCTTCCTTGAGTAGTTGCTCTAAGAGAAACATATCCTTCATCTCCAAGGTCAAGAATTCCGTGATGATCTGCCTTTGTGACAAAACAAACAGTAGTTCCTGTTGCAAGGCAAATGTCTGTGATGGCTGCGACTATTGCTTCTGGTTCCATTCCATCGCGCTCTGGAACATGGACATCACTAAGTATAGTGTCAAATTTAATATCCTTTGCCAGTTCCTTTGCCTCAACAAGTGTTGTTGCTAAAAAAACTACATTTCCTTTCAATGCACTCAGTGCATTTGCTCCAAACTCCTTATTATCTTCTATTACTAAGATCGTCAGTCTGCTTTTTTCCTCAACCATCAATTCTTCTGCCATGATTATTACCTATTTCACTTATGCATGCAAGTTATTAAAGAGTTTTGTAACGTGGATAATTGTGACATTGCTAAGATAATTTTTGCATACACACAAATATACAAAGAAAACTATTTTTATCAATCTCTTTATAAACAGTAGTACACACAATTGTATATACAACGTAATACATGAGGTAATACAAATGGATAAAACCAAAATAATTGCAACACCAAAACGCGCAAGAAGAACAAAGGCAATAACAATAAGGATCACGATGGAAATTACTGACTGGCTGAAGAAGCACAGATACAGTCCAACAAAAATATTCTATGAAGCACTAAGAGAATTGGACTGCCCGTATACCAAAAAGCCCAAGGAAAAATAATTTTTATCCATTTCTAATTATATCCTAATTTTTTTCAATGCGTTTAGCAAGTCTTCTATTTTTTAAAAATACCTGGCTCACGCTATGCGAATAAAATAAGAAAAAAGAGAGCATCATTTAGATAACATGTCGATGACGTGACAACAAGATGATTAATACACTGGTTTAGAGAGTTATATGTATTAGGCCGTTAGTAATTGCTGGCTGAAAAGCT
>JAHJDH010000019.1 GCA_018812625.1 Microcaldota archaeon | reverse complement strand
CTGCATGATATTCAAAGAAATCAATGCCACTTTGATACCATATTATGTCGAACCTGAGGATTATGAGGTGACTCCTGAAAAAGGGCAGCAAATGAGTATCGGTTGCAAGGATATTCATTATCTTCCACGATATCAAATGACCAAACCTCCAGATGCTCATATTATAGCTTTAAAGCTAATTGAGGAGAAGGGTGGGACAATAAAGAAAAATGATCTAATCCATGAACTTGAAAAAGCAGACATGATTCAAGTGCAAAATGATGAAGAGACAAAAAATAAGGCATCTGCAAAGTATGCTGCTCTTAATCGCGGATTCATCAAACCTTTATTAGAATGGAAGTTCATCGAAATAGTCGGAACTGGAAAAAGGGCCAAGGTGAAAATAACTAAAGATGGCAAGAATGCACTTACATTCCTTGGTTAATCAACAATAACTTCACATATAAAAGAGGCTGTTTCGGTGTTACGGTCATATTATTTCGGCGTGGGGAACAACGAAATACCCCACGCTGTCAAATCTCCTTTTCTTTGGTATTATGCAGCTATTTTTACATACTTCGAGCAAAGCTATATTGATCCAGGAGGCTATTTCATGGTGGAATTAACAGAAGATGGAAAATTTAATCGATCTATTAAAATAGATGTAGAATGGTTGAAAAAATCATTTGATGAAGGACATTATGTTGAACCCATCATATTATTGCATTATCTTATTGGGATAAACATGAACAGTTCATATGACATGGCCTGTCGATTGATAAATCCAATGGCATCCTTCACTCTAATGTCAAAAAAGAAAGGTAAAAAAAACTTGTATTTTTTCAGTGAATACAAATACAAAACTGTAGCAGAAATTTTGTGTGATCTGGGTTTGATTGATATTGAAACTTACAAAAAATTGATGAGGTTTAATAAAGCAAGAAATGATTCGGCCCACAATCTCTTCAAAAAAATACCAACTAAATCCAAGTTGAAAAAGGATTTTGATCTTGGATTGGAGTTATTTGAAGTGGTTAAGAAAGTTAACGGGGATCTCCACATGAAATACATGGATTCTGTTAAAAGAATGACGGAAGAAACAAGATCTCAAACCAACATTCAACAAAAGTCTCCAAAATGAATATAAATTCTACATGCAATATATTGTACAATTATGCTGGATGTTGCATAGTTAGTGTAGGCGTCGAATCTGATCATAGGCTCCCCGTTGGGGCGTTTTTACTCGAATTTCCAGGCTTAATAATTTTTTATTTGTTGAAATGTTAATAAAAATACAGTCACAACACTTCGATCTTGGGGTTGGGACTTATAAAGGATAATTAGCATAAAATTGTTGAAAAAATATGAACTCTAAAAACGATCTTGAATTAGCTAACAGAGTTATTTCTGAATTTGTTGATGAGATCATTCATGCCCATCCCAAAGAAATAGAATTCATCATACTTACAGGCAGCATAAGTAGGGGAGATTTTGTATTGGGAGAAGGAGATTTTGATCTGAGTATAATAATGAAAAAAGATGAAGATGTTGCTAAGATAAAAGAAAATGCTCAAAGGATATTTTTGAAACTTGATAAAAGATACAAGACCAGGTTTGTTGAAGCAGATGAAAAGGCAAAGAAGCACAGACTATTTTCTATTTTTCACAAAAATCAAAAGAACGAATATATTGCCATAAGAGGACCAACAAAATTAAAACCTACTTCGATTTTCCAAAGAATTTTCAGTTTTTTGGATCATTTGGTTGGGTATGAGATATCCCGCATAAGACATGCCAGCATTTCAGGAAAAATAGTTTATGGCAGATACATAATACCAGATTTGATAAGATATAGATCAAAATTGCATCCATTTCGAAAACTTTTCACATATGATTTTTTTATTTCCATCATAACTTCTTTTTTGGTTTTCGTTTCTCCAGATAGAGCATTGAAAAGAGCGTTCAGATGCATCATAATGGCATTTGAGGATGTGATTATTGCAAATGAATACCATCCAGTTGCGATGAAAACATTCAACTTAAGGATGAAATTTGACAAAGTAAAAAAAGAATGGCCATATCTGGATAAAATTGTGTTTTGTATCATGGCACCATACCACATATTTTTTCACAATTACAAAAATACATTTTCTAAATAGGTTAAAAAAATAGTGGCACCCATGACATGAGATTGATTAATATCATATTCTCTCATTTTTGATAACTTTTATAAAATGTTATTCACAATCTATTTTTGTGTTAAAATGGCTCCTCGCATAATTAATGTTAATGGTATTGGAATTGACTTGCAAAAACTCAGGCTTGACAATCAGATCAAGCTGATGGCAGCACAAGCCATCCAGGATGGCAGCATTAATCGATTTTTTGGAGAGATACTTGAATCAAACTTAATGAAAGCTCCAAAAGAAAGAAGAGCAGAAATAGCAAGCGCAGTATGTGTTGTTGCTCTTGAGCTTGGGCAGCGGGAATTTGCACTTAGACACGCACCAGATATTGATTCGGTTGATAGAAGTAGCCTTGACATATTAGTAGAAAGTGCAAAGAAACTCTGCTGCACAGAATCAGAAGTAGAGCTGATATCACTTTTATCTACAACACCACTAACTGCAAGGGGCCAATTGTACGCACGCCCAGGACAATTACTGAGAATAGATTTTAGCGATGGAAAAAAAGCATTTTGCAAATCAAGAAATGCCAGGCAAGAAGAAACAGGATACAAATTACTAGAAATATCTGGACTGCCATCTTGTAGAAGTGAGTGTATTGATGATTGGATAGTTATTGCAGGAGCTCCTGGAAGAGGTGTTTTTGATCATTTCGTTTTGCCATTAAGTGATACTCCTGATACTAAGCAGGAATATACTGAGATATTCAAAAGAATAATAGCAATAACTGCTTTTGATTATGTTTTTGGGATGCTCGATAGAAATGAAGGAGGGATTGTTTTTGGGAAAAATACTCCAGTAACTGCTGTAGACCACGAATACTTATTTTCTTATTATCCGATTCCAGCTCAAGGCAGAAACATGTTCAACCAAAGAATTTATCTTAGACAGCTCGGTCTTGATGAAGAATTATTTAGAGATGACCGTGCAATAGATAAACATCTTGAATATGCTTCTGATTTTTTTGAGCAGGCAGAAAAAAATAGGTTGATCATAGCAGATGTTTTTTCAGAACATGTTGCAAGAGTCCATTTTGTTGATTGTACTATATTTGATGTTGAACTTAGCCCAGAGACCATTGGCATCATTGCAAGCAGAATTAGTGGTGGAGTTGTTGGTTTTAGAAACACGATGCTAGATGAGATGAAAATAACGAGAGAGCTTGGAATGTTCCAGTGCCCAGAATAGCAGAGCGAGTAGACATAGAATAAAAAAATAGCCGGACGAACATAATACTGGTGCTAATCATGAGAACTTTTCTTAGAATTACATTATCAAAGATTTTAGGTTGGGACTATATTAACAAAAAAGGATATCTAACTCCATCTCCAAGAAGAATAAAACAATATGAAGATAATATGAATGTTGGGACAAGAGTTCTTGAGATAGGTCCGGGCTCTGGAGTCATTTCCAGGATGGCATTTGAAAAAGGAGCAAAAGAGGTTGTTGCAGCAGACATAAATCCTGCTGCTGTTAAGGCAACAAAAAAACATGTTCCAAATGCCACTGTTTTGCAAAGCGATCTTTTTACCGAAGTAAACGGAAAATTTGATACGATAATTTTTGCTGCTCCATGGTCTGAAGGATCTGCAAAAGCTTCATCTGCCCATGCAGTTTATGAAGATGGAGTTGTTGGCAGATTCTTCAAGGAAGCTAAAGGATACCTAACAAAAAATGGCAGAATCTGGATCCAGTATTCTGATGCATATCCGAAGAATTATGAACGATTCCATAATTCCATTAAGAAACATGGGTATGGAATTGAAAATGAATGGAACTATACATGTTTTGACATCATGGTAAAAAAACAAGCAAGAGTATTGCTATATGAGATAACTCCGGATACTCAATCATAGAAAATTGAAGATTTGACGAAATATTCATGAATTAAAATGCATTGTTCAACATAGATATTGTGAATCTTAAAGAATTGAGAACCATTCTAGAAATCAAGAGGCAATGGAGAGACACTAACCTCCTAAAAAAAGTTCAGGAGGAACAATTAGAAAAAATGTTTCAAGCTGCATCAGAGACCGAATATTATAAACATCTCTTTGAATCTCCAGTAGATTCATTGTCTGATTTTCCAATTACTGAAAAAAATAAAGTTCGCGATAATCCTGATTCTTTTATCAGAAATGGGATAAATAAACAAGATTTGAAAGTTCTCAGAACCTCAGGTTCAAGTGGAAAGCCAATGAAGATTTACTCAGACATGGAATCTTCACTTTTTCGTAAATGCTTAGACGATGCTTCGGCTCTTGAAAAAGGACGTTCTCCTTTGGATGTGATAGCTAGAATTGAAGCTAGAGGCTACTACCAAAAACCAAGATTCGATTCAAAATTCGGATTATTCAGGAATATTTTTTTCCATGTAAATGAGGATATAGGAAACATTCTTTCCATTATGAGAAAAAAGAAAGTAGACGGACTTGGCGGATATCCCAGTATGATATATCTGATAGCAAAAGCCAATATGGAAAATCCGATTAAACTCAAATCAGCTATTTGCGGAGCTGAAATGCTTACAAAAGATTATAGAAAAACCATAGAAGAATCATTTTCCTGTCCTGTATTCAACATGTATGGATGCTGGGAATTTGGTCCGCTTGGCTGGGAATGTCCGGAAGAACACAGTTTGCACATTAACACGAATTCCGTGATTCTGGAAATTGTTGATTCAAAAGGAAATGCAAAAAATAGCGGGCTTGGAGAGGTAGTTCTAACATCTCTTCGAAACACAACGATGCCTCTGATAAGATATAAGATAGGAGACCTTGCCAGCTGGGGAAAAGAATGTTCCTGTGGAAGAAGCCTTCCTGTTTTGAAATCAATTGAAGGAAGGTGCGATGACATGATAACACTGCCCAGCGGAAGAAAGATAACTCCGATGAAAATTCTGGTAGAATATAGAGGAGATATATACAAAGGGATATCTGAATATCAGATAATTCAGGAAAGACCAGATTTGTTTGTTGTAAAAGTGATCCCAACCAAAGATGGATTCAAACATGAGAAAGAGATGATAGATAGGATAAAGGAAGCATGTTTGAACGAGAATGTCACCATTGAAATAGAGATAGTTGATAAAATTCAAAAAATAGGAACAAAACAAAGAAGAGTAATTTCAAAAGTTAAAATAAAGAATTAATTGCTAACATAAGTTGCATCAATTGCAATTTGTGCTGCATCACGAACTCTTTGATCAGGATCGTTTTCAAGAACACGCTCTAATGCTGGTACTGCAGTTGTTGCAGTTCCAATGCGAGTGAGAGCATTTGCACAACCTAATCTTATATTTGCATCAGAATTCGCAAGGCCTTCTATTAACTGCGAAGTAGCAACAGCTCCCATTTCACCAAGAACACGGATAATGAGCCTTCTTGATGCTTCATCGGTCGTAGACAAAGCGGCAATTAATGGCACTGGATCTCCCAATGCGACTAATGCTTCTTGAGCATAATCAGTCATTTCAGAATCAGATAGAGATTCCATAAGTGGGGGAATAGAAGAGGCATTTCCAAGAGTCCTAAGTGCCATAGCAGCAGCTTGCCTAACCTCAACTTTTGAATCTTGAAGCTTTGTTGTTAGAACTGGAGTTGCTCCCTTCATTTGCTTATCACTTGGATAAATTCTTCCAAGTCCACCAAGAACCCATGCAGCTCCCTGTCGAACTTTCCAGTATGGATCAGACAATGCTTCGATTAAAGGAGGCACAGTAGTTAGCATTTGAACATTACTTTCATTTTGTTCAACCATCTCGCCAAGTCCCCAAACAGCACTAGCTCGAAGTTCCTGATCTTCATCACGTAAAGCACTTAGCATGCCAGGAATAGCCGAATCGCCCATTTGAACAAGAGCAGTACTCTCTGCATCAAGTGGACCGGATTTATTAATAGTAGATCTGAGAATAGAAAGAACTTTCGAAGTTGCTTTTGAATCTTGAGAAGAATCTCTTATGTTTTCTAAATGCGGACCGCATCCGCTTACAAATAGCAAAGCAGCAGCTGCGCCAGCCCGTCCTAAAAATCGCCTTCTGTTTAATTTCATGAATACCCCACGAATTAATATATTTAGTAACGTTTAAAAGAACTGTTATTAGGTGGGAAAAACTGGAAAAAAGAAAAAAGTTATTTTTGGTGCTGTCTTCTTCTGTAGATCACAAAGGCAAACACCAATACAAGAAGCAGTAGCAGCCAAAGCAACCATGCACCAAGATCATCCAAAATACTGGTTGGTGGTTTCTCAGGAGTAACTTGAGGCTTTACTAGCGCATCAACAGTAAGTGAATCTACTGTTTCTCCATCCTGAACAAGACTAAAGGTGTATTTTCCCTCCATGTTCAATGGCACTTTGATTTGTCCGCCAGAGTCAGTTTTGCCATGGATACTGCTTCCATCAGGAAGTCTGATCACGATATCACAATCGATACATGGATCACGTCCCTCTGTTGCGTTTATTATTCCAGACTCTCCAACGAATGCTGTTTCAGGACCATCAAGTTCAGGAATTGGCTCGCAAATGTGTTCTTCGCAAACATATTGCTCAGGACATTCTGGGCAGCCTTCTTCACCACATTCATATACATTCCAAACATGGTTATCAGCATAACCGCATTGGCCAGTGAGCTCTTCGCAGGATCCGCCTTCTGCACCTTCTTCAATGTTACAGAATTCTGTGGATTCACAGTCTGCATCAGAAGTACATTCATTTGTACATGAATTATCCTGGCAAACAAGACCCTCCGGACAGTCTGCATCAGAACAGCATTGATATTCATTGCATTGGTGATTTTCTATCTCACCACAGTCACAATCAACAAGTTCGCACATGTTGTCAACACAGTGTTCATTATCCTCACAGTCTAGATCATCACCGCATTCAAGATCACATAATGGACATGCTATTAGATCTTCATATAGGGTCTCTGTAAAGTATGTCGATTTTTTGACGGTTATCTTGACTCCAATTCCACATCCTGGGAATTCAAATTCACCATCTTCATTAGTTGTTCCAGATGCAATTTCACTAAGCGAAACTGCATGATCAACAAGCACAGTAAATCCGTCTTTTGGAGTTGTGCCGATTACCCGAACAACATTGCCATCGCATGTTGATGAGAATGATACATCCACACTTGACTTTCCGCCATCATCATTATCATCATCTTCCGGAGCTTCCAGAATTGCAAATGTGCTGAAGTTACTTGCATTTGAAAGTGTCAGAGTGTTTGCACCAGTATCTAGTACGTCTGGAGTAGTTGCCCAGATACCAGTAACGAATCTTCGAACTTCAAATCTGCCCTCAGTATATCCAACAGTCTCTGCGTCAGTCCAATGCCAGACCAAATTGTCAATTACAACTCCGCTGGTGAGGTTTGTTATGTTTACAAATTTACCAAGGAAGGATCTTGCACCTGGAGATGTACCCGGAAGACCAACACTTGGTTGAGCTGCCCAGTTAATCGAGTATGCCGAGTTCACATTGTCAGTTACTGAAAGGTTTGTGAAGTTAGTCAGGTTTCCAACTGGATTATCGAATACTACTTCAACTAATGCAACATCGATTCCAGTTCCATCAACCACAAAGTCCGGGTTGTTATTATAGATGTGATCTCCCATCAATGTAGTTAGGTTTGAATCGGAAATGTTGACACCCGCACCAAGATTATCGTGTATCTCGTTGATCTCGAGTGCATTTCCATCTGAAGAGCCTATGAAGAATCCATTTAGAGTATTGTTGAACACTTCGTTTTCAGTAAAGTTATTGTTGCTTGATGCCGGGAATACATATATTCCATCAAGGTTGTTGTCAAACACTTGGTTTATGGTAAATGTGTTGCTGTTTGAATTATCTACCCTGAAACCAGCATCATTGTCATGAGCTGTATTGTTCATATAGTAGTTGAATTGAGATCCTGCAGCAAGGCCAAATCCAAATGCATTATTGTATACTTCATTCTCAACAAATTGGTTGTTTTCTGAAGAATCAACGTACATACCAGTATCAGTTGAATTATACACAATGTTTCTGGTAAAGTTGTTTGAATCGGAAAGTTGCATCCAGAAACCAGAGGAATCAACATCATATACAGTATTCATTGTGAAGTTGTTTCCGCTGCTTGCATCAGCAAAGAATCCGTGATTTACTCCGCCAGAATAATCATATGCAGTGTTGTTGAATACTCTGGAATTATTGGTTCCTAGGAAAACAAATCCAGTATCGTTAATAGGAACTGGCAGAAGTAATGATATGCCTGCTCCGGATCCACCGGATACTGTATTTGATTCAACTATATTACCATCTACAAGATAGAATGCGAATCCGGTTCCATTGTTTGCAGTATTTCCAATAAACTGATTGTTGTCTGAGAATAGTGCAGCAACATAGCCGACAGCAAGGTTGCTTGTTGCAGTGTTGTTCAGCACATAATTTCCAGATGCATTGCCGTCAAGCAGAATACCCATATTATTGAACAATGCTTGATTCTCAATGACAGCATTAATTGTACTTCCCTGATTCAAAATAAATCCAATTCCATTTCCACGGGCAATATTGTCTGAAATGAAGTTATATGTAGAGTTATCAAACGAAAATCCTCCTTCTTCATTGACATCCTGTGCCGTGTTATTTGTAACATTGAAGAAGTACACATTATCGAAATCAAATCCTTGGTCGTTGGACCTGATAAGTGTATTGTTTATCAAAGTACCGCCGATACAATTGTAGAAGTAATAACCATCAGATTCGTTTCTTGGCATGTAGTTGAATGCATAATTACTTGCAACGTACAGGTCATCTACGCTTACAAATACATAACCGACATCATCCGAATCAGGTGCCAGGAATAACATTCCCATACCGGAACCGTTTTCTGCTCTGTTGAATGTTACGTTCGGCCTATTTACATCGTAGAATGCAAACCCAGTATCATTGTAAGCCCAGTTTCTGGTAAACACATTGTCATTTGCACCATAAGTAGCAGCAAATGATGCAATACCATTCTCATAACCAATGTTGTCTGCAACCAAATTTCTTAGAGATCCAGGTTCATTTGATAGAACACCAACATCATTGTTGAAGTAAACCGTGTTGTTTAGAACCTGGTTGTCTGGAGAATCCTCCAGATAAATTCCGTTCTCATAATTGTTATAAGCAATATTTTCTCTGAAAACATTGTTGCTTCCCTGATCTACAGAGACACCGTCTCCTTCTGCAGAATTATAGAGTGTGCTTGAAGTAACATTGGAGTATGTCATGTTCAGGAAGTAAATTGAATCAAGTACCGTATCATATATGGTAACATTGTCGATAACATCTTCAGTGGATGCATACAGATAAGCACCAAATGAATAATTGGTGATGCTCGGACAGTTCTGGATTGTTACGTTTGTGTAGTCAACTGAAAGTGAACCATTGATTGCAAATGCTGTTGAATTGCTGGTTCCATTGTTTGTAATATTAAATCCATTACAATCAAAGACAACATCATTTGATGCAATCTTGATACATGCAAGATCAAGATCTCCTTCTGGAATTTCAGAAACATCATTTGAAGCTCCATAAGTATGGCCCATGAGTTGGTATGTACCAGGCGCAGTAATTGGAGCCGGACATCCATTGTTCTGAACAAGTGCAAATGTACTGAATTCATCAAGATCAGTTAAACTTAGAGTATTTGCTCCAGTATCTGGAGTGTTGTTTAGTACAACCCAACCATCAGTAGCATTGTGTTTTCTAAGTTCAAGTAAATCTTCATTGTAAGCTGCTGATTCAGTATCAGTCCAATGCCAAATAACACTATCAAGTGAAACAGCTTCACTTGGAGCTCGTTTGCTAATATTAACAAATTTGTTTTCAAAGGATTCAACTTCTCCAGAAAGCGGATTAGATACAGGTTCCTGATCCCAGGTTATAGCATATGCAGTATCAGATTCATGAACATTGCTAAATGAAAGGTTTGTAAAGTTCGTGTAGTTTCCAAGAGGATTGTCAAAGATAACGTTTGTTGCATCTACCTGGAACTGTAGAGTAGAGCCAATAGCATTGGCCACATACATATCCACAGCATTGCCAAATAAATGGTCTCCATTAACTGAGGTCATATTAGAATCCAAAATTCCGATTCCAGCACCATTGTCAAAGACTTCATTGTTGGTTAAAGTTATGTAAGTTGAATTGTCAGAAATCCTAATACCCTGAGTATTGTTATACGCAGTATTTTCAGTGAGATTTGTATAATTAACTTCATCATAAACTGAGAAACCATCGCCATTTTCATATGCAGTATTGTCAGTGAAGTTATTGTATTCTGAATGAAGAATCCAGAATCCGATTTCGCCTGAATGATCATGCGCAGTATTATTGTATATTGTGATGTAATCAGATTCATTTAGGTAAAATCCATTCTCATTACCATATGCAACATTATCAACTACAAGAACTTCAAGTAAAGCATTAGTTTCATCACCAGTTAAATGGAAACCGTTGCCAGTATTCCCATACGCAGTATTGTTCATAACAGTACTGTTATCTGAGTAATATGGAATAGACCGAGCCATACCAGACTGGATATGAAATCCGTGGTTGCTGTTGTCATATGCAAGATTATCTTCGAAGGTACTATTGTAGGACACTAAATCAAAACCATCATCAGAATTGTTGTATGCAACGTTGTCTGAAAGTCTGTTGAAGCTTGCATTAGAAAGAAGGAATCCGTCTAGCAAATTGCTGTGTAGTGTATTGAAAGATGCATTGATTCCTGAGGCAGTACTAATTGCAATACCATCAGTATTGTTGTACGCTGTATTGCCCACTAAATTGCTTGAATAGAAGTCAAAGTGCAAAAATCCAGTATTTGAGTTGTTGTATGCTACATTGCCTTGCAGTATGTTCGAATAAGAATCTCGCAGAATAACACCGTTATAATTACTATGGAATGTGTTGTTTTGGACCGTTGTGCCATTGACACCGATTCCAAATAAACCAATCTCATAAAGCGATGCTTCGCAATTGAGAAGAGTTATGTTGTCATAACCTGGATAGAAAGTAATACCAACATCTCCGAGCGGAGTAGAATCATGAGTTACTGTGTATCCATCACAATCAAAGATAACGTCAGATGAATTGATGTAGATACATGTGTTGGTTATGGTTGGATAGCCAATAATTGAGACGGAGTTTGGAGCACCAACGTAATCTACGCCCTGAGTATATGAACCAGGAGCAGAGATTATTGGACAGTTATTGTTTTGCAATATACCAAAGCTACTGAAACTGCTGAGATTTGTTACTATTATGTTGTTGGAACCAGTAGTGAGAGTTGCGTTTGCAACTTCGCTCCAAGATCCATCATGTTCCCATAATTCAAAGTTATTTTCATCAAAGCCAGCTAGCTCTCCATCGTGCCATTTCCATTGGATGCCATCGATAATTACGCCAGGAGTAGCATTTGTAATTTCAATAAAGCCTTTGAACTGATCAAATGCTGGAGGAAGAGCTGCTGGAGTATTGCTCCAGTTAATAGTATACGCAGTTCCGACCTCAACATAATCCCCAATAGTCAGGTTGGTAAAGTTCTGGTATGTTCCTGTAGGATTGTCGATAATAGCATTCGCCATGATAAATCCAAAGCCAAATGCTGTTGGATCGCTTGGTGCAGACAGGTTCATGTCAAGTCCATTATTATATAGATGATCAAAGGACATCTGGAAGACACTGTTCCTGCTGTAGACACCATGTTCTGTGTTATCGTAAATCTCATTATTTGATAGAACATTATTGTTGCTTACATATGGAGCAAAGACAGTTGCGAAATAGGAAATAATTGAAACACCACCCCTATTTCCATATATATTGTTGGAAAACAAGTCGTTGAATTTGCTTCCACCCCCTGGAGCACCAGTAAAGCCAACACCAACTTGAGCATTATCATATACGTCATTGAGTGTCATTGTGTTATTGCTGGAATCAGTAAGATAAATTCCAGAACCGGTGTTATTGTAGACAGTATTGTTTGTGATGTTATTGAGTGTAGAGTTATCAAGATACATACCACTGCCAGTGTTGTTGCATGCAACTGAATCGTTTATGTTATTTGAACTTGATGAGTTGAGTGCAATACCGTGTCCTGTGTTGTTGCAGAAGTATGATGGATCAACAAGATTGTTCGTTGAGCTCTCAAGATGAAGGCCATCTCCACCATTGCTTGATGAAGTTTCATCAATAAAGTCAGTGTTTGTTACCCAGTTCAGTACAACACCATCACCCGTACTTCCCGTAACAATATTTCCACTGAAATAATCATTATTCGAGCTGTTCATCTGGATTCCGTATAGCGTACTTCCAGTGATCACATTATCTGTGAAGTTGTTTAGTATATCAAAATAACCAGTCATACCAACTCCACAGTTTGTTATCTGGTTTCCATCTATTACATTATATCTCGCATAATCAATACCCTCGCTGAATCTTGTCTCAAGATAAACACCATTGTTTGAATTTCTTATTATGTTGTCCTGGAAGAGAGCTCCTTCGCCCCCGGCAGTAGAGAAACCATCACCGCAAGTATCAGCAGTATTGTTGATGAATTCGGCCCCGCCGCTTGTATATGGTATTGAGTAGCATGAGTCACTACAGTTATAAGCAATATTTCGCCTCAGCTCATCCCCACTTACGCCATAGCATCTTGGAGAATTGTAAGCATAATTGTCAGTAATGAGATTGTTGCCGCTAAAGAGATATGCTCCAGAGCCCGGAGCAGTTACGTTGTTGTACCTTATAGTCGAATTAGCAACAGGATAAAAGAAACCATATGTGCCAGCTGCAATGTCATTGTATTCAAAGAGATTATAATAATCATAACCCCCACCTGCAGAAACAACAGCCCAATTGGCAGAAATATTGTTGTTAGTAACATTAGTATAATTTACATTATTGAATGCTACACCTCTTGCCCCATTCAAGTTACAGTTCTGGATTACAACATTCGATGAGTTTCGAACAGCAATTGGTGCACCAGATGTTCCGGCAGTTTCATTAACTGAATATCCATGACAGTCAATAATTACATTCTGAGTATTGTTAACCAGAATGCAGGTAGTGTATGTAGCATACCAATAGTTAGTAGTGCTGCCACCGAAACTATTAATCAGATCATAAGTTCCAGGACTATTAATTACCTGACAGCTTGAAACATCGATAGAAAAGGATATTGAAACAAGTGCCAATAATACTGCTAAAACAAAGATAGGTCTCATAGGCCAGAAATGACAGGGAAGGTTTATAAAGATTCAGAAGAGGAGAGAAAAAGAAAAAAAGATTATTTGGTCTTGCCGCGCCTGTAGATAACAAATGCAAAGACAATGACTGCAAGTATGACCATCCAGAAGAACAATGCTCCAACATCATCAAGAACAGACGTTTCCGGTTCTTCAACTGGCTCAATTGATCTTGTGAGAGCATCAATCTTGATTGTCACAAGAGCGTTCCCATCCTTAAGCAGAGTAACTTCGTGTGGACCTTCGATGGATAGAGGCAATTGCATATTACCTTTACTATCAGTTCTTCCGGTTATTGTTTTTCCATCAGGGAACTTTATCTGGACTTCGCAGTCAATGCAAGCTCCTCCTGCTTCAGTTGCAGTAATGGAAACATTCTCTCCAACATATCCGGAATCAGGACCATTCAGGTTCCTGTCAGATTTGCAGACATGAACATCACAGTAATAGCCAGATGAACAGTCTGGACAATTTTCTTCGCTGCCACATTCATAGGAAACCCATGCGTGATCTTTTGCCTCACCGCATTCACCGGTGATTTCTTCGCATGAACCGCCTTCTGTACCTTCTTCGATCTCGCATGATTCTGTGGATTCGCAGTCTTCATCAGAAGTGCATTCATACTGATCCACACATTCATTGTTGACACATGCCTGGTTTGCCTCACAGTGAGAATCCTGACAGCATGAATATGCATTGCATGAGTGATCTACAATTGTTCCGCATGAACAGTCAATGCTAATGCACATGTTGGTGTGGCATTTTTCATTTGCAGCACAATCCTCATCCACAAGGCATTCAAGTGCGCATCCACTGCATGCAACAAGGGATTTGTATACTGTCTCTGTAGAATAGCCACTCTTGGTTACAATTATTTTAACATCAGTGCCGCATCCCATAAAGCCAAATTCGCCGCTGCTGTTTGTCGATCCAGAAGCGACATCACTGAGAGTATTCTTATCAAATACCTTAACTTCAGCACCTGCTAAAGCGCCACCTGAAGATACTTTTACTATATTTTCTTCACATGATGTACTGAAGGATACAGACATTGAATCCCCTCCAGATCCTCCATTATTTCCTCCATCCTCAGGAGGATATTCTATTATTGCAAATATTCCGAATAGATCAACAGATGCTAGTGAAAATTCATTTGCAGTTGCATCAGCAGTATTGTTTACAATAATCCAGCTTCCGTTATATCTCATAAGGCGGAAACCGTCTTCAAGATAATCTGGAGCAAGTTCTGCCTCAGTCCAGTGGAACACAAGAGAATCAATAGATACTGTTGGTTCTGTTTCTGTTATGTTGATAAATTTGCCTGCAAAGGATCTGGAAACCGGAGGTGGAGGTCCTGATACGGCTTCAGTCGTATGATCGATTGTATATGCAGATGCAACATTATCAGTTAGAGATAGATTTGTATAATTGGTAAATGTGCCATCAAGGTCAAAGATAACATTTGATAGAGTTACATCGATTCCAGTTCCTCTAATCCAAAGATCAGGAGTATTGCCATAGAGCTGCACATTGGTTATAGTATTGAGAGTTGAGTCAAGCACGTAAACACCTGCCTCAGTATTGTCGTAGAACACACTGTCAAGAAGATTATTGCTGTCAGCACCAGCTACAAACCTGAATCCATGCTCATAATTTCCATAGGCAGTCAGGCCAGTAAAGTTATTGCCATCTGCATTGGAACCAAAGAATCCAGATGACTCGTTGCTGCTGTGTGCAGTGTTGTTGCTCCAAGTATTATTATGAGTTATGGCCCATCTGAAACCATTATACCTGTTGGCATAAGCAAGATTGTCAGATATTATACTGTCTCTCAAAACAGAAAATTCAAATCCATTGAATGAATTTCCATAAACCGTGTTTCCTGTAATCGTAGCAGGAGCAGTGTTATAGAAGAAATTGAATAGATGAATTCCATTGTCGACATTCCCATAAGCAGTGTTGTCAGTAACGCTCAGGCCAGAAGGAATCTCTTCGGTTTCTATTCCAGCCTCGCCATTATCATAGGCAGTGTTGTTTGTTATTGTCACAGTATCGGAGTAGGATATGTGCATTCCATCCTCAGTATTATTGCACACAAACGAATCCTGAATCAGAGTGTTGTCTGAATTATTGAAATAAATACCATTCTCGCCATTATCACAGAAATATGATGGATCTATTTCGTTTCCACTCGAGTCAACTGCGTTAATACCATTGATGCTATTTCCTGATCCGTTTACATTAATGAAATCATTGTTGTTGGAATCCTCAAGGTTGAAACCATTTCTTCCATTGCGGCATGATGTAGTGTCACTAACAGTACTTGCGTGGGAATCCAGAAGATAAACGCCGTTTGCATTGTTGTCGCAGAAGTAGGATAGGTCAGCAACATTCCAAATTGATGACTCAAACCTAATACCATCATCTCCAAGTGAACCATTAACATTAATGAAATCGTTATAATCGGAATTATCAGCATAGAATCCGATGTCATTCAGTAGAGCAGTAGAGCCAGTAATACTGTGTCCTGATCCGCCATCAAGATGATAACCAAAGTCCTGGTTTGGTCCTGATGCATTGCTGTTGATAAAAACGTTGTTAAGACTTGTAGTTACACGGTAACCATCAACAACATTGTTGTCGGCAATATTGTCAATAAAACGATTATTTTCTGAATTCTGAATGTAAAATCCACGACCCCCATTTAAGGAAGCATTGTTACGAGTAAAGTTATTGTAATCTGAATTGGTTGAGTAGATACCGTATAGTGCATTGTCATATGCTGTGTTGTCTTCAAACCTTCCATAGAAACTCTCATCCACGATCAATCCGTGGTGAGCGCTGCTGTCGAAGAGAACATTATCATGAACATAGCTGTTATTTGTCCTGCGTACATATATACCTCGAGTGAATTGAGAGATGCCATCGCAGTTTCTTATAGTAACATTAGTAAGTGGTCCGTTTGATACAATTCCGTGGGTTGTTCCTACAGTACCATTATTCGTAATGTCATAATTGTGACAGTCATATATAACATCAGAAGAATTGATGAGGATACATGTTGTTCCGACAATTGGAGCAGCGTTATTCGGAGCTCCTGTCAAATCAACAGTCTGATCATAGGTATCAGGACTGGTAATCACCTGGCAGGTGCTGACATTAGCAGCAAAAGAAAAACTCGCCAAGACCATCAATGCAAATACAATAACAATTTTGTTCATAAAAGTGCTAAGAAAACAAACTTTTTAAAGAAGACGGACATTTGAAGAAATAAAAATAAAGCAAAAAATCTAAGTATGAGAAGACATACTACAATATTGCAGCATTTAAACGGATTTTAAGAATCCGTCTTCTCCTAGCATATACTTGTGCATTGGGTTGGAACTGCATTTGAAATGTTCCCCATCCTTGATAAGTGCGGAATTTACGCAACTGAACATGGAACACTCAGGGCAGCCCATTATATATTCATTTTCCATGGGCAACAACTCCGCTTTCGCGGTTTTTTTCTGGTCGTACTTCCCATCGAAGATGAAATTTATAAACCAATGCCTAATCTTCCAATGAAAACACAGCTTCGCATTGGACAAAATAGGTACTTACCCACTCAGATTCCATATTCTTGCTGAAATCCTTTGAGTAAACCCAGCAGTCCTTGAAGTTGCGGTGATCTACTGATGGGAAGTATTCTACATCAAATGCATCTGAACCAGTATAATCGTCAAGTATTGACATCTTGTCAAGAACAACAATTACTCCAAGTGCTTTTGTGTTTTTGGAAGTTCCATTGAAAACTGCAAATCCAACTCCTTGCAAATCAGTAATTGTTTTGCCATCGAATTTAACATCAGTAAGCGGAGCCAAATCAAAACCAATTTCACCAGGCATATGATCTACAGATGCGCCCCTCTTCCAGGTATACCTGGTTTCTTCAAAAGATCCGTCATTTTCCCGATAGAAATCAAGACGTACTTTGTCAAGCCCGTCGTTTAGCATTTCACCAACTGTTTTATCTGAAGGCTGAACAAGATCATCAACATCAAGATCATCATCTTCAGGCTCAACAACATCGCACACATAACTGCAATTGCAATCAGGATATTCTCCCGAGATATTCCAAGCTCCAACACATTCTATGTGAGGCTGCTCTAGACAATACTCCTCGCAGGTTGTTGATTCTGTAGGTTCTTCCACAGGTTCGGTAGGTACAACAGGTTCTTCAGGAGGCTCTACTACAGGAGTAGTAGGCTCATCCGGGACTTTAGTTGTAGTACAACCAAACAATAATATAAATCCGAAAATTATCGCAAATAAAAGTTTCATGACCATTATTGGGCCGCAAGATATTTAAAAGTCTAAACATAATAGATTCTTTGACCAGGTGAAAAAAATATGCCCGCATGCCCAAACTGTCACATATTCAAGGGACTATGGTCCCCACTAAAAGAAAAGGATGGTACATATATTTGTAGTGTTGATGGTACGCACAAGTACACAAGAGATAAAGATGGCAATTTCCATAGCAAATGACCAAAACATTTAAATATCACAAACACCACAAATTAGCTAGAAAAAATATATCCCCCCAAAGTGTTCAGATGACCAGACGATCAGTAGCAACCGGCATTAGGCCTGATACCGAGAGAAAAAAAGAGGCGTTTGTAGGCAGAGCGCCGCTTATTTCTGGGATTTTGCTGCCAAATACTGATCAGATCGCATCAAGCAGAATCATATTACGTACAGTAAACCGAGTATTTTCCACAGTCCAAACCATGGAAAGATACAGACAAACCCTGCTAAAGCTTGCTCAGGAGATCAAAGATGCTAGAGAACTGAAAAACAAAGACAGAACAAAGATAACAGTTGATCCAACTTCTTTGGTGATTCCAAGAACAAAGAAAGAAGCACTAGAGGCAGTACTGCGGACAAGAGGTATTGATGCAGATGTCATTTTAGAAAAAGAAACCAAAACTGCAACTCTATTTACAGTTACTGTCAAAAGAGAGAATAGGACTACCACGCATAATGTCTTTGTTCCAGATAGTACCATGGAAAAAGAAGGAATATACGACCAAATCATAGCGATTTTAAAAATAACAAGCGTCATTGAAAGCGGATATGTTATGCATATTGAAGGACGCATATCCCCAGATAAAATAGAAATTTGCGCTCAGAGATTAAAGAAGCGTTTGATATCGTTTGATGGATTTAATCATAATGGCACTACAATGTTCACATATACTCCAATAGGAAATACATTTGCAGCACCAAAAGGTCTTGTTGGGGAAGAACTGGTTCGGCATATTGACAATAAGATAATTAGAATGCATATTGATTACAAGAAACCTTTTGAACCGGAAGTTCTTGAAGCTCAGGCATTGGAAAATCCAACAATTTTAAGGACAGGTGGAGAGCTTGACAGCATTGCAAATGTACTAGATCATTTGGCAAGATGCGAAATAGATCCCTCTTTGATTCCAACAGAGTACAAAGCAGCAGTACTTAGGCTTCGGGAGGAACAGTCGTTCATAAATGCATTATCAGTATCTCCGATAAAATCTGAAAAAGTAAGGGAATTCCAAGATGCATTTTCTGAGCTTGATCACCCTGCACACAGATTAGTGCAGATTCTCCACCCACATTATATTGGACCAGATGGAGAAATTTCAGATGAGGGAAAGCTGGTACTTAGAGAAACTCTTGAGCTAAGTGCAAGGGATGAGATAGCGATAGATGAAAATGCTCTTCGAAACATTGGAATTGCATACGCGCAAGTTTCTGGAGAAAAAACAGAGGTATGGGATTTGGAAGACCTGAGAAGAAATCATTTCAAAATGATGTTTGTGATAAGAAGTTCGTTGAGGAAAATGACAGAGTCTGCAGCCCATGGCATTGTTTTTGAGATATAATTATACTGGAGTAACAATTACTTTCATCACTGTTTTTGGTATTTGAGGATGCGGACTAACAGGCCTATATGGACTAGTTGGAGTTCCATTGTCAATGTTTTCTGATCCTTTTGAAGAGTCAGGCTGTCCTCCTTCAAATCCACTACCAACAAGACTGTTTTCCTCTGTTCCAGCATCATAGTTCTGCGCGCTAGTAGTTGAATTCTTAGCGCCATTGCCAGAAGTGAATAATGCTATGTTATTTACAAGTGCAAACCCATCATTTGTTTCAACGATCATCTGCAATCCCGAAAAATAAGTCTCTCTTGGCTTGTCCTTTGGAACTGCTATTTTGAATGAAAAGCTTTCTCCAGGGCCAATTGGCTCATCTATTGAGTATGCAGCAACAACACCATCAAGTTCTGAGACATATTTATAGAATTCAGTATTGTTTCCATATTCTACAAGGGATTCAAGTTCAGATGGGATTACTTTTCCCACATAATTAATACTTGCAGGAGGCTTGTGAGCAACAAAAACTCCAGGAGAAAGAGTATATGATGAATGAACATTTTGAATAGTTACTTTGAATTGCACCACATCATCTGAAACTTCTTCAGATTCTTCCTGAACTTCTGCAACAGGCTCAGTAGTTTGTATTTCTTCGACCACTTCCTCAAGCACTTCAACTTTATCTTCAAGCTCTTCAATATTATCTTCTATTGATTCAAGTTTTTGCTCAAGTTCTTCCAGTTTGTCATCCACTTCACTGGATTCTGGAGTCTGAGTACATCCAAAAAGAAGGATAAAAACTATAGATAATGCGAAAATAAATCTCATGTTTTTTCATTTACCTTGAGATATTTTAAAAGACTTATCAAAGGATGTTCAAAGCTAGAACCAGACAAAAGTCACAATAGATAAGAAGAAAAAAGCCCCCGACGAGAATTGAACTCGCGACCTCGTCCTCTTCAGATAGTTTTTGGTGAAGCTTTTTCCCAAAAAGGTTCTACCAAGGACGCGCGCTACCGATGCACATTCTAAACTAAGATGTTTAGAATACTGTGCCACAGGGGCATTAGCACAACTAATATACGAATACATTTTTATTAGTATTACTTCTTCCTATCGGCAAAGGGATTAGACATAAGCTTCAGGAATTTTGTTGCAGTCTTTTGTGTATTCGAAGAAAATTTGCTTGATTCTGCAAGAAAGCGGACTGCATTGATTTCCCGCTTTTTGTAGAGTTCTTTTAAGATAGTATCCAGGTTATCATCAATAGCCTTTACTGCTAGTTTTGAAACATCAGTTATTGTGTATGCAGGAGATTGTGAGATTGCTTTTGCAATAATATCATAATTTTTCAGAAACTCAATTGCAGATGCAACAACCCGGACCCGCTCAGTGCTTCCAAGCCCATCGCAAAGAGCACGCAGTTCAAATGGAGAATAATCTTTTGACCTGAGGGATTCGACATCCCCTCCAGGTCCTCTAGCAAGAGGTTTGACTATAGTTGTTTGTTCTGGAGATGGAAGCGAAATCCTAAGTTTTTCTGCCGCATCATGTGCTTTCTTTTGTATGGCAAGAGGCACTTGTGAAAGAGATGACAAGAAAATCAAGGCAGGGCGCATTTTCTTTGCAACCATATCAGATATTACAGCATCAGTATTCTCCTTTATTATCTCAACTGCCTTATTTGTCACATGCGTCACAGTAAGTAGGGGAATCTGAGCAACAGTTGGAGCTATCTTTGGGTAATCTACTATGAATTGGATTGCAGCTGGAATCTTTACTTCTTTTAATTTGCTCTCGAGATTTTGAATTAGAACAGTGACCTGCATTGGGGTGTATGGAGTTTTCACAAGAGTTGGTTCCTGCTTTTTTGTTTCTTTTAATTCTGTTTTAGTTGGATTGATTCTAACAAGTGCGGCTTCGGCTTTTTTCGCAGTTGCAGGAGGAATAACTGTAGACTTCGCAATAAAACTCAGTGCATTGACTTTTCTTTGTGATTCGAATTTTGTTAAAAGAGCAGACTCGTTCTTTAAGACAGCGGCAATTACAAGTTCCATAATCTCGGTTCCTGAAACTTCTGGCGCAGACGCAGCTACCTCTGATATTGCCCCCTGATTTTCAGCAAATTGTGCCACGGCTGCAATTTCCCTATCAATGTTTTCACCGGATAGATCTGCAAGAAGAGTTTGAATTTCGTCGATACTGTAGGCTTTTCCAACAACTACTGCAATTTTTTTCTTTACTGGTGCAGGTTTATTGATTTGAGGCTTGTGTACTGTCTTGTAGACCTGTTTTTTATGTTGAGTACCTCGAGAACCCATATGAAATCATTTACCTCTAATGTTTTTAATGTGCGCTAATAGAATAACATTTATATTCATAAACCTGATAGCTTTTAAGAGGTAAAAAAAATGTACGGTGGAGACGAAATAATCCTTTGTGGAGAACATAAGAAATTCAAGGCAGGATTGCATTATGATTTGAGCGATACTGATGAGAAAGAAGTATCAAGAATCCTGAGCGATGTAAGCTCGACGGTAGAGCCATTGGCATTTGAATTTTCAGGAATTGACACTAAAGCAATTGACAAATTTGTTGAGTTTGATGGAAAGGATGTAGAAGCAGTTGCAGAATATATCCAGAAAAATGGAAGTGCCTGGAAAAAATGGGCAAAAGAAGTACTACCAAACCCAAAATTAATTCATGCTGCAGATTCATACTTGTTCAATAAATTGCTCAGCGAAGCAGGAATCAAATTCAAAGTTGATGGAAATGCAAAAACCAAGCCAGATAAAGAAGAAATCGGCGATGTTATTGCTTTTGTTGGAAAATACAAAACATGGATTTCCATAAAGAAACTTGGGATGGACAATGTAAAAGATTATGAAGTATCAGGAATCCTTTCTGGAATCAACCACTCAGTTGTCAATAAATCATTTGAGTTTGACGGCTCTGATATGGATGATGCAAAAGTTCAAGAAATAACTAAAGGAAAGAGAAAGTCATATGGAAATGCTGCTCTTTGCTTGAGAGAACTTGGATCGGCAGACCATTATACTATTTGTAAGGTGCTTGAAGGTATTGGATTTAGGCCATATGCTAGCCCATTTATGCTAACAGAAGCATATCCGGATATTAAACCGCCAAAAGTAAAAGGACGAAAACCAAAGAAATAAGGTGACATGTATGAATAAGGGAGAAGCGAAGGGAAAGGTAATTCTTTTTGGAGAACATTTTGTTGTTCACGGAGCTCCTGCAATTGCTTGTGGGATTTCAAGCGGGGTTGTTGTGGAGTTAAAAGAATCAGACCAAAACAGGATAATTACAAAGCACAAAGTTATTGAGAAACTAAGCTTGGATGGAATCGAAAGAGTTCTTGCAGTTATGGGAATTCATGAGAGATATGATGTTCATTTAACTGGAGACCTTCGAACATATGGCGGACTAGGTTCTTCGGCAGCGTTTTGCGTGGCTCTTGTCAAAGCACTTGCAAAGGAAAAGGACATTCATCTTACTAAAGCAGAGATAAACAAATACGCATACGCAGGAGAAGGCGCATTTCATGGAAACCCAAGCGGAATTGATAACACTATAGCAACTCATGGAGGAGTTGTTGAATTTAGGCGCGGAAAAACTCCGGAAGAAAACCAATTTGATTTTCTTGAGCTTTACAAGCCTCTTGATATTGTAATTTCATTTAGCGGAAAATACAGCCAAACAGCAAAAATGGTTGAGAGAGTAAAAGAGTTTAAGAGCCAGGATGAAGAAGAATTTGCTCAGCTGGTTGACGAATATACTGATATTGTTTCCAAAGGACGGACTGCTCTTGAAAAAGGCCAGATTGATGTTATTGGAAATCTTATGAATGCAAATCAGAGTTTGGTTAGTGAGCTTGGACTTTCTGATGAAGGAAATGACAAAATTAATGAGATTGCACTTGCAAATGGAGCTCTTGGCGCCAAGCTAACAGGTGGAGGCGGCGGAGGCTGCTGTATTGCACTTGCAAAAGATGAAAATCATGCTAAAAAAATAGAAGAAAAAATAAAAGAAAAAGGGTTTGACTCCTTTGCAACAAAAGTTTCAAACTAAGCCTTCTTTTTAGGAACTTTTGAAAGACCTTCAAATGCCCTGAGAACTTCCATCGGAACTGCAAGGATGATTTTATTGCTTGGATCTGATGAAATGTCTACTATTGTTTGTAAAGTTCTCAAATGCATAGCTCCTGGAGACTGTGAAAGAGTATCTGCTGCTTTTCTAAGATTTACAGAAGAAATAACTTCACCTTCTGCTTTGATGATATTGGCCCTCTTTTCACGCTCTGCCTCAGCTTGCCTTGCCATAATTCTCTTCATGTCAATTGGAAGTGAAATATCCTGGATTTTTATTGCAGTAATGTCGATACCCCAGTCTTCAGTCTCGCGGTCAACAAGCTCCTTGATTTCATTTGCAATGGCCTCTCTTTGTGTGAGGACAAAATCAAGTTCTTTGTTACCAATAACATCTCGAAGAGCAGTTTGGCCATATTGCGCTACTGCATAGACATAATCCTGGATTTTTAGAACTGCTTTTTGAGGATTTTCAACCCTCATATAGACAACAGCATTGACACTTACTGGAACGTTATCGCTAGTCATTACTTCCTGCTTTGGAATATCAACTGTCTTAATTCTGATATCAACTTTCCTAACTCCCTGGATAATTGGGAATATTATATTCAAGCCAGGATTAAGTACTCTGCTGTATTTACCCAAAGTAAAGAGAACTGCACGTTCATACTCCATAATTATCTTGACGGAACTGAGCAAAAAAAGCAACCCAATAAATCCGGCAGGAAACAAACACACTAATACTTCTGGATCCATGGGACTCATTTGAACCTGAGAAATATTTAATGCTTTTGAATAGTTGAAGAAGGACAAATTTTATTCAGAGGGCATTTATGGCAGGAAGGATTTCTTGGATGGCAGACGGATTGTCCAAATGCAACAAAATTACTGTTGATAGAACGGATGTATTTTTTTGGGATTATTTTAACAAGCGCATCTTCAGTATCAACTGGTTTGGTTGTTTTAACTAAACCAAGGCGATTGCTTATCCTGTGAACGTGAATATCAACTCCAAGAGTATTTTTTCCAAATGCTTTTGCAAGAACAATATTTGCAGTCTTGCGACCGACTCCTGGAAGCAAAAGAAGTTCTTCTAAAGTATCTGGAACGCTGCCTCTTTTCTCAATTGATTTCGACAGTTCAATCAGGTTTTTTGTTTTGTTTCTGTAAAAACCAATTCCAAAAATTATCTTTTCAAGTTTGCTTTTCCCAAGTTTGTGGATTTCTCTGGGACTTTTGGCAATTCCAAATAGTTTTTCAACAATATCAAGAGTTACTTCATCACGAGTTCTGGCTGAGAGCATTGTAAACACTAGTATTTTGAAGGGATCTCCTTTGATCTTATTTTCAACTCTGAAAATAGGAGGATTGTATTTCATTGCCTCGCAATGCATTAGCTTGAGGATTGTTGCAATTCTCTTCTCATTCATGGATTAGTTATCAAAAAAGCAGAATATAATCATTCCCATTTGATTTTCGGTTAAGACCGAACAAAGACAAGAAGGATATAAAAAAGTACTGTGTAGTAGGTGCATGAACTTCAAAATATTTGTACTCGGAATTATGGTTTTCTCGATGCTATTTGGATGCATTGAGCCTCCAGTTGATCCAAATAATGAAACAAACATTACAGAACCAACTGAACTCAAGAAATTCACTTCAATGGATGAGCTCAAATCATTTCTAAAAAATAACATGAGAGAACGTGAGAGATACTTTGACAATATTGCGATGCCAATGATGGCTGCTGAGACTGCTAAAGGCGCTCAGGAAGCATCTGATGATGGCGGAAGTAGCGACTATTCCACTACCAATGTCCAAGTGGAAGGCGTGGATGAAGCAGATTTTGTAAAAACAGATGGAAATTACATCTATGTACTCTCAGGAAACAAACTGGTAATATTAGATGCATACCCAGCTATTGATGCAGAAATCCTTTCTGAAACAGAAATAGATGGAAGTGCGAATGAATTTTTCATCAATGGAGATGACCTGGTTGTCTTTGTATATGGGTACCCTGAGTTGGCATATCAAAAAGACGGATATGGATATGGCTATACGGGAATAATTCATTATGATATTTCAGATAGGACAAATCCAGAGATAAAAGAAGAGACATATGTAGAAGGAAATTATTTTGATTCAAGAATGATTGGAAGAGATGTTTATGTGATTGTGAACAAGAATGTCTGGTATTATGGAGATAATGAAGATCAGATCGCACCTCCAGTAGTTTACAGAGACGGAGAGAATGATTCTGGAGTGTTCCCAGAAATATATTATCCAAACCTTCCTGCATACTCATACACTTATTCAACAGTTCTTTCAGTAGATCTTGACAATGACGAGCAGCAGAAGAAGTTGTTCCTTGTTGGAGATGCAACAGAAATGTATGTATCTTCGAATAATATATATTTAGTCCATGACAAGTTCCCAGATGTACCAGGCCCAGTTCCACTTGTTGAAGAAGTGGCTGCAAAAATAATGATGCCTCCAGAATGGGAATATAATGAAGAAACAGCAATTCATAGAATCGCAATAGAAGACGGAAAAATAGCTTACGAAGCAAGCGGTAGTGTTCCGGGCCACATACTCAATCAATTTTCTATGGATGAACACGAAGACCATTTCAGAATTGCTACAACAGTAGGACATGTTGCAAGATTCGAAGGCCAAACAACTTCGAAAAACAATGTTTATGTCCTTGACAATGATCTAAAGATTGTTGGAAAACTTGAAGACCTTGCCCCAGGGGAAAAAATATATTCGGCAAGATTCATGGGCGGCAGAGGGTACATTGTTACTTTCAGAAAAGTCGATCCTTTGTTTGTAATAGACTTAAATGATCCAACAGAACCAGAAGTTCTTGGAAAGCTCAAAATCCCAGGATATTCAGACTACCTACATCCATACGATGAGAACCACGTGATTGGACTTGGGAAAGAAGCAATTCCTGCTGATGATGGGGATTTCTCCTGGTATCAGGGAGTAAAACTTTCGCTCTTTGATATTACTGATGTTGAAAAGCCAAAAGAAATATCCAAGTTTGAAATTGGAGATCGGGGAACTGAATCATATGCTCTGCATGACCACAAGGCATTTTTGTTCAGCAAAAAGAAGAACCTTTTGGTAATTCCGATATTGCTTGCTGAAATTGATCCAGACCAATATCCAACTGGTATCGAGCCTTGGCAATATGGGGATTATACATTCCAGGGAGCATATGTTTTCAATGTGGATACAGAGGATGGATTCAAACTAAAAGGCACTGTCAGCCATGTTGAGGATGATGATGAATATACAAAGAGTGGATATTATTTCTACTCTCAGTATGATGTGAAGAGGTCATTGTTCATTGAGGATGTTCTATACACAATATCAGGTAGTAAGGTCGTGATGAATGAACTCAATACACTTGAGCAGGTAAATGAAGTAGATCTGCCATATGAACAAGAGAATTACTATGGATATTATGAGTGAGATTTCCCCCTCACCATAGTTCCAATAGCCTCTTTGCCATGGAGAAGATCAACAAGTCGCTCTGGGCTTCCTGCATTTATGATGTAGGAAGTAACGCCCCCTTTCAGAAGCTCGTTGATTTTTCCCTTCATGGCACCAGTAACATCATTTTTTGTTTCTTTTAAATGAGCAGAGATTTGAGAAAAATTCTCAGCAGTAATTTCAGCAATAACGTTTCCCTCACCATCAAGAACTCCATCAACATTAGTTGTGAATATGAGATAGTCTGCATCTTTTCCAAGGTATGACATTATTTGATCTCCAGAGCAAACAGAACCCTCAAGCTCAAGGTCAGGAACCATGTCACCATAGAGAACAGGAAGATAACCCTTGGACAGATACTCATTTATGATACGGGTATCAAAACCCACGATTCTCTTATTTTTTTGGGTTATTATTGAATTTGGGGAAATGGACACTGCAGGAACATTTTGTTCGATTAAGGCAGAAACTACAATCGAAGAAAGGCTAGAGCACGCTTGATGAGTATCAGCAAATCCAAGACGCTGGGAATCATTAGTAATTCCATCATTTATTCCATGCTTTAGAACCAGTGCATGGCCAAATGAACCTGCTCCATGAACAATAACCAAATCCCGCATTCCTTCCCTCCAAACAGTTGAAATTGCCTGAGCAAGTTTCTTGATTTGGCTGAGATTGGCGCATTTGAATTCAGATTTGTCAGTTATTGCACTGCCGCCGAATTTGATTACCTTCATAAGATGAAATGGAGTAAAAGCACTTAAAAACATTGAGAAGTGCTAGAAACCAAGCGCATATTTCATCTTGTAGTTTTTTACAAGCGAATAATAGGAATAATCTCGGATGTCTTCTGGAAATTTTTCTTGGAAAAAATCCATAATTGCAATGAAGCTTTCGAAGTTTTTAGTCTCTATATCGACCTCAAGGTCACTCAAAATGATACTCCTTTCAGTATATGCTACTTCCGGGTGGGATATGATTGTTTGGATTATCTCCTGGGCGCGATCAAACTTGCTAAACCAGATATCAACTTTGAAATATTCCCTACCAAGCGCATGTAGATTAAAAATTGGCCTAAAGCCAACAATTACCTTCTTGCTGATCAGATTTTTTAGGCGATATCTGGCTGTGACAACACTGACATTGAGATATTTTGCAATTGATACAAGAGATGCACGCGCATTATCAGAAAGATAATATAGGAGTTTGAAATCAAGTTCATCAAGATTTTCGGGCTCTGATTGTTTCATAGTTGGAAAAGAAAGTTTCTCAGAATCTTTAGAAATTAGGAGATATGGCCTTGAAAACTCAAAATATTCAGTCATCATGGAAAAATGATATTTTGAGAAATAACGTCCATAGTGCTTTTTGAGATCGTTCCAAAAACGCTCAAATTCCCAGTTATTGCGAGCAAGAATTCCAAGCACTATATTGAAAGGCCCATTAATACGATAGAAAACAACGACATTTCTTGATTTTATAAGGTAATTTGCAAGTTGTTTTTCTATTTGTGGCGAAGTGCTTTGCAGACGCAAATAAAGACGGTAGACCGTGTAACCTGCTTTTGAGAGATTCACCACAGTATGGTAGCCCGAGATGATATCCCTATCCTCAAGATTCTTGATTCTGTATTTGACAGTCTCCTTGGCAACCCGAATTTTTTTTCCAAGGTCACTATAACTGATTCTGGCATTTTTATCGAGTTCTGAAAGGATTTTACGGTCTGTCAAATCAAGATCTTCTAATGCCATATATGCTATTTTTAATAAAAATATATAAGAATCTTTCTGTTTTCGTAAGATTTTACTAAAAATATTAATAAACAATTAAAGTGGTAATAAATACACAGATTTGCACAAATTAACAATAAGAGAGTGGAAAGATATGGTAAGAAGAAAAAGTATTATGATTGAAACTGAAGTTGATAGCCAGACTGTTGATCAATTAACAACTATGGATGTTGAGCAGATGCACAAAAAACGCAAAATTGTCGAAGATGATTTTGAAATGACTATGAGAAGAATTGTGCGGGATGCAAAAAACAGTGAAATTCAAAGGCCAGGAGAAATCATTGGAGATGAGCATAAATTATTCAGTGTAAAGGAAACTCATAGATACCTGAACGAAAATGACATAGGGATATCACTTCGTACATTATGCGGAAGAATAGAGAGGGGATCGATACCATTTATCAAAGTCGGAAGAAAGAGATATATACCAAAAAAAGTCCTCGAAGACATGCTTGCAACTAAAAGCAGATATTACAGTATTAGAGATGCATTTCAAACATATTCCAAGCAAAACAGAAACGTCAGTTTCAGGTCATTTGCAGGAAGAATAGAAAAGGGGACAATTCCGTCAGTTAAATTTGGAACTAGACGGCTTATTCCTGTAGAAGTGGTTGAATCACTCACTCATATAGACAGAAACTACCTTTCAGTCAATCAGACGATTGATGAGATTTATAAGAGTGGAATCGGACTTCGTAGAAATGCTCTTGAGAGGAGACTTGACCGCGGCAGAATCCCACATGAGAAAGTAGGTGGCAAAAGATACATCCACAAAGACGTTGTGAGGGAGCTAATTGACAAGGAAAGGGTCTTGAGAAGCTGATGAATAGATTTTTATTCAGTACTTAACATAATTTTACATCTATAGAACCATTATAGATGTGATTTATTGAGGATTCTTTGTAGCCATGCAAAAAAACTCCAGATCCAGGTACGACAGGATCAACCTCCAAATAAGAGAAGTGCCGAGGTAAGAAGGTTAGTGGCAAAACTAGCCCATTTACCTAAGATAGAAAATCCGGATACCAGATCAGATAATGGGCTTCTTGCTCTTGTCTGTGTAGAGAGAGGAGATGAGGTACTTGATCTTAGAGAAATTCGAGATGAAATTGCAAGAACAAAGAAACGGGTTGGCGCAAGTGAAATCATCGTATGTGCCTTTGGACACCTAAGTGATATTCCAGAAGAGCCAGAAGTTGCAAGAAGAATACTGAGAAACCTCAGTGAGCTACTTATGGTAGATAATATAGTGCAGCAACCCCCATTTGGCTGGGACAAAACACTGACAATTGATGTTCCAGCTCATCAGTACAATATGACCGGATTAATTTTCACTCCAAAGAAATCATGGGACGAAATAGCAGGCGAGTTTGATTCATATATGCTCAAGACTGGCCATTATAGGGCGCAGTCCAGAGTTCTCGGAGCATCAAGAGAATACATCAGAGCCCCTGTGCTTGATATTTGTTGCGGGACTGGTAGAAGCTTGCATTGGATGTATCGGAATGGAATGACAGATTATGTTGGTATTGACGAATCAGCAAATATGATACGATTGGCCAGGCAAATGGCAACGGTTATTGATCCTCTTGAGAACATGAACGGCACTGGAAAAAGATTTCTATGTGGAGTTGCTGAAAGTATAGGCGATAGAATGCCACTTAGGAAATTCAAAACAGTTTTACTCTTCAATGCAACTGCTTATGTTGATTTGGATAGTGTAATGAGGCAGCTTCCAGCAATTATGGAAACTGGAGCGAAATTAATCGTTGCTGATGAAGATCCATTTGTATTTTCTGCTATGGGAAAGGACAGTTCCATGAGAGGTGCAATTGAAAGTATGGCAAGACGCAAAAGTGTTGATGTAATTGCCAATCGGATTAGAGCAAGATTTAACCAAATTGGCCATGTAGATGTTCCAATAGATGAAAAACACAATTTGGTTGGAATGATATTCGAAAAACCCTAATTTTTATTCAAATGCATTACATTTTAAAGAGAAAATAACAACGACAATATATGCGTATTTTGGTAGCTATTACTGGAGCTTCTGGTCTAGAGTATGGAAGACGGCTTGTCGAGATACTAAAACAGACAGATAATGAAGTTTCAGTTGTTGTGAGTAGTGGTGCTGTTGAAGTTGCTAAAGCAGAAGGAACAAAATTGCCAAAAGCAGATTATCACGAAAACGATTTCTCATGTCCATATGCATCAGGATCAAACCCACCAGATGCGGTTGTGCTCATACCATGTTCACTCAAAAGCCTTGGAGAAATTGCAAATGGGGTTGGGAATAATCTTATCAACAGGGCAGCAGAGGTTGCACTCAAGGAAAGGTCAAAACTCATATTAGTTGTTCGAGATACACCATACTCATTAATTACAATAAAAAATATGGAGAAGGTAACATTGGCAGGTGGGATTATTTTGCCAGCTACTCCTGGTTTTTATGGCAAGCCAAAAAAAGTTGATGATCTGATTGATTTTATTATTGCAAGAGTGCTTGACCAGATGGGGCTAAAGCATCAAATATCTAAAAGATGGGGATCAAAATGAAAACATTCAGAGAATTTATTGAAAAAATAAGAAATGAAAATAGAATGGCAATTGTTAACAAGAAGATTTCAAAAAATCTTGATCTTGCCGGGCTTATGCATGTTCTTGATGGAAAGCCAGTTTATGCTCCAGAGGTAGAAGAATCAGATTTTCCAGCTGTTGGAAATGTGTTTTCAACAAGAAAACTTATTTGTGAATATTTTGGAATTGAAAAGGATGAACTGATTCCAAAGCTTATTGATGCTATAAACAATCCAACAAAACCAGAGCTTATTGAAAACGGACCTATCCTCGAAAATAGCACAAGCGAAATTGATCTTTCAAAGCTTCCGATTCCAATTCATGCTGAAAAAGATGGTGGGCCATACCTCGCATCTGCAATAGTAATTGCAAAAGACAAGGAATATGGACGAAACTTATCATTTCACAGAATGATGGTTATTGAAAAGGATAGGGTAGTAATGAGAATACTCCATAGAAATCTGGAGGAATTTATCAAAAGAGCAGGAGGAGAGCTGGATGTTGCAGTAATAGTCGGCGCTCCTATTAATGTGCTATTATCAGCAGCAATTTCTTCTAGGATAGGCCAGGATGAACTGGAATATGCAAACAGACTTGCAGAAGTAAAAACAGTGAAACTAAGCAATGGAATTGAGATTCCATCAGATTGTGAATTTGCCTTTGAGGGAAGAATCACAAAGGAGATGGCAGATGAAGGGCCATTCATTGATTTGACAGAGACATATGATGTTGTTCGAAAACAGCAGGTAATGAAATTCACTAAAATGTACCATAGGAATGATGCAATGTGGCATGTGCTTCTTCCAGGGGGACTTGAGCATAAGGTATTAATGGGAATGCCACGAGAACCAACAATTTTCACAGAGGTAAGCAAAGTTTGCGAATGTAAAAGTGTTAATATCTCTCCAGGAGGATGTTGCTGGCTTCATGCAGTAGTTTCAATAAAAAAGAAAGCAGAATCTGATGGAAAGGCCACAATAGAAGCTGCATTTGCAGGACACAAATCACTCAAGCATGTTGTTATTGTAGATGAAGACATTGATGTTGATAAGCCTTTGGAAGTTGAATGGGCAGTTGCAACAAGATTCCAGGCAGATAAAGACCTCGTTGTCAAAGAAAAGCAAAAAGGCTCTTCATTAGATCCAAGCGCAGATCCACACACGTATGAAACTACTAAAATGGGCCTCGATGCAACAAAACCGCTTGACGATGCCAAGGCATTTGAAAAAGCAAGATGGAAGAAAATTGATCCGTCAGATTATTTATAATATACCCATTTATAAACTGTTTTTATCACAATTCATAAAGGCGTTAAACATGAATTGGAAAAAACGCAGTGAAGACAAAGGAAAAACAGGGAAAAAAAGACCTTTCGCCAGGGTCGCAGAGCTATTGACAGGAGATAAAAGAGAACTCATAGCCAGGATATTGAAAACTGTGGATCCAGAGGATACTGCTGAAAAAATCAATCCTTCCAAGGAGGATGTGCCACTAATTGCCGAATTCCTTAATGATGAAGATCCAAACATAAGAAAGGCCGCGGCATATACTCTGATAGATTCCTCATCACTTCTTGGTCTTGGACTAGACATAAGTGAAGCAATACCATATTTAATTGAAGCATTTAGAAAATTTCCTGAAGAGAGACTTACTTTGATAAATACCATGCACATGGCATATATGGATGGTGCAGACGTATCATCAGCATATGGAGACCTTGAAGAAGCTCTTAATAGTGAGTGTCATGAAACAAAAATAACTGCTCTTGAAATGTTTAGTGACATGATAAAAAATGAGGTTGTGATGGGAGATACAGTTAAGGCAATTGTTAAACTGCTTAATGATGATCATCAAGATGTCAGATCAGCTGCCATGAAGACTTTGACTAAAGCAGCTTCATTACATCAGGAAATTGATAATGAATCTTTGCCAATGATGCGAAGATTTTTATGCGGAAACAATGATCGTCAAAGAGTACTAGCAATTGAATTTTTTTCATGTGCTATCGACCAAGAACAAAATAAGAACGGGCCTGGCAAAGCATTCAGGATGGTGATTGGCCTAACTCAATCAGATGACCCTCTGGTTGCAGAAGCTGCTAGAAAGATATTAGGTCCGTGGATAAAAAAGATTCAGAGCGAGGGAAATTAATGAAAAAACACGCTGGAAAAGTCGTTTGTACTGGGATTCTGGTCTCAGTATTTGGACTTATAGTAATGGCAGGAACCATGATTGTTGCAGATAGAGTACTTGGTGCAGGCTACAAATCAGCAAACGAATTGCTTCAGGAATCAATAATTACCATAGGAGATGCTTCCTGGATCCTACTCTTCGTTGGTCTTATTGTACTTGCAATGGGCTTTTTCATGCATACGCAATCCGAATAGGATTTTTTATTTACTTCTTTCCCTAATTCTTACAAGGATATTATGAGATTTACTCTTGAATCTAGATATAAACCGGCTGGAGATCAGCCTTCTGCAATTGAAGAGTTAATGCCAATTGCAAACATAGGAGGAGCCCAAACTCTTCTTGGAGTAACTGGATCAGGAAAAACATTCACAATGGCAAATGTGATTGCAAGAACTGGAAAATCAGCGCTTATTCTATGCCACAACAAAACTTTGGCAGCCCAGCTTTATGCAGAATTTCAGCAGTTCTTCCCAAAAAATGATATTGGATACTTTATCTCGTATTATGATTATTATCAACCTGAGAGCTACATTGCCACATCAGATACATATATTGAAAAATCAGCAGACATAAATGAAAAAATTGAAGAATTCAGACTTCAGGCAACATCATATCTCCTCTCTGGAAGGCCAACAATAATTATCGCATCAGTCTCTTGCATATATGGCCTTGGAAACCCTGGAACTTACAAAGAACTCGGACTTGACTTGAAAGTTGGAGAAGGAATTACAAGAAAAGAAATAGTAAAATCTCTTGTCTCGATGCAGTATGAGAGAAATGATACTGTACTTGAGAAGGGAAAATTCAGACTTCGCGGGGACATATTAGAGGTCTTCCCTCCATTTGCAGATAAAGCAGTTCGGATAAACTTTGAAGATGAAAAAATTCAGGAGATAGTATTTTTTGATACGCTGCAGCAAAAGAAAACTCCAGTAAATAGTTACTTGATTCTGCCAGCAAAACATTTTGTCGTTGCAGATGAGCTTCGCGATAATGCAATAGCTGCAATACAGACAGAACTTGAGGAGTATGCACCAACATTAAAGCCACTCGAAAGGCAACGGATTGAACAAAGAACAAATTATGATCTTGAAATGCTTCGGGAAATAGGATATTGTAGTGGAATTGAAAACTATTCAAGACATTTTGATGGAAGAGCCCCAGGAACAAGGCCATTTTGCCTTCTTGATTATTTTCCAAAAGACTTCATTATGTTTATTGATGAATCACACGTAACAATACCGCAGGTTAAGGCAATGTACAATGGCGACTATGCAAGGAAAAAATCCCTTGTTGAGAATGGATTTAGATTGCCTTGCGCATATGATAACCGCCCATTGAAATTTGAGGAATTTGTAGAGTATATGAACAATGTGATTTTTGTTTCAGCAACACCGTCAGAATATGAGTTAAAGAAGTCAAAAAAGATTGTAGAGCAGATTGTCCGCCCGACTGGTCTTGTTGACCCAAATGTTGAGATTAGAAAAACTGATGGACAACTTGAAAATCTTTTAGTAGAAATCAAAAATAGAGCAAAGAAAAATGAACGTGTTCTTGTTACAACACTCACAAAAAGAATGGCAGAGGATCTAACTGATTATCTTCATAACAATGGAGCGCGCGTTCGATATTTGCACTCCGAAATTGAAACGCTTGATAGGACCAAACTAATAAAATCCCTCAGACAAGGAAAGTTTGACTGTCTTGTTGGCATTAATCTTCTTAGAGAGGGACTAGATATCCCAGAAGTTTCCTTAGTTGCAATCCTTGATGCAGATAAAACAGGGTTTTTAAGATCTGAAACCTCATTAATCCAAACAATAGGAAGAGCTGCCAGAAATGTCAATAGTAATGTGATTATGTATGCAGATGAAAAATCCAGAGCAATGGAATTGGCAATTGAAGAAACAGAAAGACGTCGGAATAAACAAATAGAATTCAATGAAAAAAATAAGATTGTACCAAAATCAATCAAAAAACCGATTCTGGATGACGATGATGGAACTCTTCCAGTAGCTATCCCAAAAACAATGAACGAAACTCAAAAGGAAGAGATTATTGCACAACTAGAAGAGGAGATGAAAGTTGCAGCAGAACGTTTAGAATTTGAGAGAGCAATAAACCTAAGAGATAAAATAAGGGAACTTCAAAACAATAAATAATTAAAAGAAAAAAGGTGGGAAAAATAAGAGATAAAATCATAATCAAAGGCGCTAGAGAGCATAATCTCAAAAATGTGGATGTTGAGATTCCGCGCGAAAAGATTACAGTGATTACTGGACTCTCAGGATCAGGAAAATCAACACTTGCCTTTGATACATTATATGCAGAAGGTCAAAGAAGGTATGTAGAATCTCTTTCAGCATATGCAAGGCAGTTTCTTGGGATAATGAATAAACCGGACGTTGATTCAATAGAAGGCCTCTCACCAGCAATTTCAATTGACCAGAAAACAACATCAAGAAATCCAAGATCAACAGTAGGTACTGTAACTGAGATTTATGATTATCTAAGACTTTTATTTGCCAGAGTTGGTCATCCACACTGCCCAATTTGTAAAAAACCAATTTCTAAGCAAGGGCCAGATGAAATTGCATCAGGAATTAAAGCAGCGTGGAAAGATCAAAAGATTGAAATCCTAGCACCAATAGCGCGGGGAGAAAAAGGAAGGTATGAAAAAGAATTCAAAAAAATGAAAGATTCTGGATTCTACTTTGTTTATGTTGATTCAAAATTAGTAAATTTAGAAGAGGAGGTTCCAAAATTAGATAAAAATATCAAGCACAACATATCAATTCGTATTGATAGGCTTAATACAAGTGATGAAGAACGGCTTCATGAAGCAATAGAATCAGCACTTGATCAGGGGAATGGAATTCTAATTGCAAAAAATAAAGAGGATAGAGTAACATACTCAAAGAAAAATGCCTGCCCAGAACATGGCATTTCACTAGGTGAATTGCAGCCAAGAGACTTTTCGTTTAATTCTCCTTTTGGAGCATGTGAACAGTGCCATGGCCTTGGTTTTAAGATGGAATTTGATGCAGACCTCATAATTCCAGATAAAAAACTCTCAATAATTGGAGGTGCTATCACATGCTACAAAGGACTTATGGAAGGAGGCTGGAGAATCCATCAGATTCAGGTGGTTGCAAAAAAATTCGGAATTGATATTAGAGCGCCAATTTCTGATATAAGCAAGGAGAAATTGGATGTTATTTTGCATGGAACAAAAGACAGAATGAAGTTCAAATATGAAAGCAAAAGCAGCAGTGCAGTATATGAATACGAAGCTGATTTTGAAGGAGTAATCCCACAGCTTGAAAGATTGTTTCACCAAACTAAATCTGACAGGAGAAAAAATGAAATCGGAAAATTCATGAGAGAGAAAACATGCCCGGATTGCAGGGGAAAACGTCTTAAGAAAGAAATGCTAAGCGTTCTGGTTGGACAGTGGAACATATCTGATATTTGCAATGTTTCCATTTCAAAAACAAAAAAGCATCTTGCTCATATAAATTTCGATAGCAGTGAGAAACAGATTGCTATTCCGATCCTTAAAGAGATTAATTCCAGACTCGAATTCCTTGAAAATGTTGGGCTTGAATATCTCACATTATCAAGAGAAAGTTCAACGCTTTCTGGAGGAGAATCTCAAAGGATTCGTCTGGCAACACAAATAGGCACAAACCTAACAGGAATAATATATGTTTTAGATGAGCCATCAATCGGACTGCACCAACGGGATAATGGCAAATTAATTGCAACACTCAAAAGACTTAGGGATATTGGGAATACACTTGTTATTGTTGAGCATGATGAGGAGACAATAAGAGAAGCAGATCATATTATTGATATTGGTCCAGGCGCTGGAGCGCATGGCGGCAGAATCATTGCAACTGGAGATCATAATGACATTATAGAGAATAAGGATTCAATAACTGGATTGTATTTATCTGGTAAAAAGAAGATAGATGTTCCAAAAAAACGAAGAAAAGCAGATAAAATGTTAACACTTGTTGGAGCAAAAGAAAACAACCTAAAAAAGATAGATGTTGAGGTTCCAATTGGAACTTTAACGTGCATTACAGGAGTATCTGGATCTGGAAAATCATCCCTTATTTCAAAGACATTGTTTCCAGCACTATCCAATGCACTAAACAGATCAAGGCTAACGGTCGGAAAATTCGAAACAATAAGAAATGCTGAGATGCTTGATAAAATTATCGAGGTCGACCAATCACCAATTGGAAGGACCCCCAGGTCCAATCCAGCAACATATGTTGGAGCATTTACCCCAATTAGAGAATTATTTGCAAAAACTCCGGAAGCAAAAGCACGTGGATACAAAGCCGGGAGATTTTCATTCAATGTTGCAGATGGAAGATGCAGTAATTGTGAGGGAGATGGGCTAATAAAAATAGAAATGCACTTTCTCAGTGATGTTTATGTACCATGCGAAGTATGCAAAGGTAAACGATACCACTCCCAAACTCTTGAGATATCGTACAAAGGAAAAAATATTTCCGAGATTCTTGATATGAGTGTTAATGAAGCTCTAGAATTCTTCAAAAACATCCCAACAATAAAGAATAAACTTCAGACGGTGCAGGATGTTGGACTTGGGTATATCAAACTTGGTCAGCCCGCAACAACATTATCTGGAGGAGAAGCCCAGAGAGTTAAGCTTGCAACAGAACTATCTAAGAGATCAACAGGAAAAACAATGTATGTTCTGGATGAGCCTACAACAGGCCTCCACTTTGATGATGTGCATAAACTTCTTGAAGTTCTTATGAGGCTGGTTGATAAGGGAAACAGCATGATTGTAATAGAGCACAACTTAGATGTCATAAAAAGTGCAGATTGGGTTATTGATCTGGGACCTGACGGAGGCGATGCCGGAGGACTGGTAGTTGCTAAGGGAACTCCTGAGGAGGTTGCAAAAACAAATACACATACGGCCAAATATCTTCAGGAAGTACTAAGATGATGCAATATGGAATTTACCCACTCAAAGTATCCAGAAAAAGCCGGAATATACCTGATGAAGGACATTGATGGAGATGTCATTTATATCGGAAAGGCAAGAGATATTCGAAAAAGGCTTTCTCAATATTTTACTGGAGCACATGACATCAAAACAAGCATATTAGTCAATCAAATTACAGAAATTGAATTCATACTAACAAAAAACGAAACGGAAGCACTTATTCTAGAATCAAATATGGTCAAAAATTATCAACCAAAGTACAATATGCTGCTAAAAGATTCAAAGCATTTTTCATATCTTGCCCTAACAAAAGAAAAATTTCCACGACTGCTCGTTGCAAGAAAAAATTCTAAGGGAAAATTCAAAATAAAAACTGCAAAGTTTTTTGGGCCTTTTACAGATAGTGCAAAGCGTACAATTTCAGCAAGATATCTTAGGAAACTGTTTAGGGTTCGTATATGCAACAAAATGCCAAAAAAAGAATGTTTGCAATATCATTTAGGTAACTGTAGCGCTCCATGCATTGGAAAAATAAACAGTGAAGATTATCAAAAAAACATCAATTCACTTGAGATGGTCCTAGGCGGTAAAAAGAATGCAAAAAAAATCATCAGTGATTTGAAATCTCAGATGAAAAAGGCATCGGATAATCTTGACTACGAACTTGCAGCATCACTTAGAGACCAAATCAGTTCGCTGGAAATATTCTTTGGAAGATCAAATGTTGAGCAGATAAAAAGAAAAGATGAAGATTTTGCTTGGTTCCAAAAGATAGGAGAGGATCTTCATGTACATATTTTAAAGAGTCAAAATGGAGTTATTTGTAGAAGCGAAAATCAAAAAATTCAAATAAAGCATGAGGAAGAGCCAGAAGTTGCATTTTGTATGCAGTATTATGGAGAGCTTGGCACAGATGAGATTGTTTATAGCAATCTAAATGAAAAACAGATAGAACTCCTAAACCGCACACTAAATCAGGAATTCAAAAAACCATCAAAGGCAAAGATGAAGGTACTTGAGATTGCAGCAAATTCAATTATGCACAATAAGATAGATTTTTCAGTGTTAGAACTGAGAGATGAGCTTGAGATGAAGGATAATCCAGTAATTATCGAAACATTTGATATTTCGACTCTTTTTGGAACAAATTCGGTTGGTTCAATGGTAAGATTTGTCAATGGCAAACCAGACAAATCAGGATATAGAAGATTCAAGATAAAAACCGTTGAAGGGCAGGATGATTTTGCTATGATGCAGGAAGTTGTCAGTAGACGTTATTCTAGAATTTTATCAGAAGGAGGGCAGCTCCCAGATTTGATTCTTATTGATGGAGGGCCTGGCCAATTGCATTTTGCAATTGAAGCTCTTGAGGAGCTTGGAATAAATAAAACAATAGTTTCACTTGCAAAAAGAGAAGAGGAAGTATATCTCCCAAATAAAATGGAGCCATTGAAGATGGATAGAAAATCCCCTGCATTAAAATTGCTCCAAAAATGCCGCGATGAGGCTCATAGATTTGCAATAACATATCATAGGAAGAAACGGGATAATGACATGTAAAAGATTGTGTTATATATAAAAAGATTGGATGAGACTATCAATCGATAATAATGATTGAACTATCACAAGAAGAGCAAAAAATGTTGGATGGTGAAATAAGCAAAGCAGCTTCACAATCCATGGAAATTCTTGTTGCGCTTGGAAGGATATATGGCGCTAAGAGAATGATCCCAATTACAAGTGCTCAGGTTTCCGGAGTGTCGTATAAAACAATTGGTCAGGCAGGGCTAGAGTACTTGCAGGATTTAGTAGAAAAAGGAGCAAAAACCATTGTTCCAACATTCTTGAACCCTGCCGGAATGGACAGTGAACAATGGAGAGAGATGAAAATTCCGGAAGATTTTGCAAAAAAACAAATCAAAATTCTTGATGCATATGCCAAAATGGGAATAATGAAAACATGCACATGTGCTCCATATTTCATTGGAATCCGGCCTAAACTAGGAGAACATATTGCCTGGGCAGAATCAAGTGCAGTCTCATTTGCAAATTCTGTTCTTGGAGCTAGAACGAACCGCGAGGGAGGGCCATCTGCCCTTGCTGCTGCCATTTGCGGAGTAACCCCAGAATATGGATTGCACCTTGATGAAAACAGGATTGCAAAAATAGCAGTTAAAATTGAATGTGAATTGAAGACAACTGCTGATTTTGGTGCCCTTGGCTCTGCAGTTGGAAAATTAGTAAAGAGAAAAAACCCGGCATTTACTGGCATTAAAACTGCAAGTGAAGAACAATTGAAAGTTCTTGGAGCTTCAATGGCTGCAACAGGATCAGTTCCAATTTATTTCATTAAGAACATCACTCCGGAATACAATGTAGAGGAAAACGTAGATGAGATAGTGTTTGGAGAAAAAGAACTCGAAGAAAGCAAAGATCAGCTTGATAGCAAAGAAAAGCCACAGCTCGTTACAATTGGCTGTCCACATGCATCAATAAAGGAGATCGAAGACATTGCACAGATGGTCAGTGCTAAAAGACCAACTTGTGATTTTTGGATTTGTACTTCCAGAAAAATCAAGGAGCTGGCAATAGAAAGGGGATATAACAAACCAATTGAAGCAGCTGGAGGAAAAATCGTTGCAGATACATGTATGGTAGTTTGTCCGCTCGAATCAATGGGGTTTAGCATAACCGGAACAAATTCTGGAAAGGCAGCAAAATACCTGCCGAACCTATGTAAGCAGAAAGTTGCATTTGGAGATCTTGAGGATATTTTATATAGGTGAGCAAATGGAAATCAAAGCACGAAGTATATCCAAGGGAAAGGCTTGCGGAGAGGTACTTCTTAGCACAGAACCAATTGGATTTCTTGGGGGAGTTGATCCAGAAACAGGAAATGTAATCGAAAAAGGACATGTACTCGAAGGACAAAATATTTCTGGCAAGATACTTGTTTTTCCAAATGGCAAAGGATCTACCGTTGGTTCATATATTATGCTGCAATTGGCAAAAAATGGCAAAGCCCCAGTTGCGATTATCAATGTTGCTGCAGAGCCCATAATCATAACAGGAGCCATAATTTCTGGAATCCCAATGGTGGATGAGCCTAATCAGGACATATTTTCAGTTCTAAAAAATGGACAGATAGTAGAAGTAGACGGAGAAAAGGGGATTATCAGCTTTCAATAACCCTAAGCTCTAGTGCGGGGATTCGACTTATAGCTAGCCTGATTCGATCCCGTGTTTCCGGGTGGGGATTATTCGCTGCTCGAATAAGAGTTGGAAATGCCCTTGCATCGCCTAAAGCAACCAAAGCTTCGGAAACAATGCATTTGGTAAGACCACCCCATTTTTCAAAAGCCTCTATAAGTGCTGGAAAAGTTTCTCTTGCTTTTTCTGGTTCTCTTTTGGAAAGTTCAGTAATATCAACGCATGCTTTTGATCTTGAGGAAAAATCGCTAGATTTAAGCATTTTAACTAAAGTTGGAACATCACTAACATGATTTTGAGCATGCGGTAATTTGTTTAGAGTCTCTATTATAGGAGCATAGCTCGGCATATTCCTGATAGTTACTGTTGATTGGGATCTTTGAATTCTTCTAGTCATGGGAATCAAAAGATATTATGCCAGCAAAGATTTATAAATGTGTATAAAAATAGAAAAACGTGGGAGATAAAGGTTTGGTGAGGCCTCTCCTTAGAACTAACTAATTGAACCTTCCATACAGCGATCTCCCTTGCAAATGTGATCTTCTGGACATTGTATATCTTTATGTTCAATAGCATTTCCATAACAGTAATATTCTCTTAGTTTGTAATCGCCCAGACAATCATCATACTCTTCCCTATCATACAATGTAGTAGAGCCATCGTGATAGATATCATATCCATCGTCTGAATCACTGCAACTGCTCCCAATGCATTTTCCACCAACGCATTGGTATCCGCTTCCGCATTCGAGCTCTTCAGTAATCGCACCACCATCAAGAACACAAGAATGCTCAATTAGAAGGCCATCATCTTCACATTCATCCCATTTGTCAAATGGAGTAGCAAGACCATGAGCTACTATAGTTCTTCCTCGAACAAAGATATCTGCGCCAATATCAGTCTCAGTACAAACATCGACTAATATTTCACATGCACCAGCATTGCACCTATATCCAGAGGGACACTGATTGTTTGCAGAGCGCACAGCATTCTCTTTGCAATAATAATCTTTTACAGTAGTAAAATCAATGCAATAATCTTTGTAAGTTGTTCCGTTTACTGTAGTCTCATCAACAGAAAACAGATCTGCCTCAATAGGACCATAACAATTGTAATCTGGCTTTTCTGCTTCAGGCTCAATACATTTGCCATCTTCGCAACCATCATCACAAAGGATTGTAGCGTTTTCTGGTTCATTATCAATACACGCATATTCGAGAAGATAGGTTGAATTGAGACAGTAATCATCAAAAGAATCTCTACCAAAGAGCACATTGCCTTGAACTTTAGATTCTATCCCATCATCAGACTCAATGCAGTCAGGTAAAGGACATTCACCACCAACAAAAGTCAGATTTAGCATTTCTGCATCACAATCAGTCTCGTAGGTGTTGCCATCAGAACCGCAAACCGGACCAGTGCAATCAGTTACATTGGTTTGGTTCACTTCGGTTTGATTTGAAACATTTGTGAGATTAGTCTCATTTAATTGAGAATCTGGTTGAGTACAACCAAAAACTAAAAGCGCTAGTAACAATAGAATAATGCCTCTCATGATGTGTATCTTTACGATAAATTTCTTAAAAGTTTGTCTACAATTACACTTTAAGCCAACAAAAGCCATTTTAAAGGTTCCTCACAAATATATATTATTGAAAACACATAACAGGGTGGGATATTTGAAAAATATAAGAAAAGACAAGAAAGGAAATGACAAAAAAGGCCTAGTTAAAAAAGCATTTACAAAAGCAGCAGTTCTTGCTACAGGAATTATGCTCGGATCCACTGCAGTTGCCGCATGCAATCCGGAATATACAGTTAACTTGATTCCGTATGCAGAGGATAGCGGAACAAACCCAGACAACTGTTTGCCTAATAACGAGGCAGTAATCGTAGAAGTCGAAGCATGCAACATGGTAAGCGAACCTTCAGTTAGAGAAGGAGACATATTAGTTATTGGAACTGCAGGAATTGAAGCAAGTATGGTCGTAGATGTAGGCACTACAAAGGGCCTTCGAGTAAACGGACTCAATGGAAATGAAGGTTGCGTAGTAGAAGACACACAGGACATTCTTCCAGGCGAAACAAGAATACTCACAGTTGATGGTGTAGAGCACCAGGTCGAGGTCGCAAATTTGGAATATGACAGTGTTGGTGCAAAATTAGCAGTAACTGTAACTCCAGACTGTTATGTGCCTGAAGAAGAACAGTGATTTATTTCATCAAAACCAATTCTTTTTCTTTTCTCTTTATATCCCCACTTTAGAAGTACTTCCAGATTACAAACATCAGCAGCATTATACCTAACTAGGCGATCCAAAGCTTCTTCTGAACCTTTCTTTTTGTATTCACGCCACATTTTTACTGCATCATAGCCAGTTAATCCTTTGAGATCATCCTGACGTTCCATGCCAAATTTTTCTTCAATTTTCTTTAGTCCTCCTCGAATATCCAGAGACTGAAGCAAAAATCGCAAATCAATGTGAATTGGAGGAAGAGAAATAGACATTTCCCTTCTGATAAATGGAAGATCGAATAATGCACCGTTAAAAGTTGCAACTGCATCAAACTTTTTGATATCCTCTTTGAATTCGCTGAGGTTCTGGCCCTTCACATAACTTTTTGTCTTTGATCCATCGTAGATACCAATCACTGTTATGTAGTCTCTTGCACAACAACCAGTTGTCTCGATATCAAGATATGCTACTTTCTTGTAATGTGGAAAACACCTCCAGGTTTCACTGCTTGGAAGGATATTTCCAAAATGCTGGCTATCAAGGTTTTCCAGTGCTACTTTTGATCTTGCAACAATTGAACAGGAATCTTTATGAAATGGAGAAGAACCAAATCGAGAGAGAAAATCGTCCCAAGTGGTAATCCCACTTTTCCAGAGCTTTTTTTCACGGGTAGGGCCGAAGCTCGGAAGAAAAATAAATGAATTTTCAAGCATATTAGTAAATTCTCAAGAATACTTATTAAATTAATCCACAAAATCAGTGCAGGGATCATTATGGACATTAAATTAATGAAAAGGCTCTCAGAAGCTGATGGAGTAAGCTCTCAGGAAGATGGAATTGCTAAAATTATGGTAGAAGAATTCAAGAAAAGAGGATTGAAAATAGAAGTAGATAACTTTGGAAACGTAATTGCATACAAATCAATTTCTAAAAATCCGCTTGTACTTGGAGCTCACATGGATGAAATAGGACTAATGGTCAAGCACATTGATTCCAAAGGATTTGTCAGATTTATGAAAATTGGCGGAATTGATGATAGAACATTAGTCAACCAACAGGTTCTCATAAGGACAAAAAAGGGCTTGATTACCGGAGTTATTGGAAGCAGACCACCACACATCATGAAACCAGAAGAGCGCAAAACAACAATTGATTACCAGAGCTTGTTTATTGATGTTGGAGCAAGCAATGAAAAAGAAGCGCTAAAAATGGGGATTGAGGTTGGGGACACAGTAACATTTTCTACAGAATTCAAAGAACTTGGCAAAAAAATGATGACAGGAAAGGCCCTTGACAATCGTCTTGGGTGCTATGTACTTCTTCAGCTTGCAAAGGAACTTCCAAAAAATGTGATACTTATAGGAACATCTCAAGAGGAGGTATCCACTTTTGGAAAAGGAGCAAAGATTGCAAGCTACAAGCTGGACCCAAGAACATTTATTGCAGTTGATACTGCAGTTGCAGGAGACCATCCAGAGTTAAAACCTCACGATGCTCCAGTTTATCTTGGCAAGGGACCTTGCATTGTACTAGTTGAAGCAGGAGCACGAGGCAATGTTGCTGAGAAAAAATTAGTAAAAAAGATACTTGATATTGCAAAAAAAACAAAAGTTCCTGTGCAGCTGGAAGTGATTGATGGCGGTGCAACAGACGCAGCATCAGTTCATAATATGAAAGGAGGAATTCCTTGTATCGGAATATGCATACCAACCAGATATATTCATTCAACAGTTGGAGTTGCATCTTCTGAAGATGTAGAGCTAGATATAAAATTACTTAAAAAAGTAATAACGTCTCTGTAGGAGAAGAAAATGAAAAAAGACTGGAAAGATTTGAAGGTACTTATCCACAAGGCGGATATTATTGCCGAAGTGGTTGATGCCAGGGATGTTACTAATACTAGATTGCCAGTTGCAGAGAGGATGTCAGGCTCTAAACGCCTTTTTATTATTGTCAATAAAAGCGACTTGACAAATAAGAAAACCATTCTGAAAAATGGAATGATGTTGAGTGCAAAATTTGCATCAGAAAAGGAAAGAAGGACATTGATTGGAAAACTTCTGGAACGTACAGATAAAAGACCGGCAAGAGCATTGTTTGTTGGATATCCAAATGTAGGAAAAAGTTCAATCATCAATCTTCTTGCAAGAAAAAAAGCAGCGAGAGTTGCTCCAGTAGCTGGAACAACCAAAAACGTCCAATGGATAAATATCAGTGAAGAGCTTAAAGTAACTGATTACAGAGGAATCTGGCCACAGGCTGAAAAGAAAGAAGACCTTGCACGAAAAGGCGCAATAGAACTTCAAAAAGATGCAATAGTCTACGCGCAGCAATTTGCAGAAAGAATTATGAAAAGCAAAAAACTCCAGGCTTGGGCTGAGAAGGAATTTGATATTAAAATTAAAGGAGATGAAAGGGCAGAAGAGGTGCTTTCATTGATTGCAAAGAGAAGGAATCTATATATTAAAGGCGGTGGATTAAACCTGGAAGAAACAGCAAGAATACTTACTCGGGCAATGAAAGAAGCTCCAGAAATTTAGGTAGAGAGAATGTCACGAAAAGATAATGAAATCATAAACAAGTTCCTTTTCGATTTTGCTAAAGAGCTTAAAACTGAAAAACAAATAGATTTCGTTCTTTTATTTGGAAGTGCTGCCAGAGGAGAATTTCAAATAGGCATTAGTGATATTGATCTCATTATTCAGGTAAAAAACAAAAGAGACATCAAAAGGATTGAGAAAAATGCTGAAGAGATATTTTGGAGACTTGACAAAAAATACAAAACTGGACTGAGAGACGTCTGTTCAACCGGACGAAGCGACATATTCAGTATTTTTGAAAAACAGGTGAAATTGTATAAGCCATTTGAAGTAATTGGACCGAAAGATATTCTATGGAAACAAGGCAAAATAGATAGTTCGGCACTCGGAGTTTTTGCAACTCTTGCTCCAGTAAATCAATTTGCAAAAAAGGTAAAGGCAGAAGGAAAGGTGCTCGTTGGTCGAAATGTTCTTGAAGAGATAAAGATCAAGGAAACTCTTTCAGATAAAGTCAAAGCCATGATCCTGCCTTATGTTCTCTCGAGTTTTTCAATATTAGTTTCAATTGTTTCACCAGAAAAAGGACTGAAATATGCTATTAAGGCAGTATTGTATGCCATAGATGACCAGCTGGCAGTTATGGAAGAGCGAACAGCAAAAACAGCATCACTAAATTTAAGGATACTAAAAACAGAACTTGGGGGATATTACAGCATAAGACTGGCAAAAGAAGCGCTTTATGTGAAAAAAAACTTTGAAAAAGTCACAAAGGAGTGGGGCTTTATTGATAAGTTCTCTTTTTGCGTTCAGGCTCCGCCGTATATTGCATACAATAATTTCCTTAGTGCAGCCCATTATTTCCTAAAATTATGTCAGAATATAAGGAAATGAGTGGTAGGTTTATAAAGACCAGGATATAATTATTATATCATGCAGCAAGTTATTGAAAGGACAGCCCAGCTCATAGAAAAAAGAGGGTCTGGAACAAAAAAACCAATGAATGAAGGTCCAATGAGAAAAAGGATAAGGGTTCTAGTTGTTGATGATGAAGACACACTACGAAGAACAACTGCACTGCTGGTAAAGACATCCGGGCACACTCCAATTGAGGCAAGAAATGGCCTTGATGCAATAAAAGTACTTGAAAAGGAAAAAGTAGATATGATAATAACTGATTTTAATATGCCATTAATGGATGGGGAGGAATTGATTATTCGTATTAAAAAAATGGATCCGTCAATTCCGATCGCAGTTGTAACTGCTACTGAAGATAGAGATGTTATACCCAGATTATTAAGTATCGGAGCATGCACAGTAATCAAAAAACCTTTTTCATTTGAAGATATCAAAGAAGTAATTGAGAGGAATATTTAATGCAGATTAATAAAAAACGCCCAAAAGAACATGGCAACAATGGTAAAATCCAGGGAGCTCCAAAAAGTGAAGGGATTCAGAAACCCCTCAGAATATTGATTGTTGAAGACGATGATAATTGTAGAAGATCACTTGCCAGAACACTTGGAAAGGACAACTTTGAAGTTGAAAGTGCAAGAAATGGACAGGAAGGACTTGAAAGGTATAAAAAAGGCGGAATAGACATTGTAATCACAGATATTAGAATGCCGGTTATGGATGGATTTACATTGCTCATGGAATTGCTGGATTTTGATCCAAAAACCAGGGTGATTGTTGTAAGTAGTCTTATAACAAACGATAATCACAGTATGTTGATGGGTGCAGGAGCCAAAAGAGTCATGGCAAAACCATATGATCTAGAAGAGATTCACATTGCAATCAATGAAGTTAGCAGAAATTGAATTGGATATCTGATTTTAACTTAGGCAAGCTTATAAAGAATAAAAGTAAATGAAGTTCATGCGCACATATGTCAAAGGTTCTCGTGCTGAGCG
>JAHJDH010000018.1 GCA_018812625.1 Microcaldota archaeon | reverse complement strand
GTCTGCGCATGAAAAAATAGCGGAAGCACTTGCTAATGGAAAAGCCATCAAGATTAATGGTGGAAATTATTTGATAAAAAGGTGAAATTATATGCCAGGTGGAGATGGAACAGGTCCTAGATGGGCATGCGGAAGATGGAATTGCAGAAAAGGAATAGGTTTTGGTCGCAGAGGTTGCTTTGGAAGAAATATCAGATCAAGCCAAGATGAACTTGGAGATCTAAAGACATATGCAACTGAACTGAAAGCTGAGCTTGAGGGAGTTAGCAAAAGGATAGGAGAACTAGAAGAAAAATAATCACCTTCTTCTTGATCTGGAGTTTTTTCTTCTTGCTCTTTTCTCATTTGAACTGGAAGACCTGCCACCAGTTCTTCCTCCAGGACCCCTTCCCCGTGGCCTTCTGATATCTGTTTTTCTTTGTTTTTTCGGAGGCTCATCCGGACAATGCATGTTGACTACCCTGCCTTCCAATCCCATACGGCCAGTTCTGCCAACTCTGTGAAGGTGTGTTTCTTTGTCTTCTGCACGGTCATAATTTATTATGAGGTCAACATTGTCAATATGAAGTCCGCGGGAAGCAACATTTGTTGCAATTAATATGGATAGTTTGCCTTCCTTGAATTTTTCTAATACTCTTAATCTGCCTGATTGTGGCATATTACCCTGAATCATTCCAACTCCGATATGGCCCTTGTTGTCAAGTTTTTCTTTTATTGCCATGACTCCTCTTTTTGTCCTGACAAAGACCATGATCCGCTTCCCACTATTCTCATTGAGAACATCACGAAGTTTAGCGAATTTTTCTGTAAATGGAGCTTCTACTTTTTCCTCTTTAATAGTAGATACGACCTTCATCTCTCCTATCTCCACAAGTTTGGAATTTGGCAAATACCTATCTGCAATCGCTCTTATACTGCCGTCTATTGTTGCTGAAAAGAGAAGCGTTAGTCTGTTGCTTTGCAATTTATTTAATATCCACAAAACTTCTTTCTTAAAACCAAGATCAAGCATATGGTCAGCTTCATCAAGAACTATTGCATCAAACTCAGCAAGGTTGACTTTGCCTCTTTTGAATAAATCTACAAGTCTGCCTGGGGTTGCAACTAAAATTTCATGTTGCTTTCTTATATCCTTCATCTGAAGCATGATGCTCGCTCCGCCAAATACAGCATATGTTTTGACCTGGGATACATGTCCAAGTCCCCTAAGTTCGGTGCATACCTGCACTGCCAATTCTCTTGTTGGAACAAGAACAAGTGCTTTTTTTGTTTTGCCTTCAGATATTCTTTCAATTAACCCAATACCAAAAGCTGCTGTTTTGCCTGTGCCTGTCTGGCTTCTAACCATCAAATTTGTGCCAGATACAATCTGGTCTATTGTTTTTTCCTGAACCTCTGTCGGAGTAACATATCCAAATGCATTTATGGATTTAATTGTCCTTCCAGAAAGTTTTAAATCTGAGAATTTCATAAATTATCGACTCTATGATTCGTAATGAGAATGGATTGCGACTATATTAAAAATAGAGGCAGAAGAGCGTTTTATCCAAATTATCCATAAAGTATGCTTACTTTTTCCAAAGCTTCTGAGAATTTTTTAACTTCATCAAGTGTATTGTAGATGTAAGCACTTGCTCTAACTGCACCAGAGGCAGCTCCAATTGCCTCAAGTCCTGGTTGCGCGCAGAAGAATCCGCTTCTAAGTGCAATGTTTTCTTTATCTAGCATAAGTGCGACATCATGAGGTTTGCCGCCTTTGAAATTAAATGAACAAACTGCCCCTGCTCGATTATGCTTGCCATAAACTGTTGCACCTGCATTTACTATGCTTGAGACAATGGCATTTGCAAAAGTTCTTTCAAGTTTTTCAACATTTTCCATTCCATAGTCGGATAAATAATCACAAGCAGCAGCAAATCCGATTATTCCGGCATAGTGCTGGATTCCTGCTTCAAACCTGGTTTGGTCTGTTGCAGACTCGGCCTGTTCAGTGCTTGTTTTCATTACTGTTCCACCGCCAACGATAAATGGCTTGAGCTTTGGAATATCTTCTTTTCTCATCGCAAGTGCTCCAATCCCCGTTGGTCCTAACATTTTATGGCCAGAAAAACAGAGAAAATCAATATTCTCTCCTTTCAAATCTGTTTTATGATGCGGAACGCCTTGGGCTCCATCAACGCAAATCAATCCACCATTATCATGGACTAATTTCGAGAGCTCTGAAATATTATTCTCTCCTCCAGTTGTATTGTTCCAGCTATTTGTTACTATGAGGGCGCATTCATTGTCAACTGCACTGCTCCATTTTTCCATACTTACTTCTCCATACTCATCGCAAGGGAGAATCTCAAGATCTATTTTGCCCTGATCTCGAAGTTTCATAAATGGCAGTAAAACTGAATGATGTTCCATTACAGTTGTGACTACTTTTCTTTTTTGTGAAAAATCAAAGGAACTTGCAACAAGATTCAATGATTCAGTTGCATTTCTTGTCCATACTAACCCTTCCGGATCAGCATTTACAAATTTTGCAACCTTTTCGCGTGATTCATCTAATTTATTATTGGTTTTTCTGGCTAGTTGATGTGAGCTTCTGCCTCCACAGGCACCAAATTCAGTATAATATCCTACAACTGCATCAATCACTGATTGTGGCTTTAGTGCAGTGCATGCATTATCGAAATAGATGATTTTTGGATATTTTTTCAACATTGGGAAATCTGCTCTAATATCTTTCATCAGCTCTCCTCACTAATTATTTTCTCAAATTCTTCAATTGGCCTTGGTCCAACTATCGTCTTTCCGTTGATAAAGAATGTTGGAGTTGCATATATGTGGGAATCCTTTCCTTGTTGTATGTACTCATCCAATTGATCTGCAGTTTCATTATTATCATAACACTGATTAAACGCATTCATGTCAAGTCCTGCATCTTGTGCCAGTTGCTTTATTGCGAGGCTGCCATCTGAAGTACAAACTTCCTGCTGCTCGAAAATCTCCTCTTGGAGCTCGAAATGCTTCCCATGTTCACCTTGTCTTTCTGCACAGAGAACTGCAACTGCTGCTTCATAGCTGTTTTGATGGTTTGGAAGTGGGAATGGTTTGAATACGTAATATATTGAATCATTATATTTCTCAAGCAGTTCACTCATTGTTGATTCTGCCTTTTTGGTATATGGACAGGTAAAACATCCAAACTCCACTATTGTAATATTAGCTTCTGGGTTTCCTGCAACAATTCCATCAAAGTTGGTCGGGGCAATAAGATCAGTTGGTTCACTAAATCTTCCATAGTCTCCAGTTAGGTCATTGATGATGCATGCACCAACTGCCTCTGGCCCATCACAATTCCCATAGAAGTAGAAATTATAGAGGCCAAATCCGCTGTAGACCATGCTTCCTAAACTAATGATAACAAATGCCCATGCTATCATTGTAAAGTGTTTATTGGTAAATCTGGCAAGAGTAGGGGATATCTTCAAGACCTTTGAAACTACTTCTGCCTTTATCCTCTCATCCATTCCCGTATCACATGGTTTGAGCATTATAGTACGAAATACGCATCTAAAGCCCTCTTTAGCAAGGGGCCTATATTTGGCTGAGAAAATTGACATTACTGCAAATACAAAAAATGCTATAATACACAATACCATAAAATCACTTTATACGTGAAGAAACTAATCTAATTGAGCTATATGAAAGCAAAAACGTTAATATGGCTCCTATTAATGCTGCGGATACCGAAGCAATATACGGAACAGTCGCAAATAATGGAAGTGCATATCCTGGAACTGGGGCAGAATAAATCAAAGTTTCCAATTCATAAAACCCAAGATTAATTGCCACTCTCTCAAGACCATCTGGGGATGTTGATGCAAACGGAAGCAAAGCCGCAATAACTAAAAAAGATATGCCTGAAATGGCGATTGAAATTTTTAATGATGGCATTTTCAATTTATGAGCAAATAATCCAACTAAGAAAATCGCCAATAACCCCTCACCTATTCCAATAACTGAGTGTGTGATTACCATTGCTGGAAGAACCAATCCAATTCCAACCGTTCCACTTAGTGCAAGTTCTATTGATGCAAGGATTGAAGCACAAACGACTGATGTAAATGATGAAACGACTATCTGTGCATTTTTGCTTATTGTTTTGATTTTTTGCCGAATCCAATCTGCACTATAGACTCCAATAATTGCCATGTTGAAAATATTTGCTCCAAGTGCGATCATTCCACCGTCACCAAAAACAAGCGCTTGGACAAGAAGTACACTTGTCATTGCTATCACTGCCCCATCTACTCCTAAAATAAACAGTGCAACGGATGCTCCAATCAGATGTCCACTTGTTCCATTTAATATTGGGAAATTAATCATTTGCGCCAAAAAGATAATAGTTGAAATTGCAGCAATAGCAATTACTTTTGATTTTGTGAATTTTTTTTGCAAATTCCTTAGCGAAAGTACGATAGGAATAACCGACAATATCATTAATAGAATACAAATCCAACTTGTGAGAAATCCATCTGGCGTATGCATGGACTCATATTTTCAATTATATTTATTAAACTCTATGGAAGTTTGTCAATTTCTTTTATTTTTTTAAATCTCTGCTAAGTAAAACTTGGTATGATCAGTATTGAAAATATTCTCAATTCCAAAACTTATCTCATTCTTGGAGTCGGGAATATTGATAGGGGCGATGATGGCATTGGCAATTATATTGTATCCAAATTAGAAACAAAACACAAAATTGATTGCGAATTTGCACCAGAAAACTTCACAAGCAAAATCAGACGTATAAATCCAGAAATTATTCTGATTATTGATGCTGTTGATTTTGGCGGAAAACCTGGAGGGACTATGCTTACTGAAGCTGAAAACGCAGATCATGATGCTCTCTCTACACATTCTCTTCCTCTATCTCTTCTCTGCAGAATGCTACCAGAATCTAAAATTTATCTCCTTGGGATTCAGCCCAAAAGCTTTGAGAAGATGACTCAAGAGCTCAACCTGAGCGCACAGTCCATCATCAAAAATCTCAACCGAATTCTAAAATAGCTTTTTAATTGTTGATTTGGTATCCTCTTCCATGAAGTTATTCCTTGCAATCATATTTTTCATTATTGCAGTTGCAGGAATGTTCTTTTTTCTCTTCAAAGAGCCTGTTATTGATTCCTCACTGGGTTTTCCCCTTGTCATGATCGGAATACTCTCGATTATTGCATTTAGCTGGGCGGGCCTTTTCCAAAGGTCAATAATCTCATATGTGGTTTTTTCAACAATTATCCAGGCGGCCTATTTTGTTCTTGATGCAGGTTCTGCAATTATGATCGGCAAATCAATTTGGTTTGCATTTCTCCAAGCCTTGAATTTCACAATAGCCGGAGGATTATTCATGCTTGTTTTTGCTCTATTGTATTTTGCTGTTAAGAAGAATGATCTTGTAGATTATGCTGGCCTCTATGAAAAGAACAAATTCCTTGTTTTTGTTCTATCTTTGAGTTGTCTTTCTCTTGGTGGGATGGCAGGATTCAATATTTTTGTAGGAGAATTTTTGCTCTATTCCTTCTTATTCAAAATTCATCCGGCACTTGCAATATCTGCAATCTTTGCTGGTCTTGTGTGCTTCCTATTTTACTTTAGGATTTGCTACACACTATTAGTTCACAAGTCTGATAAAACAATTCATGTTCCTTTAATACTAAAATTAATTGCAGGAGTTCTTGGAGTTCTCGTCGTTGTCCTTGGAGTAGTTCCATATGTGCTCCTTGAGATATTGGAGATGGTCATATGAAGCAAAACAAACTTTATCTTGGGGGAGAAGACCTTGATGTCAATGAACTTGCTCCAAGGGATTTTTCTGAATTTTTAACTGCGCTGCTTAAGGATATTTGGGGGAAAAAATGAGCATTAAAAAATCACCATGGGTTAGTTTTTTCAACGCTGGCGGGTGCAATGGATGCACTCTGGAAGTTCTGGCATGCACTAATCCAAGGTATGATGTTTCCAGATTCGGTATTGAAATAAAAGCCAGTGCAAAACATGCTGATGTTCTTGTTGTTACTGGAATTGTAAATAAGCAGAACAAAAGCAGGCTTCTCAATATTTATGAACAATTAGCAGAACCCAAGAGGGTTGTGGCAATAGGAGCATGTGCACTTACAGGCGGAATCTACAAAGATTCCCATGCACATGCCGGACCAGTGGATAAAATAATACCAGTAACAGTTTTTGTTCCAGGATGTCCGCCAAGGCCTGAGAGCATAATCAAAGGAATACTGGAGGCACTCAAATGAAAAAAATACTTCAAGAGATCAAGAAAACAAAATCCGATCGGTTAGTTTCAATTTCTTATGTTAATGAGGATGAAGGGGTTTCCATATACTATCATTTTGCAGATAAAACCCCTAAATTCAAAGAAATAAAAATAGAAATTGGCAATGAAAAAGAAGTTGAAAGCATAACTCCAATACATCCAAACGCAGCAATTCTGGAAGGAGAAATAACTGAGATGTATGGGATAAAATTCCCTGGAAACCCATATAGTGGAAAGAGAATATTTTTGGAGGAGAAATAATGCACAAGACTTGTTTATTCCCAATAGGGCCCCAGCATCCTTCTTTGAAAGAGCCACTATTCCTGAAACTTTATGTTGATGGAACGACTGTCAAGGATGCAGTATTTGATCTTGGTTATGCTCATCGTGGTGTTGAGGAAAAACTTGAAGGCAAACAAGTGGACACTGCACTTCATGCAGTTCAGAGAACCTGTGGTATTTGTTCCCAATGCCATACTATGGCATTTCTCCGAACCGTTGAGGGATTTGCCGAAGTGGAAATTCCTGATCGTGTTGCACTACAGAGAGTTATTGTAGCTGAACTTGAGAGAATTCACTCTCATTTGCTATGGGCCGGAGTTATGATGCATGAACTTGGCCTTGATACGCTTTTCATGTATTTTATGCGTGAGAGAGAAAAGATTCTTGATGTGTTTGATGAACTGACTGGAAACCGGGTTCATCATTCTTCTGACCTCGTCGGAACTTCAAAAAGAACATTTAGTGAAGAAAATCTGCAGTTTGCATTAAGTACTCTCGATAGCATCAAAGAAAATTTGATTAGCTATAGGAAGACTGTAGATTCCCATGATGTAATTCGGGATCGTTGTATCGGAAAGGGATTAATAACAAAAAAAGATGCAAAAACATTCGGATTGGTAGGGCCTGTTGCCCGGGCATGCAATATCAATAATGACGTTAGGGTTAATTCTCCTTATATGGGATATAAGATGCTCAAACTCAATTCTATTATGAGAACTGAGGGTGATGCGCATGCAAGAACACTCGTCAGGCTTGATGAAGTTTTTGAATCAATGAATCTTGTTGAGCAGGCATGCAATCAAATTCCAAAGGGCAGTGTAGTTCCAAAATATCCAGTTAAGAGAATTGCGCAGGGCTATGGTGTTGGTGCTTCGGAAGCACCCCGAGGAGAAAATTTCCATTTCGTAAAAGTAGTAAATGGAAAAACTGCAAGAGTAAAACTCAGAACTCCAACACTTGCAAATCTTATCATGTTTCCTGAGGCAGTTAAGGGAGCAGATATCACAGATGTTCCAGTTATTGTTATGAGCTTGGATCCTTGCATTTCATGCATGGAAAGAGTTGCAGTAGTAAAGGATGGCAAGAGCGAAGTTTGGACCAGCCATGAGCTGTTTAAAGGAGAGAAAAAATGATAGAATTCGTGCTAGCATTTGCATTTATTATCATCTCAATTTTCTTTGCAGGCATATTTAGAAAATTCATTGCCCGAATGCATAATCGAGTTGGCCCACCAATAATTCAGCCGTTCTATGATTTGATCAAGCTTTTTTCAAAGAAAACTACAAAATACAAAAATCCTATTTTCCATGCTGTTCCTTATGCATCCATAATAACTTCTATTGTTATCATAATTCTAATCTCCAGTGCATTTGTTGGAACAGATTCTCTATTTGATTTTGATTATAATTTCCTTGTGCTTGGATATCTGTTCATTTTAGTAGATACCTTCTACATTTTCGGGGCAGTTGCAAGCAGAAGCCCATTTGCAATTCAGTCAAGTATGAGGGAATTATTGCTGATGCTTGGCTATGAGCTGAGCTTTATGATGGTGCTATCCATCTTTTTTGCAAAAACCGGCATTGTGAGTCTTGCTGATTTTGATGTGGAGTTTGCATTTGTGCAAGCTCCTGTCGCATCTATTCTCTTGGTTCTAATTGGTTTTGTTATCGTCAGAATAACTCCATTTGATGTAGTTAATGCAGAAACAGAACTGTCGGCAGGTTTCTTTGCAGAATATTATGGAAAAGATCTTGCTCTTCTTGAGATTGCTGAATTTATTAAAGATCTTGCCTTTGGACTAATGGCAGGATTATTACTATTTGGAAAAGTATTCGCACTTCCAGCTGCTCTTGGATTCGTTTTCTTCTATGCTCTAATGCAGGCAACCTCTCCAAGATACTGTACATTCAGAACGGCAAAAATATTTCTGATCATTGCAATTCTTGCATTTATAGATCTTTTCTTGTTGGTGTAATCTATGGGAATACTAACTGATGTTTTGAAAAATATGTTCAAGAAACCATTCACTATTGACTATCCCAAGAAGAAGAGCAAAATTTCTGTTCATTTTAGGGGCAAAATCCATGTTGATCGGAAAAAATGCATTGGATGTTATCTCTGCCAGATGAATTGTCCAACCGGAGCAATTGTTGTTAATAAGAAAACAAAAAAAGCGGAAGTTGATCTGGGATTGTGTATCCTTTGTAGTATGTGTGCCGAAGTTTGCCCCGTTAAGTGCATCTACTTTACTAATGAATATGAAAATCAAGTTCGAGCGAAAAACAAACTTAAGCCAAGGAAGCGCTAAGTGAATAGAGCTCCTTTTGCCTATATTTTTTTATCTCAGCCAAAAGCCTTACCTCTTCATCATCCATCATATTTTCATTCATTTAAATCACCAATATTGTTCATTTTTTTATGTAAAATAAGCGTTTCGCAGCCCGGTTCATTTCCGCGGATTCTTTTTCCTTTCCATACTGTCATGGATAGTTCTGGCTTGTGGTGATCGTACGTCTTAGCCATGTTTTATTAAATAAAGAAAACAACTAGGACATAGCTTGTTCCTATGAATAGAAAGGCCCCAAGCCATATCCATGGATTCCATTTTTTGATATAGGCCCCGTCAAGTGATCTTAGTGGAAGTATCTCAGCCATCGCCCAAAGTGAGCTTGTTAGATATGCTGTTTTCAGCAGCGGGTTCTGGAAATAAATAAACATGATAGCAAATCCAATCATACAAATGGCGCTGACAATCGGTGCGCTGAGTTTCATAATCCCAATTTTCCATTTTTCAGTTCCTTCTACTATCTCTTCAAGTACAAATCCCTGGATTGAGAATGCGTTACCAAGGTAGGAACTGAGCAGTGTTAGTCCTGATCCCACTTTCCAGAACCTATATTCTACCTTTATGCCGAATCTTTTGCCTACTATCCTATGGGTTATTTCATGGATCAAAGCAGCCATTAGACAGATTGCCGAGTTTATTACAATATAATTTAGGAACTCCATTGTCGGTCCAAAGAACTGCCAGCTTATTGATACTCCAAGTACGCTCGAAGCCATAATCAAGGCGCCCATTTCCGAAATGTTTATTCCCTTTATTATAATTGCTCCATCTCCAATTTTCTTTCCTTTCCGTCCGTAGTCCAGAGTCTTGAACTCAAAGACCGTACGTAATATGTTCATTATGGCAAGAAGTACAAGTGAGAGTATTGTCGCTGCTGCAGATTCCATTCCAGCAGGAACCAGTCCGACAAGTGGGGAATATACAAGCCCTCGGTTTAAGTTGCCACTTTTCGCGAACCCCTGATCATCTGAAATTATGATAGTCACTATGCCATTCATTTGGCCATAGTATATCCTTATACCATAATCCAGATCCATGCTTGTGTTCATGCTTGGCAGGGCGATTTTCGAGAGGGGGTTATGCTCAGGCCCTCCAACAAGAACCACGGCAAGATACTTGTTGATATCTGCAGGTGCATTCGTTTGGTTAGCATTGGCTAGCCATGGATTGCTTGACTTTATGAGTTCAATTGCCCCACGCTCAATCAAATCAGCGTCATTTCCAATCACTATGATAGTTCTGTTTCCTATGTACTCCAGACGCTCCTCATATGTCAGGTTATTGGCAGATTCAGGGAGTCTAATATTGCCGATAAATGTCTTTGTCTCTGACTGGGCGCAGGCAAAACCACTAATAATAAGCAAAAACATAATCGCCAGTGCTGCTCGATTCATCCATTGTTTGTATGCGGTATCAGTTTTTTAAATTTCTGCAGTAGATTAATTTATCAATCTGGTTCTGATCAGAATCTCTAAAAACATTGACTCCATATGATGTTCATGTCAAGCAGAGCTGTGGAGAACTATTTGCGGGCCTTATATGAAATTATTGAAAAAAAGGGTTCTGCAAGGCCTAAAGATCTTGCTCGAAATCTCAATGTTTCTGCTCCATCAGTAACAGAAATGCTTCAAAAACTTGCAGAGCTCAAGCTAATTAATTATCAAAAGCGAAAAGACATTTCTCTCACTGAAAAAGGTAGAAAAAAGGCAATTGCACTAAAAGCACGCTACCAGATCTTTCTAAAGCTATTCAAGATGGCTGGCGTATCTTCTGCAACTGCATATGCGGATTCCTGCCGTATTGAAAATCAGCTAAGTGCTGAGACTGTTTCCAAATTAGTTGAATTTATGGAACGCCTTGAGAAAACCATGCTTTGCAAAAAGCTGTAGTTTTTGTAGTTTTCTTTAACCAAAGAGTTATAAAGTATCTGACAGTTAAACTCCTCGGTGGGATCGTGAATTTATTGCGAACTTTAATCATTTTTGGACTTTTATCATTGTCAGTAGTAGGATGTATTATGCCATCCTCCGAAGGACCAGATGCAATTGCAGTTTGGCAACACCAAGGAGACACTTGGGACATACATTACTCATTATGGGATCAGGATAGTCTCAGTTGGCAAGTTCCTGACGGTAGCAAATCCGCACCAATTGCAATTGATGCTGGTGATGACCATGACCCTGATGTTTCATCAAATGAGAAGTTTGCTGTTGCAGTTTGGCAAAAAGAAGGAGAAGGAATATACTATTCTCTTTGGCAAAATTCTCTTTGGACAAAACCCGACTCTATAAGTTCTGATTCTACATTTACTGATCCAACAGTTGCAGTAGATGGCAAAGGAAATGCACTTGCAGTTTGGGTACGCGCCTCTAAAGAATTATATTCATCATATTATTCCAATACTGCTGGCTGGACAACTCCTGAGAAAATTGATACATCCGAAATATCAAAAGTTTCTCTTCCAGAGCTTGCTTATGGTTATGCTGGGTATCATCTTGTCTTTACAGGAAAAGGTTCCACTTCCACCAATGCTTATGCAGCATCATATTCCTCAGCTGGCTGGACAAGTCCAATCCAGGTTGGCAGTGATGCTCTTCTTGACAATAATGTTCCAACAAATCAAAGAACTGGAATTTCAGTTGCTGATACTAAATCTGAAGTAACTCTTGTATGGCCAGGATCTGATAATCAACTTTATTCTGCAAAACTTGGCTCTAGTTCAAAACACTTTGCAGATGGTAAAATGCCGGATGTTTCATATGATTCTGGAGAAATTGCCAATGGTGCATATACTGATGATGAAGATTTATTCCACCAACCAAATGTAAATTCACCAACTAGCGAACCTACTATTTCAAGTCTAAAAGAAAGTGATGATCGCTCTTCATTAACATTTATCAAAGACCGAAGCATTGGCTTAGTTCTATGGTGGACCAAAGTATCCCCGCCAGGACAAATTTACTATTCTTATTATACTGCCGGCTCATGGAACGGAGTAGATGTCCTTGATCCGACAATCGGAGGAGTTGTGAACAGGAATCCTGCAGTAAGCCCTCTTCGTGAATTTAGTGAAGAAGATGAGCGACCATACTGTGGCGATAAAGTAATCAATCTTCCATTTGAACAATGCGAAGTTGGAATTGCATGTCCAAATCCTGCTGATTTCTGCAATCTTGCAAACTGTCAATGTATTCCGGATTATCCACCAGGCAATGATAGTATTGATTGTAGTACAAATACTATGGCTGGTGTAGTTGGCCTTTCAATATGGGCACCTGGAATGATGTGCAAAGATGACTGTGCTGCAGTTTATGGAAAAGCATATTCATGCGATCCAACTTGTAGTTGTGTCAAAAAACCAAAACCACAAGCACTTTCATGCGCAGGTAATTCCGGACTATTTGGTCCAGCACAACCTCTTGCTGCTGGTCAGATCTGTACTGATGATTGTAAGCAATTAGGGCAAGAATATGAATGTGAAGCAAAGAGCTGTTCATGCCGCAAAAAGCAGGTCCCTCCAAAACCAAAGAATGTTTCCTGTTTCGACAACAGCTGGGCACAGGTGTTTGGTGGTTCTTCATTCAAAGCAGGTGATATTTGCAAGGATGATTGTGAAGAACAGTTTGGTAGTAGTATGACATGTAATCCAGAAGCATGTGTTTGTGAAGCAAAAGAAATCGAAACACGAAACTGTGCGGGACATACTCAAGAAGTTGCCAGGACAGATAAGAATACATTTGATCCAGCTTCAATGAAATGTGAAGATAATTGCAAAGAGCTTGGAGAAGGCTATGAATGCAATGTTGGTTCATGTACCTGCAGCAAACCTTACAAGGAAAACGTTGCGTGTTCTGGAAATACAATAAATAACTTTGATGTCGTTGGGGCTTCAAACAATACTTTCAATCCAGCAACTCAGGTTTGCACTGATGACTGCAAAGAGTACTTTGATCTGAGCGAAGTTTATTGTAATGCAAAAACATGCATCTGTGAGCTTGCAACTACCTGTGCTGGAAATACTGATGATACTGTTTATTATGGGGAAAACAGTTTCACAGGTGGACAGTGTATTGACAACTGCAAAACTCTCGGTGAGGGGTACAAATGCGATATCGAATCATGCCTCTGCCGCAAAGCTCCTGGAGAAGACGTATACTGCGCTGCAAATACTGATGATGCATATGTAACTGATGCAACAGGAAAACCACTCAATGCATTTGATGCAAGCACTCAAAGATGCATTGACAATTGCGCTGAAATCTTTGAAAGTTATACAGTATGTGATCCAATTACCTGTTACTGTATTCCTTCTGAAGACATTAAGGAGCTCAGTTGCTCAAGAAATACTGATCATGTATCAGTTACTGATGTAAATAACTTCAATCCGGCAGCAACACAATGTCTGGATGATTGTACTGAATATATTGGCTCTGAGTATGAATGCAATGCTCAATCTTGTACATGTACCAAAAAGCCAAAAACAGAAGTAAGTTGTATGGGTAACGTATTAGATTTTACATTTAGTCCAAACGAATTAGAATCATACAATCCGCAAACTCAAATCTGCAAAGATGATTGTAACGAATATTCTGCAGCATTTGGGTTTGATTTGGTTTGCAATGCAGAATCATGCAAATGCGAACCTTCTGTAACTTGTGCTGGAAATACACTTGATGGAATATATAATGGATTCAATGTATTTAGCCCAGGAATATTCCTCTGTGAAGATAACTGCGAAAAACTAGGTGAAGGTTTTGTTTGTGATATGGAAGACTGTTTTTGTAGGACAAAACCTGGCGAAAAACTTCACTGTGCTGCAAATACAGATGAAGCATACTTAGATGATTCTCTTGGCAAAACACACGAGCGCTTTGATTCATCAGTAAGGCAATGTGTTGATAATTGTGAAAAGATTTATGGGGGTAGTGCAGAATGCGACATGAAAACTTGTTACTGTATTCCAAAATCTGATCTTGAAAGACTCAGTTGTTATGGGAATACAGATAGTGTAATTGCAACTGATGTAAATAACTTTGATTCGAGCAAAACACAATGTTTAGATGACTGTGCAGAATATGCTGGTTCTGAATATGTGTGTAATGCTCAGTCTTGTACGTGTGTAAAAGATTCCCGTCCAACCTGTTCAAGCAATACAATAGTTGGAAATGTTGGGGATCTCAATGTTTCAATTGGGGTCGAATGCAGGGATGATTGCATTGAGGCATATGGAAACGGATATAACTGCGATCCGGTTCTCTGTTACTGCAAAAGCAACAAAACAATTAGTCCAAGATGCGGAGATGGTTATGTCTCTACTGAATTTGTTCCAGGAGGCGGAGTAGAAGAATGCGATCCTGCTGCAACCCCAACTGGCTGCTATGGCTCTATGGTCTGCAATTCAGAATGTCAATGCGAATCTGAAGACATTGTAGTTGAATGCGGAGATGGAAAGATTACTGGAGCTGAGGCTTGCGACTGGGGAAGTACTAACACTAACAAGTGCGATGCCGGTCTATATTGCAGTGCTTGTGATTGCAAAAAACTTGAAACAACTGCAGTTTGCGGCGATGGAAAAATATCTGTTGAAATTGGAGAGCAGTGTGATGGAGGAAGTGTCTATTACAACAAATGTCCATCCGGACAGCAGTGCAGTATCTGCAAATGTGTTGGAGAAAAAACTCAATGCGGAGATGGAAAAGTTATTGCTCCAGAAGAATGTGATCATGGAAACAGCTATACTGAAAAATGTCCATCAGGAAAAGTCTGTTATTCATGCGCATGTGTGAATCCTGAAGATGTTGTAGAAGATCCTTTCTGCGGAAATGATGAAGTTGAAGCTTCTGAGGAATGCGATGGGGATGATGATTCTGCATGCAGCTCTAACGAATACTGCAATTCATATTGTGAATGCGAGCAAGAATCACAAGATCTATACTGCGGAGACGGAATAGTTTCATCTCCAGAACAATGCGAATCAGATGGGGATTGTGATGGCGGTGCACGTTGCAGTGGCTGTGCTTGTGTTACAACAACCTATCTCTACTGTGGTGATGGTATTGTCAATCTGAACGAACAATGCGAGGATGTTCACGATTGTAGCAGTGGTGAAAGCTGTATCAGCTGCCAGTGTATCGCTCCACCAGTAGTTAACTGTCCATCATGGTGCAGTAGCCAGGGCTATAGTGAATCACTAGGTGGCGGATATACTAGTGCTGCTGCATGTGGTGAGGCTGCCTCAGAAAGCGCCGAAATGTGTACGACAAAGTGTGTTTACAGCAAATACGGCTCGTGGTCAAATCCTGCTGGAACAACAAGCTGTTGTTGTAAACAGGTCAACGTCTATGCTTGTACGGATTGTCCTGGGTCAAATCCTGTCTGTCCTGATAAAAATGTGATTTGCCCAGCAAATCAACCTTAATTTTTTATTTTTTCCAACAGAATCCGATTTATTTAAGTAATTTTCTAAACCTAAAGGCTAATCCCGTTTTGTTTGAGGGGAATGGTCTTTCGAGTCCATTTCCCCTTCAAACTTCTTTTCATACTTATTAGGTGAATATTATGTCAGAAGATTGTGAAAAAAAATGCGAAGACTGTGATTGCGAACCAACTGAAGAAACTTCTAAAGCAGATTCAAAGCCAAAAGAAGAATCTCAAGAAGCTCATGTTGAAAACAACGCTGAAGAAGAATGTAATGAAGAATGCAATCCACAAGAATGTGGTGAAGATTGCTGTTGTAATGCTCCTTTGGAAGAAGTAGATCTACCTGCTCTTGGTGCAGAAGCTGAAGAACTTGGTGCAATGTTTGAAGAATTGAACACTCACCTTATCGATGCTATTAAAGTAAGGCAAAAAATCCTTGAGACTGCTCAAAAACATGCTTCAGAATCTCAGGAAATGAAAGAAAAAATGGACAAGGTTCTCAGATCAAGACACCCAGTCCTACTACAATTTGTTTTTGGCCAATAATCTTTGGAGAAGAGTGGGAGGGGGACTCTCTCAATTTTCCCCCAACCCTGATGGCAACTTCGGGGTGAACGATCAGGCTGCTTGGAGAAATGCAATTTCTCTAGCATGCCCAACGAGCATATCAAATATTTGTTTATCTTCATTATCTAAATTTTCCCTGTATTGAACCAGGCTATTTATCTTATTTTGTACATCCATCCAACCACCTTTTGTTAATATAAAGAAGCCCAAATTGGGCTTCGACTGGTCACAATCCGGGGAAACGTCCCCGACTATTTGAACAATCTAAACAAGCACAAACTTTCTTTATAAAGAAAAACTTGGACACATCATTTCCGCGGCAAAATCACGTTTCCTCGATCATTTGCACAATAATTAAAAGAAAGAACTTCCTAATCAGGTCATGTCATTTATTATTGAACTTGGAACTCTTCTTGTAGCGCTTTTCTTAATTACTTTAATACTAAGATTCTTCAAGAAACCCATGCTGGTAGTACTGAATTCCGTACTTGGAATAATCGCATTCTTTGCATTGAATTTTTTCTTCGGCTTTGGGATTGCAATTAACTTCTGGTCAGTTGCAATTGTAGCTCTTGGAGGCGTCGGAGGATTGTTTTTTGTCCTGGTTCTGCATTTCCTTGGAATTGCATTCTAATTTAAATTTTCTTATCTATTTTTTGGCCTATGAGACTTATTCTAGTCATGTTATTGATGATTGCTGGGATGTCTTTTGCAAACGACGCACTTTCGGATGTTCTGGAAGCTAGAGCAGATTATGTTTCCTGTGATGTCGATTATGCAAAAGATTGGCTTTCAATGAGAGAGTCCTGCGGAGTTGAAGAAAATGTTTCAGTATTCGACTCTTCATCTTATGTTGAAGACCTGGAAGATGATCTTGATGATATTTATGATGCTGCAAAAGATGGAAATAGATTCTCATTTGGCCTAAATATTCTTGAAATTGCAGGCGATTCCCTAAAACTCATTGGTGAGGTTGTCAAAGATGCACTTGATCATAAAACATTTGCATTCTTTTCCTGTGTTCGAGAAGGAGAGCCTTCTCTAAAAGATGATCGTACTGATTGTCGGGAAGATGCTATTGACAAGGAAAAAACTGCAGCAGAAGATTATGTTGAATTTGAGCTCGATGAAGCAAATGAAGAAATTGCAATTCTTGATGCAACAGGAGTAGAAACTTCTGGCATGGAGGAAATTGTGGAATACGGAGAAGAACTTATTGAGGATATAGACCCTGGTTACTCTACATACGATCCGCAAGAAATTCAAAAACTTCATTTAAGGCATTCCAGGCTTGTATTCCTGTTTAGGGCAGAGCAAATGCTTGCTGTACTCAATTATGCAGAACCAATAATCGAAGCAAGCAACAACGACAATAAAGAAGAGATTCTTGATCGCGAGGATGCACTTCGCGAGGATGTAGAAGATCTTCTTGATATGTGCGAATATTCTGATGAGGTTGAAGTTAATTCTGACTATGCAAAAGAAAATCTTGAATGCTGGGAAGACGGAATGGATGCTCTTGAAGAATTCAATGACCTGAGATGGTTGATACTGGAGGGTGCATAAGATGGACATTAAAATAGTATTATTACTGGTGCTTGGAGTATCATTCCTCTTCTTTGGGTGTGCTGGGAAAAAAGCAAATCCAAATGAAGGGGTAAAATATGATGAGATTGAATCAACAGAACCAGATGATTCTGTTACTTCCCCTCCTGCCGAAGAAGAGGTCTCGGATGATGATTCTACCTATGTAGAAGCTGAAACTGAAGAGGATGATTCAGATGAGGGTACTGTTGAACATGAGGAAGAGTTTGAAGCAGATGAAGAAACAGAAGATCTTGCAGATCTTTTTGTGATTGATACGGATAAACCTCTTGAAGGAGAAGGTTTGGATGTTAAATCTCCAGAACAAGAGTGATATACATGTCTGAAGAAAAACAATGTCTTATCTGCGGAGTAAAAGAATGCGATAATTGGATCGAGAGAACCAATATTGCAGGAAAAAAAGCTTATTTCTGCGGATCAGAACATTATCAGGAGTATAAGAAAAAAGCAGCTGAAACAGGGGTCTGTGAATTCTGCTAATTATTAATTTTTTTCTCTTTTTTCCAAAATATTAATAAATATCAATTTTCATATTATTAACTAATGAAGCAGGAAAATATGCTAAAGAAAGGTAATGATAGTCTGGCTATTAGTGTCATCTTTGGAGTTAGCGCACTAGCGCATCCATGTCCAGTGTGTGTTTTCTCAAGTACAACCTTTTTCTTAAACAGCATTAGAGAAAAAATCAAAGATGATTGATATGGAGATAATCAGTGTTTCAATAGATCAGGAAACTTTAACTGAACTTGATAATATCCAGGAAAAACTTGGCTTTAAGAGCAGATCAAAGCTCCTTCGAGCAAGCATCAATTCTTTTCTTAATGAATACAAAGGAGTAGATTCTCTTAGCGGCCATTCGGATGCAGTAATAACGGTTACCTATGAAGAAGCAAATAAAAATAGGATTTCAGCAATTGTTCATTCTTTTCATGAAGCTGTAAAGACAACTGTTCACCAGCACCATAAAGGCGTCTGTGTTGATATTATGATGGTTTGCTGTGATGCAAATCTAACTAAGAAATTATTTTCAGAACTCAAAAAAGACAAAGGAGTCCGGTCAATACACTGTTCTGTCCTCTAACACAAGCCTTTTAAACAAACCCATCATACAATATGAATACGCTTTTTAATCAGCCGATGATATGAGGTGTAGAAAAAATGGGATATGTAGATTTAGAAATACCAGAGGAACTTTTGCCACAAATTATGGAAATGCTCTCAGTAGCAAAGGATGGAGGCAAAATTAAGAAAGGAGTCAACGAGACGACAAAGTCAATTGAAAAAAGATCTGCTCAACTTGTTGTAATTGCAGGAGATGTTACCCCTGAGGAAGTTGTTATTCACATTCCTATGCTTTGCAAGGAGAATAACATACCATATGCATTCCTTCCAACCAAAAAAGAACTTGGTCAGGCAGTTGGCATTGAAGTTGGAACTTCTTCTGTTGCAGTTGAAAACCCAGGAAATGCTTCTGAAAAACTTCAGGACATTATCAAGAAGCTTCCAAAGCCAGAAAAAAAGTGATCTGAATGAGTGAGGGTTATCCAGCTGAGATCGTTGAAATTCGTACTAAGACAGGAGTCTATGGTGAGATCTACCAGGTTCTCTGTAAGGTCCTAAAAGGTCCTGATGAGGGCAGAGTTATTCTCCGAAATGTTAAAGGTCCTGTGAAAAAAGGCATGGTTATCGTTCTTCTTGAAACAGATCGAGAAGCCAAAGAAATTAGAGCCAGGTGAACATAATGGTCCGATGCTCATTTTCAGCAACTGAAATCGAAAAAGGAAAAGGATTGATGTACGTCAAGAAAGACGGAACCATCTACTACTTTAACTCCAGCAAAGAAAAGAAGAACTTTGTTGGGCTAAAGAGAGAAGGAAGACGTCAGAAATGGACTATTGCATCAAGAGAATTCAAGGAAAGTCAAGCTAAGAAGAAAACTTCAAAAAAGACTGAAAAGAAAAAGTAGGTGAAATGAATGGAGAAAACACTTCTTCTTGTTAAACCAGACGCAATTCAAAGAGGCTTGGTAGGTAACATTCTCTCTCGTTTTGAAGCAAAAGGCTTCAGAATTTCCGGACTTAAAATGCTACAAATGTCAAAGGAGCTTGCAGCAGATCATTATTCTCATCTTGTGGACAAACCCTTTTATCCAGATCTTGAGAAATTTGTTACTAAGCATCCTATTGTTGCAATTGTAGTAGAAGGCAAGGAAGCAGTAGAAGTTGTTCGTCTTATTGTAGGTCCAACAAATGCTTCAAAGGCTCCAGCTGGAACAATCCGCGGAGATCTTTCAAACAGCACTTCCAGAAACGTTATCCACGCTTCTGATTCAAAGGAGACTGCAGAGAAAGAGGTAAAGAGGTTCTTTAAGGGCAATGAGTTGTTTGATTACAAGTTTAATGTCATGGAATATCTTATGGCCACAGATGAGTAATATCCTATTTTTTAATAAAAAATTTTTTAGAGGTAGAATTAGATGGAAAAGAAATTATATGTTGGGAATATCCCATTTAGGCTTGGTGCTGATAAGCTCAAAGAGCTCTTTTCAGCTTATGGCGAGGTTAGTGATGTTTTTATTGTAAAAGATAGGAACACCGGAAGACCACGTGGTTTTGCTTTTGTTACATTTACTGATGGCGAGGCCGGAGATAAAGCTATTGCTGAGCTGAACGGAAAAGAAGTTGAAGGCAGAAACATGGTTGTTAGTGAAGCAAGACCTCCAACTGAAAGACAACCAAGAGATTAATCCTAATCATTTTTTTATTTTCTATTTTTTAGTATAAATCCTATTCCTATTGTGTATATTGGAATTGCCAAATAGCGAATTCCAATGTCTGTAAAGTACTCTACTACTGTCATTTGGAAAAATCCGCTGGATACAAAAAACAGATCAATGCCCAGATTGATAATTAGCCAAATTACTCCAACAACAGTTCCTTCTTTGACATAATCTTTTTTTACATCTTTAAAATAATTAATTGCCAAGACCACGCTAGTAAAACTTCCAACTATTATCATTATTGACTTGAAGAAAATCTCATCAACAGTAAAATTTCCCTCCATGTCAACAAATAGAAATCCTGTAAGAAACGGAACTAGCCAAAGCAGGAATCCGAACAATGCAATCTTCAGATATTTATTCATAGCTATCACCTATGGATAGCATCTATTGATAGTTCTTGGGAATGGGATCGTATCTCTAATATGATCAAGATCCAACATCCATTTCACAACCCTCTCAATTCCAAGTCCAAATCCAGAGTGTGGAATGCTTCCATACTTTCGAAGGTCAAGATACCACTGGTAATTCTTGAGATCTAGGTTTTGCTCATTCATCCTCGCAAGAAGTTTATCATAGTCCCAGATACGCTCAGAGCCTCCAATGATCTCCCCATGTCCCTGTGGGGCAAGAAGATCATTTGCAAGCACAACTTCTGGGTTTTTCGGGTCTTCCTCCATGTAAAATGATTTAATTGCTTTTGGGAATTTTTCGACAAACAAAGGCCTTTCCTGGTCTTTAGTAAGTAGAGCTTCTTCATCTGCTCCAAAGTCCTCTCCCCATTCCATTTTTCCGCCAAATTCATTTACTCTTTCGACTGCTACTTTGTAGTCTATTTTTTCAAATGGATCCTTAATCTTCTCAAGATCAAGTGGGTTGCGTCCGCAGGTTTTAAGAAGCTCTGAATGTTCTTTGAGCATTTTTTCAACTACATATCTTACCATCTGTTCCTGAAGTTCCATATTCATCTTATGATCGTAAAATGCCATCTCCGGCTCAAGATGCCAATATTCTGCAAGATGTCTCTTTGTCCTTGATTTCTCTGCTCTAAATGATGGGGCCAGAACAAATACTTTTCCAAGTGAGAACACAAACACTTCAGCATACATCTGAGAACTTTGTGTCAAATAAGCAGGCTCTCCGAAGTAATCCATTTCAAATAGAGTGCTTCCACCTTCACATCCCGATTTTGTAATGATTGGTGGGGCTACCTCATAAAATTCTTCACTTATGAAAAATTCTCTAAGATAATTGACAATGTGATGCCTTGCTTTCATAATTGATGAAATCTTCTGGGATCTTGTCCAAAGATGGCGAATATCCATGAGATATTCTTCACTAAGATCCTTTGCAATTGGAAATGGTTCTCCTCTTGAAATCAGTTCAAATCCTGTTGCCTGAAGTTCTAAGCCGCCTGGGGCTCTTTCATCTTTTTTTACAGTTCCTCTGACTATGAGTGAGCTTTCAACATATGCATCATTTGAACTTTTCCAGTCTTTTTCAGATACTTTGTCTTTTTTGACAGTAACCTGAAGTATTCCAGTATGGTCGCGAATAACTGCAAAAACCATGTTTCCACTACTTCTATGTCTGTGGATCCATCCTCGTACTGTAACTTCTTTACCTTCTTCGCTCTGAGCAAAAATAGTGCCAATGTTAGTAATCATGGTGATTTCTTTAACTCATAACTAATAAAACTTTACTGTTTTTTACTGTCTCATCGAGAGATCAGCATCAGTCCTTTCTCTAATTTCGTTTAGAATTTTTGTTCTGCCTTTAGTATTTCCGTCACTTGCACACATTCCAGCCATTTCTCTAGCTTCGTTGAACATCCCAAGCTTTGCAAATCCCATGCCAGATTCCTCATAATTCTTGGAAGCCCTCTGAGATTCTGCTTGTTCACGAAGTTTGCTTCTCTCTTCTGGGCCATGGCATTCTTTGGTTGTTCTATATCTCTCTGGGCATGATTTGAATCTTTGTACCAACTGTCCTATCTTCTGTTCTCTTGCATTTTCTGCTTTGTGATCCTGGACAACTGCATATCCCGTAAATCCTCCTGCTGCAAGGAAAAGTGCTGTACTTGTGGCTATCACTGCCATTCTTGTTCTTTTGCCCATGTATAGAATGTACTTGAAAGTGTTTAAAAATATAACTATATGGTGAATCAATCCAACAAAATTAGAAATAAAAAGAAAAAATAAGAAAACTACTGTGGCCAATCAAACTTCATGACCTTTTCTTCTTTTGGGCTTCCGTCTGCATTTCTAGTAATCAAATGAAGTTCGACATGTGTTGGCTTTCCTTCTTTTTGGAATATCATTGTTTCAACAAGCCTTGAATCATTACTTCCTTCTCTTGGTTTTAATGATGAACCCCATACAAAGAATTCTTTTCCTGATCTCTCAGTTTCTTCGGATTTCTTGATCATCATCTTAGGATCCATCATAATGCCCGTAGTGACAGTAGCCGTTACTCTCACTCTCCAATCTCCGCTGCTAGCATTAGTTTCCTTAAAAGCTAGAAATCCATATGTTTTGCTTATCATGTCGTCTGTTGACTCAACGTAAGCTAACTGTTCATATTTATATGTGCCTTCTTTGGGCAAACTCAAAAGTTGTTCCATTTTTTCACCATATTTGGATTTACTTTAACCTTTATTAGTTTATCCAATGGTAGGGTGAAAAATTTAAATAAATAAAAATAGAGAAAAATAAGAAAAAAAAGATTACATTGCCTTTTTCTTGACGTCTAAGACAACACCAGCTGCAACAGTCTGACCCATGTCTCTGATAGCAAATCTACCGAGTGGTGGGTATTCTGCAAACTTCTCGATTACGATTGGTTTGAGTGGTTTGATTCTCAATATTGCTACATCTCCGGTTTTAATAAAGTCTTTTCCTTCAGCAGATGGTTGACCAGTCTTTGGATCTTTCTTTTCAACGATTTCAATCACTTGACCAGCAAACTGTGCTGTGTGGACGTGCAATACTGGGGTGTAACCAACTGAAATTGCTGTTGGATGGTTTAGTACAACGACCTGTGCAGTAAATTCTTCTGCAACTGTTGGTGGGTCTGATTTTGGACCGATTACATCTCCTCTTTTGATGTCTTTCTTCTCGACACCTTTGAGGTTGAAACCAACATTGTCTCCGGTATTTGCAATACTAAGCTCCTGGTGGTGCATCTCGATTTTTTTAACTTCTCCAGTTGCTCCAGAAGGCATAACAATTACACTATCTCCTGGTTTCATAACCCCAGTTTCAACTCTTCCAACTGGGACAGTTCCGTGTCCAGTGATTGTAAATACATCCTGAACGGGGAGTCTAAGTGGTTTGTCTGTTGGCTTTTTTGGCACTTCAAATGAGTTAATTATCTCAATAAGTGTTGGGCCATTGTACCAAGGTGTATTTTCTGATTTCTTGGTAATGTTATCTCCTGCATAACCTGAACCTGGAAGGAATGCAATATCGTCTGTTTTGTATCCGATACCCTTAAGGAGCTTGATTGCCTCTTCCTTTACTTTCTTGTATTCTTCTTCTTTGTATCCAACTGCGTCCATCTTGTTCAGATCAACTGCAATTTGGTTAATACCAAGAACTTTAGCAAGGAATGCATGTTCTTTTGTCTGTGGTTGAATACCATCTTTGACTGAGATAAGCAAAACTGCTGCATCTGCCTGGCTTGCACCAGTAATCATGTTCTTAACAAAGTCTCTGTGCCCTGGTGCATCGATAATAGTACAATGGTACTTATTTGTTTCGAACTCTCTGTGTGCGATGTCAATTGTAACACCACGTTCTCTTTCTTCTTTAAGAGAATCCATAACAAAAGCAAACTCGAAAGTTGCTTTACCAAGCTTTGACGCCTCATCCTTCAATCTTTTGAGTACCTGTTCGGAAACAGCTCCAGTTTCATAAAGGATTCTACCTACACTAGTCGACTTACCTGAGTCGACGTGGCCAATAAACACTAAGTTTAGGTGTTGTTTTTCTGCCATATTCAAAAACCTCTTTAAAATTAACTAACATTTTACCTTTTAGAATAAGGTGAAATAAGGATTATCTAGAGATATTTTTAAAGCTTTCTAAGTTTTTTGCTATGAGCTTTGCCAAAATAATCCATTTTTATGACCTTATTGATTCGATAATTAATGAATTATTATCATGGTCTGGGTTTTGGATACGCCTTCAAGAAGCTGGATTCTCTCTAAAAGCACTTTATCAAGTTCTTCAATGTCATGAACAAATATCTTTGCAACTAAGTCTGAGCCTCCAGTAACAATGTCAACATTTTCAACAGATGGAATTTTTTCAATATCCTTTGCAAGGTCGACTTGAGACTTGTGTTTTTCCTTAAGAGATCTCAAATCTGCTAGTATTAGTATATATGCACCAAGTTTTTTCCCTATTTTTTTCCTGTCAATGTCAATCGTGTATTTTCGAATTACGCCGTTGCGTTTAAGTTTTTTTATTCTGGCATGAATTGTCGTCGGTGCCAGAAGAGTTTTTTTTGCAATTTGTCTTACTGTATAATCCCCGTGTTTTTCAAGTATCTCCAGTATTGCCAGATCTTTCTCGTCTATTTTTTCTTCCATTATAGAACATATGTTCCATAATTCTTTAAAACATGCCTATTTTCTGTTCATAATTTCTCTTTTTTCAGGACAATCTATATATACCGATGTTGTGCGGTTAGTGCAACGGTGAATTTCAATGGAAAAAACAATTGAACAGATAACAAAACCTGAAATGAAAGATATTTTGCGTATTCAGAGTGCTGTGCTAAAGTCACTTCATGATTTTATGTGGGATGAAAATATTGTACAACTAATGCCAGTTATGCTATCGCCATTTACTGATCCTCTTGCACACCCAGTTTATGATAG
>JAHJDH010000017.1 GCA_018812625.1 Microcaldota archaeon | reverse complement strand
CAAAAAATCCGGTTGCAACTTTTGCATTGTCTTCGCGAGAAGCCTTCCTGCTCAAGGATATTAAGCTTGTAATGCTTCTTCCAGTCCTTTGCAAATTGTTTTCGAAGTACGTCTTTATCTATATCCATTAATACACCAATGACAGGATTTACTTATTTCAGACAAGTTTTAACTTATTCCATTCTGAAGGAAAGAAGGAAATTGTCTCTGATATCCTCAGCTAGATCTTTATCTATTGCAAGTATTCTAACTTTTGCATGGAGCGAGCGCTCTGGCGAGTACAGATCAAATGCATACCCCTGATAGGTAACTTTCGAATCAGGGAATTTAAGTTTGATTGGAACTTCGGCAATTTCTGCATCGCGTCCAATTGAGTATGTTGATACCTCCCCGACATCCTGAGCAAGATGGAGAATCTGTGCCTGATCATCTTCCATATCCTCATCGAGAAGAGTGGATACTGCAGCAGAAGGATTTTCCTGGAAAATCTTATCCTGATTTTCACCAAATGCCGTCTTAGTGTTGTAATAAACAACAACCATAAGCTCGCCAGTCTGGCCATTGATATTGTGAATTCCACTGAAAATTCCGGTTGATTCATCTACTTCCATATTATCTGGATATTCAAAACTAAACTGGCTTGCATTATAACGGATGTAAGGCCTTTGTACTTGCTCAGTCTGATTTTGCACTGTTTCATTTTCTATTGTCTGATTTTCTGAAATATTGTCTTCAGGCTGAAGTGATGAGGTTGTGTTTTGACTAACATTCCCACGGTCAACAGGAGCTGCACATCCAAATAAAAGTAATCCCACAAGAAGAAGATATATTATTTTCATAGTTCCACCATTCGCTTTACATTATCAAGAAAATCGATTGCAGCATTTAATGCATATTTAGCATCGTCTTCCGCGCTCGTCTTTTTTATTTTGCCAATAAACCTTATAATCAGATTGAGAAGACCGGGATCACTTCCGATAATCTGAGATTCTATAGTGCGCCAGGCATCAACCGGAATATCGTGTGGATAGTTTTTCTTCAAATATAGCATAGTTTCATCAATGGTATCAGCACTTTTTCCGTCTTTCAATAAAATCGCAGATGCTGCAAAACGCATGGCATCTCTGGAATGATTGAAAGTTTCGAGATATTTTTTTTCTTCCAGTCCACTCGATGCATGGCTGAGCATAGCAGATGCCAAATCGATAGCCCGCAAAGCAGAACTTCGATCAGGAAACCTCCAGTTGAGCGCATCCATGAGATAGTTACTTGGGAAAACGATTTAAAACCACTTAGACTAAGTGAGATGTTATGCAATTACACGAGAGGATATTAGAGCTGGCTCTATCACGATCATTTTTCTTTCCAAGCAATGAGCCTTATAGTACAAGTGCAGGATTCTATGAGTATGGGCCAGTAGGAGTTTTGATTAAACACAAAATTGAGAATCTCTGGAGAACCAAATTCATCAAAAGCCATGGATACCATGAAGTTGAGACCTCGATAGTGACACCAGAAGCAGTCCTTGAAGCATCAGGACATGTAGCAAGTTTTGCAGATCCAGTAATTGAGTGCAAAAAATGCAATACGCGCATTCGGGCAGATACTCTTGTTGAAGAAAAGCATTATAGCAAACATGGAGAAAAATGGGATGGGAAACTCGAAAGCCTTGATGCAGTTGTAGAAGAGCAAAAGATACAGTGTCCAAAATGCAAGGGAGAATTTGGAAAAACATTTATGTTCAACCTCATGTTCAAAACAGGAATTGGCGGAGATCAGCGTCCTGCATACAACAGACCAGAAACAGCACAAGGAATATTTACTGCATTTCCAAGATTATTCAAAAATCACGGAACAAAATTACCTCTTGCAGTTGGCCAGATTGGAAGAAGCTTCAGAAATGAAATTTCCCCAAGACAGGGACTTGTTCGGATGAGAGAATTCACTCAGATGGAACTTGAATATTTCTTTGATTCTGAAAAAGGAGACTTTGATGGCTTTAATGAGATTGCATCATCAAAGATACGCGTGAATGCAGCAAACCAGATAACAGAAATGGATGCTAATGAAATGATTGAGAAAAAATTATGTCCAAACCAAATTATGGCTTATTTTATTATCAAAGAATGGGAGTTTTACAAAGCAATCGGAATCAAAGAGGAAAAAATGTATCAGAGAGTTCTTGATATGAATGAAACTCCACACTACTCCAAAGGGAATATTGACATGGAAGTTGAAACTTCATTTGGGAATATTGAAACTATTGGAAATGCATATAGAACAGATTATGATTTATCACAGCATTCTGCAAAAAGCGGAAAAGATCTGATGGTTCATGTTGATGGAAGAAAAACCATGCCACATGTTGTTGAGGTTTCAATGGGTGTTGATAGGCTATTCCTTGCTATTCTCGAGCATTGCTACAAGCCAAAGAGCGAGCAAAAGGACTGGGAATGGTTTGATTTGCCTCCGGCCATTGCACCATATCATGTTGCGATATTCCCATTGATGAAAAAAGACGGTCTTGGAGAGAAAGCAGCAGAGATTGCAGATCAACTTAGGATGGCAGGACTTGATGTAACTTACAGAGACAGTGGAAGTATTGGAAGAAGGTATGCAAGAGGAGATGAAATCGGAGTTCCTTATGCAATTACTATCGATCATGAGACGCTCTCAGATGGTACAGTAACCATAAGATACAGAAATGATGGAGAACAAGAAAGAGTTAAAATAGAAGAGCTCGAAGTAAAGATACGTGAAAACCTCAAGCAAGGAAAGGTGCGATTATGAAAATTCTTATTGGGCTTTTGGCTATTTTATTACTCTTTGGATGTGTTGGAGAACGCGAACCAGTTATTAATGAGACAAATGAAAGCGAAGGTCCTCCTCCAGTTACAATAATCATTGAAGAGCAGCAAAACCAGACAACCGAAGGAGAAGGAGTTCCGGAAGAGCCAGAGGAAAATGAAACAGAAATCTCAACAGATGTTACTTATGAATACGATCCAGATCTGCCGCTTGGAGTTTTCTTCATAGATATTGCTGGAAAAACAGAGCATGGAAACTCAGTTTTGATAAAAAAGGGAGACCTTGACATATTGATTGATGGAGGTCCAAAGGAAAAAGGAAACGAGGTTGTTGATTTTCTTAATTCGAGAAGTGTTGATGACATTGAATTATTGATTTCAACTAATGCAGATCCACGAAACTATGGTGGAATTGAAACAGTAAGAAAGAACTTTGAAATAGAACATTTCTGGTGGAATGGCGAAACATTTGGGGATCAAGAGTACATTTTACTGACGGATGAGGTCAAAGGATCAGTAAAAGAACATGAAATTGTTGAGGACGGATTTAGCAAGGAATACAATGGAATCCAAATTGAGATAATCGGACCTCCAATGGCAAAGTTTGATGATATCAACAATGATGCAATTGTAACAAAGCTCACAAATGGAAATACGACTATTTTGCTCCTGTCAGGATTGCAGAAGGGAGCAGTTCAAAAGCTGACAAATGAAAAATCAGCTGAGATCAAAGCACAGATAATCCAGGCTCCTTATTATGGACTTGGAGAAGGAACAAGAGACATAACTCTTTTCCTTCTTGCAGCACAGCCAGAAGTGATGATAATTACAGGAAGCGCAGATGATTCTCCAGCAAACGGAGGATCAAGAGAACCATACATAAGAGCAATGGAGCAACATGGAATTGCCTGGAACACTACATACGACAATGGAACTTTGAGAGTAACTAGTGATGGAAGCAATTATATCATTCAAAACGTCTCCAGCAATTAGTTTATATTGGTTTCTCATAAAGAAGATATAATCTTCATGGGCCCGTAGCTCAGCTTGGTAGGGATAATATATGCTTCTGAAGTATTGTATTATTGCCAAAAGCGACGGACTCTTACTCATAAAAGAGTAACAGTCGTTTTGAGCTGTTTTTTTTTAAAAGGAGAAATCCGCAGGTCGAGGGTTCAAATCCCTCCGGGCCCGAATTTTCATCTAGTATCTGTTTCGCTAAGGAGAATTCGGGAATGAAGTGAACTTGTTCACAACAGCCCGTTTTTCCAACTATTTTTAAGTGCTTTTATTACTAACATGATTATGCAGAAATTACGAAATAGAATTGATCCACTCAATACGATTACTACAAAAGATCCTCTTGAAGAAAAAAGAAGAGGAACTAGAATCATCAATGCAAAAGATATAGTGATGGTTCATTGCGCTAATACCTTGGCGCATATGCAAGATGAAAAAAGAAGTGGACCAAGTGCCATTATGATGGGGAGCCACACCATGTATGGCAACTGGTGGCATCATTCAAAAGACCCAAAGAAAAGACCATTCTATACATATAGTCCAGAGAAAGTCACTAAAGCAATAACAGAACTTAGCAATATGGATAGCGTTCAAATGGCAGATCAGCTACTTTTCATCGCAAGAAGAAGTGTTCTTGAATACCAACCTGCAGCAGATGCAGCAAAAAAGAAATTAGGAGAAATTGGATTGCCGGTTTAATAGAATTTTATTCATTTTTCAGAAATTTTACTCTTCTTCCTTCCAGTACGTATTTTCCTTTTGAGAATAAGTCGATTACTTTGGCGTATGCTAAATGCTCTATCTTCAAAATTTTCTCAGCAGTTTCTTCTGCAGTTTTACAGTTTGAAATGTCAATTGCTTCCTGATAGATTATGGGACCGCTGTCAAGACCAGCATCAACAAAATGAACAGTAACTCCGGATATCTTGGCTCCATGATCAAATGCTTGAGTTTGTGCATCAACTCCTGGAAATGATGGGAGAAGTGCAGGATGTATGTTAATTATCTGGTAGGAGTCCAAAAGTTTTTTTCCTTTGAGAATAAGCATGTACCCAGCAAGAACAACAAGTTCAACATCGTACTTATCAAGAGTTTCCTTGATTTTATCATCAAAGTCCTCTCGTGAAGAGAAGTTTTTCGGCTCAAGAATCTCAACTGGAACATTGTTTTGTGTTGCAATTTCGATTGCAGGAGCATCTGGATTATTTGTAATTAGAACATTGACAATTGCATTGCATCGCCCTGCATGGATTTCACTTAAAATAGATTTGAAATTGCTTCCACGCCCAGATGCAAGTACTGCTATTGATACTTTTCCCATAATAAAGAATGACGCGGAAAATATTTAATTATCCTATGTAATTGTAGGTTATGGCCAGGACCCATGTGGCAGTTCCACAAGTAGAAAATGCAGTTCCTGTAGACGACCTCATACAAAACCTAAAAAGAGACATAGAAATAGATTGCAGGATGATCCTTCAAAGAGCGCAAGTGATCAATAGCGCAGTTCGCGGAGGAGGATTCAATATAGGATTCTGGGAAAATAAAGTAACTGAAGTTAGAAAAACCCAGATTACAACCTATAACATAAATGATCTGAAATGTCTCAGATACAGATGCGCAGTGCTTTCCCAAGAACTCGAGGAATTTAGCAAAAAGCTATCTTAGAGACGGATTGCAGATTATTCGCTCGATAAGTGGCATGTGCTCCAGAGTTAGGAAGTCTGATGTTTGAACATCTCTAATTGCCTGTCCACTAACTAGATCAGTATGAACTTGGCCTGTGAGATTGAGGAACTGCTCGTCCAGTGCATCAAGCGCGTGCGCTCGAAGGAAATCTTCTCCTTCAAGAAATGATGGTACTGTTCCTTTTAGTTCGACATCCATTCTAAGAGCTGGCATAACAGCATCGAAGTCGAATGAGCGGTCAAGAAGGTTTCGGTATGCGACATTTGGATTGGCATAGGTTGCCTCCATCAGATATGCAAGAATTTCACGGACTTCTTTTGAAACTGGCATTGAACCATTTGCTTTTCTCTCTTCAATGTGAGCAGTTTCATGAGCAACAACAGAACCAATCTGCTGATTTAATGAGCTTAAAAGTACTTCCTGAGGCGAAGCAGCATCTTCCATGACAGCCCGAAGCCTTCTCACATCTTCTCTAAGGCTTATTGTATGGAGGATCAGCATCAAAGGAGCGCCATTTTCCCCAAGATCAAACCTCTCTATAAATGCTGGAAGTTCGTCTCTTGGAATTCGGACCAGGCTTTTCTGAATAACATCAAGGTTATCAGTTGCTCCGCAAAAGAGCATATCAAGAACTTCCATCAATCTGCCGCCAGATGATGAAACATTTACTGTTAGCCTTGGTGTTTCTCCATTAATTGGAAGATAAAATCTTCCTGAAAAAGAATTGACACTCCAGGACTCCCCGAGGAAAAAGTATGTTGGAATTCCCTGGATTTCTCTTTTGGATAGTATAAGGCCAACACTTGAAGGCCTTCCAAAATCAGTATGGATTCCATTTTCAATAAAAAGTGATTGGACTTCCCGCCAAAGAAGAAGTCTTGCATGGTGCGCTTCCTGAGGATCAGTATAACCATGCTCCCCAAATTCATCTAGCATATCTAATATTGGTTCTCTGAGAGGAGCTCTTGCAGAGTCTAGAGCAGCAATAAAATTGCGTGCTCCTTCTCCTGGATTTGCAAATGCCTTGGCAAGTCTCAAATCCTTAAGTTTGGAAACACTTAGAACTCCTTTGAGATGTTTGAATCTACTTGTTTTGCGAGCAAGAAAAGGATCACAATAGTCCTTAATTTCTCTAACAGTAACAGACATAACATGAGATTATAGGTAGAAAAGATTAAAAAGTGGGATATATTCTACTTAGGTGGTAGAACTATTATATCAAGCCCTGGTTCTTGGCATTTCCCGAGTTGCAGAAACTACATTATCCGTGAATTCCGCAAGAACCTGCTCAAAAGGTTTTATCCTCTCAGGACCTCTTGAACCTGTAGATGGAGAAGAGCTCTTAGCGCCAAGCTTCATGAGTGCATCTTTTCCGATTTCAGGATCAAGAAATCCTGAAAAAATGGCATATGCGCCTCTTTTTTTACCAACTGGTTCCGTAGGTTTTGCTTTGGCAGTGGGACTGCTCGCTCTGGCAATGGGGGGTTTCTTTTGCATGTTTGTTCAACTCTAATTTTCTGGTCACATGGAAATACGAACAAGAGGTTTATATATTTTGTCTCATAAACTATATTGGTAAAGATGGAGAATTGTGTATGTTGACTATCATCATCCCGACTTTAGATGAAGAAGCATTCATCGGAAAAGTACTTGGGAACCTAAAGCCGCAGTTAAGTGCAAAAGATGAAATCATTGTCGTCGACAGCTTCAGCAAAGACAAAACAGTTGAGATTGCTAAGAGATATGGAGCAAAAGTTTTAATGCAGCCCAAAGTAGGAAATGGACTTGCCAAAACAGAAGGAGCAAAGAAAGCATTAAATGACATCATTGTATTTGTAGACGCAGATACTGAGATTCCAAAAGGATTTGCAAAAAGAATCAAGGATCATTTCAAAGACCCGAATCTTCTTTTCCTTGGAGGATTAACACTCTATAGTTCTGAATCAAAGGCATGGAAATTTGTTTATGATTCATATTCACATGTGATTTTTCATCTTGGACGGGCAAACCATGCAATTACAAAGGAATGTTATGTTCCACCAAATAATTCGGCATTTAGAAAGAATGTTTTCCTGAAAGCTGGCGGATATAGATCAGTTGTTTGTGAGGATGCTGACCTTATGAGAAGACTTCCGCGCTCAAAGCAGATAAAGTATGACAGCAATCTGACACTTACACTTTCAGATAGAAGGTTCAAGTCAAATGGATTTTTCAGAACTGTTGGTCTTTGGACATGGGGAAATATTTCTCTTATGCTTGGAAGAAAAGTTAGCTCTGAAGAATACAAAGAAGGATACTAGGATAATTTCCATTTTGTGCCATCAGGCTTATCTTCAAGAGTAATTCCAATATCAGCTAATTTTGAGCGGATAAGATCTGCTTTTGCGAAATCTTTGCCAGCTCTAGCATCAGATCGCATTTGAATGAGAGTTTTCATACTTTCTTCAACTGATTTATGCACACTTGAACCTAATTCTTCGAGAAGAGAATTGACTTGGGGCATTTTGTTTGATGCATCGGGTTTTTGCTCAACAAGACCCATTATCCAGACAATTTCTTCAAGAGAAGAAAGAACTTTAATTAATTGTTCTTTATCTGGTTTTTGCAAATGAGAATTTGCAAGCCTAAGCAATGAAAACATTGATGCAAGTGCTTCTGGAGTATTGAAATCATCTTCCATGTTTTTGTAAAATGAATCCAAAAGCTCGCTACTCTTTGATCTAAATTCTGCATCTGCTCCAGAATCAGCCCCGCTTCCCAAAATTTCACGGATAAGGCCCATAGAATTGAAAATGCGTTCAACTGTTTCCTCCATTGCAGAAATTTTTTCGATATCATAATCAAGCGGGCTTCTATAATGAGCTTGAAGATAGAAAAGACGAAGAGCATTTGAACTGGATTTTGAAAGTGCCTGACCCACCGTTATAAAATTGCCAAGACTCTTGCTCATTTTCTCTCCATTTACAGTAAGAAAACCAGTGTGCATCCAATAATTACAAAATTTTTCTTTGGTTGCTGCCTCACTTTGTGCAACCTCATTTTCATGATGGGGGAATATCAAATCACGCGCACCGCCATGTATGTCCAAAGTTCTCTTAGCATATTTTCTTGCCATAGCAGAGCATTCTATATGCCATCCAGGGCGTCCGGTGCTCCATGGACTATCAAATTCGATTATTTCTCCAGTTGTTTTTTTCCAAAGGGCAAAATCCCCAGGATTTTTCTTGCTCTCATCAACACCAAACCTTGAGCCTGCTTTTATTTGCTCTAGGTTCTGTCCTGAAAGCTTTCCATAATTTTCATACGAAGAAATATCGAAATAAACACCAGTTTCAGTTTCATAAGCACTTCCTGCTGCAATCAACTCTTGAATAATTGCAATGATATCAGGGATATGTTCTGTGACCTTTGGATAAACATCTGCAGGTAAAATATGAAGCTGAGCAAAAAGAGCAAGCGCATCATCATGATTATGATTTGTCAGCTGTTTTGGATCTGCTCCGGTTTCCTTGCATCTTTTGATGATCTTATCATCAACATCTGTGATGTTTTGAATATGGTATATGATATAGCCTCTTTTGATCAAAAATCGTTTAACAACGTCGAAAGAAACGTAAGTTCGAGTGTGGCCTATGTGCGCATTGTCATAGGGAGTCAAACCGCAGACATACATCATTATTTTGTCTGGTTCTATGGAATTGAATGGCTCAAGCTTCTTGGATAGTGAATTAAAAATTTGCATTAAGGATTTGTCTCCTCCGAAAAATATTTATAAAGATGCCCTGTTAGATACCAGTAACCCACTAACGTGGACTCGAGGTTAAGTTAATGGCAGATGAAAAAATTGTGAAAAAAGCAGCGGCTGAAGTGAAAAAAGAAACAACGGCTGAAGTGAAAAAAGCAGCAGCAACCGGAAATAAAGATTTCAAATTGTGGGCAGCACTCTGTTACGCAATTCCGATATTAGTTCCAATCATTGTATTGGCTACTGAGAAAAAAGAAGACAAGAAACTTCAGTTCCATGCATGGGAAGGACTTATCCTTGGCGTTGCATGGTGGGTAGTTAGTTTTGTACTAAGTTTTGTAGTCATCGGATTAGTCTGTTTCCCAGTAGGTTGGCTTGGTCTTCTTTACCTTGCATACAAGGTATACAATGGAGAAGAAACAGTCATTCCAACAGTAACTGAAATGGCCAAAAAACAAGTAAAATAATTTTTTTTATATTTTTTATTTTATTT
>JAHJDH010000016.1 GCA_018812625.1 Microcaldota archaeon | reverse complement strand
TTCTTCCATGGTCTCTGCAGAAGAACAGGTTTCAGCAAACCATCTGTCTGCTTTTTCTTTTAGATTTTTCCGAAGAGATTCTGAAACTTCTTCGATTTTTTCTATAAGGTTTTCTGGTTTTATCTGCTCTTTTTCTTTTGTATCTCTTCGAACAAGAGTGACTACTCCACCCTCAACATCGCGCATTCCAATCTCAAGACGAATTGGAACTCCTTTCATCTCCCATTCATTGAATTTGAATCCTGGAGATTTGGCGCTTGTATCAATTTTTACAGAGTAATTTGTCAAAAGAGATTCAACTTCTTTTGCTTTTGATAAAACCTTGTCCTTGCTTTCCTCCTTGAAAATTGGAACTATTACAATTTGCACTGGAGCGAGTTTGAATGGGAATACTAGTCCATTATTATCTCCATGAACTGAAATCAAAGCTGCATAAATCCTGGAGATTGCAGGACCATAACAAGTTTGCCAGACATACTTTTCCTTCTCATCATCATCCATGAATTTGATATTGAATGCCTTTGAGAAATTTTGTCCGAGCATGTGAGTAGATGGAAGCTGAAGTGCTTTTCCATCTGGCATCAAAGTATCTGCTGCAAATGTATTTACTGCACCAGCAAATTTATCCCACTGGGGTCTTTTGAAAAAGAAGAAAGGAATTGCAAATTGTTCATGGATTGTATTCTCAGTCATCTGCATATCTTCTCGAACCTGATTCATTGCATCTTCTTCTGTTGCAAAACAATCATGAGCTTCTATCCAATGAAACTCTCTGCTTCTGATAAATGGTTTTGTTGCTTTTGTTTCATATCGCCATACCTGGCATCTTTGATAAATCTTGAGCGGAAGATCGCTCTTACCCTGAATCCACTGGGCATACATTGTATACATTGCAGTTTCGCTTGTTGGTCTCATTGCATATCGCTCATCAAGCTCATTGTTTCCTGCAGAAGTAACCCAGAAACATTCTGGAACAAAACCTTCAACATGATCACTTTCTTTTGTAAAGTAATTTTCAGGTATAAGAGCAGGAAATAGTGCAGGCACATGGCCCTTTGATTCGACTTCGCTCTCATACATTGAATACATTTTGTTCATAGTCATAACTGCCCAGGGCATGAAAACTACAAATCCCTTTATGCCATAGCGAAGATCGCAAAGCTTTGCTTCTTTTGTTATTGTATTGTACCATTCTGAAAAGTCAGATTTATCGAGTTTCATAAAAATTGCTCTCCTTTACGAGTAAGACAAAATTCCATAAATTTTGTCTGATTGTAGATTCACTAGAATTTACAATACGATAAATATCAGAATTATTTAAATTTTGATGTTTATTGCTCTGACTTAAGCTGTTTTATTTTTTCAGCATATGCCCGAGCTGCTGCAAGTTGTTGGGACTTGCTTTGCGCAGACCATAAATTATTCTTAGTGAAATGCTGTTGTAATGCCCTCACCTGATCCTGAACTGATTTTGGAAGCTGGGTGAAATTCGCAGTAGCAGAACTTCTAACTCCCGAATTGGCAGATCGAAGATCATTTACAAATTTCACTAGTAATGGAGCAGAAGAAAGAGTTGCTCCAGAAGCAGCCCCTCCAGACGTTGTTCCAAACGTATCCAATAGCCTTCTGTGAACTGTGAGAATTGTTGATTCTTGAATAGATGTCAGTTTGGATTTTTGTAGAAGTGCCATCCGCTCATAGGCGGATCTGGCAATAGAAATTTCTGATTGTGAAGGTTTGTTTGTTAATTTTGAATATTTTGTATTGAAAGAAGAGATAACTTTGAGATCTCTTACTTTTTGAACTTTAATAGATGCATCAAATGCAGTAAGTGCTTTGCTCTCGCCCGTAGATAATGATCTGATTTTTCCAACTGTCAATAGCCTTTGCCTTGAAGCAAGAACTCCTGAGATTGTATTTGAAGTAACAAGTTGGTTTCCAGAAACTATTTTTTGGAATTGTAGAAGGTGACTTGCATCAGCACCTGGAGCAATATGAAGTCTGGTTCTAAAGTCCCGGTATATTTGTGTTTGTTTTGGATTCAGTTTTGTTCTGGATTGGATTAATTTCTGTATTTCCTGGTAGGATGTTTTGATTTGAGCAGCTTGCGAACTGGTTAAAGGTTTTGAACTTTTCAAAGCAGCAGTAGCAGTTTCTAAATTCCTAAAATGAATCTGAGTTTTGGTTAGAATTGGTTTCTGCCCAGGTGCTACTGGAGGAGGGGTTGGCGTTACTTTGGGCCCTGGTGGCGGAGCAGTAGGCTTGCCTGTTCCAATAGGCCTTTGTCCTGGAGCAACAGGTGGCGGCCTTGGACCAACAGGAGCACTTGCAGGCGGTGGTTTTGGGCTTCCTGTACTGACTGGCCTTTGAGCTGGAGTCGAAGGTTTGATGGGCTTCTGGCCTGGAGCAACTGGCGGAGGCCTTGAAGTTATTTTAGGCCCTGGAGGCGGAGCAGTAGGTCTTCCTGTTCCAATTGGTTTTAGTCCTGGAGCAACGGGCGGAGGCTGTGGACCTCTTGGACTACTTGCGGGGGGTGCAGTTTTTGGCGGGATTTTTGGAGGCATTTTTCCAATTTGAGTAGTTCCTTTCACAATTCCAACAATACCAAGACCGCTGGATGCAACTGAAAATGCTCCAAAAGCAAGATTTACAGCTCCCCAAAAAGTTTTTCCTTCGCAGATCATAGTTGTTCCTGCATAAACTTGCATAGTTCCGGCATAAGTGCCTGTAATTGCAACTGCTTGAAGACCAGCAAACATTTTTGCAGTAGTGAGTGCGCCTCTGCTTGCTGCAAAAGTTCTTCCAACAGTACCAATTGTAGGAAGAGCAACAAGACCCGCCATCACGCATTCGAATAAGAAGGCATTGTATGCTTTTTGTTTATCGGACTTTGAAACATTTGGATCATTTCGCATCATGTCGTGTTTTTTATACGCCATGTAAACAGAAGGAATGGTTGCTCCAATAGTTGCGCCTGTTGCAATAATCCCAACTGCAACAAGACCGCTTTTTCCAGCTGTAAATGGAGCTGCAATTAATAAACCAGTAATAGCACCTGCTTGGATCAACCTATTTTTTCGCTCTTCAAGTTCAACATATTTCTGGCGATTTGCCTCAAAGTTTGCAACTCCTTTGACAAGAGTTCTTGTTGTTCTTGACAGTGCATTATCCAGTCCAACTAAGAATTCGCTCATATCCCCAACAATTGGTGCTAGATACCCGGCATCGCTTTGTAATTGCATATATGCTTTGGAAACTTGAGGATTTGCAAGCAGTAATTTATTTGGATTGGTAGTAGTGCACTCGAATCCAATGTCTGCTGGCCTGAGATTCTTTAGGATGAAAGTTCCGTTTGTCCTAACTCTTTTTGCAGCTTTGTTAACATTGATAAGTTCTTTGCTCAGATACTTTATGTGTTGTGAAAAGACTGTACGGAAATGACCCTTTAAACTGTTGTCAACACCTTCAAGCACTCTCTTAAAGGCAGATAAAGCAGTTTCATTGCCACAGAGCTTCATAAAAGTCAATAGGACTTTCCTTCTCTGCTCAAGAGTTGATGAACCTTGACCTTTTTCCATTTTAAGAAGTTGGTCTAGTAGGGGTTTGCGATTAGGATGAGCTGCAAGATGACTCCTCAGACTTACTTTTATAGTAACCTTATTTGCGATCTGTCCAGTTCTTGCAGTTGTACCAATTACTGATGATTCGACTTTTACTGTCATATCAAGCATTTTTTTTGCAGCGCGTTTGATCTGGCTGGAAGTTGCATTGCTATCATGGAATGTACGGAAAACATCCCAGCCCATATATTTGCTTATATGAGCCCTGAGTTCTTTTCCTCTTGGCCACTTAGCAGTTGCAAGAAGATTAGGATTAGTAATTAAGCGGACAAAATAGCTCCTGACCATTGCATTGTACCTGTCTCGATACTTAAGGCCAGAGATAGAGCCTAGATAAAATTTCATAGCACCGACAGTAGAATCAGCATCGCATGCATCTTCCCATGCTTTAGTTGTAGTCCTCTGGATTGCAGATGCAATTGCTTTAGTAAAGAAATACTGTTTGTGGAATAATGCTGCACTTTTCTGGAATCTTTGGTTCGCATACTGGGCTTTTGTCAATTCAGATTTAGCCAGATTTGTCAATGTTGTCCTTTCTGCTCCTTTTGCATTTTGAGATGACAATAAATGCAATGAAGCGCGGTATAAATGGGTTATTGTTGTTGCAAATTGAACTTGAACTTTTTTTCTTAGTGTAAGCAAATCTTTTCTTCCTGCTTCCCCAAGTCCCCAAGTCTTTGGTTCACTTTCGGTTTTTTTCAGACTTGGAAG
>JAHJDH010000015.1 GCA_018812625.1 Microcaldota archaeon | reverse complement strand
TTTGTTCACATTCTTCTTTGCAAATTTTCAAAGGGGCACGAGAGGAAGGAATCAAAACAATTGGGATTGTGCTAAAAGAGCGACGTAAACTTTACGAATCATTTCCATATGGAAGACCAGATGAATTTATTGAAGTAGATAATTATTCTGATCTTCCGATTGAAGAGCTTAGAGAAAAAAACGCAATCATAATTCCGCATGGTTCATTTGTCGAATATGTTGGGAAAAAATTCGATGATCTTGAAATACCTGTTTATGGAAACCGTGCCAGCATTGCATGGGAAAGAAGCAGGGACAGAATGTTCGAATGGATGAGAAAGGCAAATGTGAAAAAGCCACAACTGCTTGAGCCAGAAGAAGTCGATGGACCTGCTCTGGTAAAATTCCCAGGTGCAAAAGGAGGCCAGGGATATCTGATTATCAATAGCCATAAAGAATTTGAAGAAAAAGTAGGAGATCAAGAATGTATGATCCAAGAATTCATAATAGGAGTTCGAGCATACCCTCATTTTTTCTTCTCTCCATTTTCAGAACAGGGATATGAAACAAAGCATGGACGAATAGAAATGCTCGGTGTTGATACACGAGTTGAGAGCAGCGCTGATGAGATTGCCAGGGCAGTATCAGTTGGACTTAATCCAAAACTCGCATTCACAGTAGTTGGAAACCAACCAATGGTCTTGCGCGAATCTTTGTTATATGAATACATGGAAATGGGAAAGAAAATTAGTGATGCTTCATTTGACCTTTTCAATGGTATATACGGACCATACTGCATCGAGACGATTATCAACGAAGATCTTGAGATATTTGCATTTGAAGTCAGTGCTAGGATAGTTGCTGGTACAAACATGTATCCAGAGGGTTCTCCATATTCAACATATTATTACAATGAACAGATGAGCACTGGAAAAAGAGTTGCAAGAGAATTAAAATTTGCATTTGAAAAGGGAAAACTTAGTGAGATTATTTATTAGGTGATAATTTGGAAACACCAAAACACATAGCCATTATTCCTGACGGAAATCGCAGATGGAGCAAGCAGAATGGAATAGACCGTCAAGAAGGATATGCAATTGGAATCAAGAAAATCGGAGATATCCTCAAATGGTGCAAAGAGCATGATATCAAAATGCTCACTATGTGGGGCTTCTCAACTGATAATTTCAAAAGAGACAAAAATGAAGTTGGGGACCTATTCAAGCTTTTCAAGGAAAACCTGAAAAAAGCAATTGAAAGCGATGATAAAAACAAGGATGAACTTAGAGTCAGGTTTTTTGGAAGATTGCATTTGTTTCCAAGAGAAATTCAGGAAATGATAAAAAAAGCAGAGCAGGTCAGTGGAAAAAATAACAATTACCAGCTTAATCTTCTCTTGTCATATGGAGGACGGGAAGAAATCGTAGATGCCGTAAACAAAATCATTTCAGAAGGAATAGAAAAAGTTGATGAAAAGACGCTGAGCGATCACATGTACACTTCTGAATTGCCTGATCCGGATTTGATAATCAGAACCTCAGGAGAGCAGCGATTATCTGGCCTGATGCCTTGGCAAAGCTGCTATAGCGAATTTTATTTCAGCGAAAAGCTCTGGCCCGACTTTTCCAAAGATGATTTTGAGGATGCACTAGATGTTTTTGCTAAAAGAAAACGACGATATGGAACTTAGATATTGCGAGTTCGTTTTTTGTATTTTTTAATTATAGCATCCGTAGATGTTTTTTGATCAATGGAATACATGATTTTTGATAAGCTAAAAAGCAGAACTACTGGTAAGAGAAGCAAGGCTCTTGTAGTAAGATCATCAGAAACAACCATTATAGCAATAAAGAAAAACATCGCAAGGCTGAATAGAAAATGAAGTTTAGATAAGTATTCGGCCAAACTAACAAACAAAGACATGTTTGTGAATTTATCTCGAATTGCTTTTAGAATGTTTGGCTGTGATTTCAGGGAAAAATCGAATTGGTTTATAAATTCTTTTTTATGAAAGTAGTACCTATTAGCGCCGCGGTAGCTCAGTGGGAGAGCACTCCAGGTTCTTTTTGTGATGAAACAAAAGAAACCGGTGAAGCTGAAGTCTCTTGACTGAAAACCCATTTTAGTCAAGCTTTTTTAAAAAGCTTGGAAACGGAGGGGTCGCTTGTTCAAATCAGGCTCGCGGCATTTTTCTTATTTTAGTTTTTTGATTATTTCGTGGAGTTTTTCATATTTTGTATAGCCATATCCTTCATTGATATGGCCTCCATTGTGCTCAACAATAAGCTTCGCGCCTAAAAGTTTTGCAAGGCGCTCACCTTCACTGAGTTCAATAAACGGATCATTATCTGAATTGATTACGATGAACTTGTCTGCGCTTTTCTTGATTTTTTCAAAGTCAAATTCAGTATCAACAAAATTTGCAATCTCAGGAATTCCAAGATTCTTTGCAAATGCAGCAACAAGAATCACTGTTCCGACTTTTTCATTTTCACTAAAGGTTTCAAGAAGACGCAGGATGGTCGGGCATCCAAGACTGTGAGCAACCAAAACCCACTCTGAATTAAACGCTGGAACAGTAGCACGAGTTTTATTGAGCCATTCGATCAGCTTGGGATTATTGGTATTTGGAAAATCAGGATTTACAACCTCAATTCCTTCTTCTCTGAATTTGTCTGCAAGGTTTCCCCTCCAGCAGCCACGTGAATCTCCTCCCCAGCAATGGAAAATGAAAAGTTTCATAAACACAATTTGACATAACACATTAAATATACGGTGGGGCAGGATGAGTGGAAATAATCTAACAGTCAGATCGCGCAATTATATTTTCTTTAGAACAGTAGAAGTATACAACGAGAATGAGGGTAGAGGTGGAACTATCATAACAGGATTCAGATTTCCGCTTTTTCCAGGGAAATACAAGATATTAGTTGATCATGTTGGTTATGGAAACCCAGGCATCCCTCCAGATATTGATAATAGACTTAAAAGAGTACATGATGAACTCAAGGATCCGCATGAACTACCTAAGAAAATACCAGTAAGAGATTACTAATTTTTAAGAGAATACTAAAGAAGCTTCAACTGCCCATAGATTTGATCTAGTTCTTCTTCTTTCCATGGCCCTACTGCAAAGCAAGTTATTGTTCCAGGATCAATTTGAGTTCTGCCAGCATCACGAATCATATCCACTGGAAAACCTTTGTCCTTTGCATGCTGAAAATTCTCTATCAATTGTTCACCGGAAGTCACTTTGAGAACAACTTTCTGCTGCCCTTCCATTTCCCAGTGTTTAACAATTTCTGGATGTTCTCTTAGTGTTTTTTTATAAGCACCAAGAGAAGCATGGCAACACTGTGCTGCAAGTTTTCCTTTGCCCATATCAAGATCAGTCCGAATTACTATGATTTGCTTGTACACAGCATAAAGATGAAAAGAAAAGATTATAACTTTGTTTTTAGTGTGCTTACGGCTGCAAGCTCAGGAAAAGGACTGCTTTGTGGAACTTCTCTGGAACTAGCAGATGGCATTGAAATCACATTAGAAGATGCTGGAGAAGCATACTCTTCAAGAGGCTCTGCCAGATCTTTTGCAAGTGCAAGAAGAGCCTCTGCATAAGCAGAGATCCTCTCAGGAGAACTTTGCGGATGAGTTGGACTTTCGCTAACAACATAAACTCCATCAAGTCTTTGTCTATTGAATTCGGTTTTTTCAAAGCCGCCATTATCAACAAGTATGGTCTCAAATGAATCCGGGCCAGTGACTGGTTTTGTAGCTAGCATTAATGAGAAGCCCCTTGATACAACCAGCTGTTCGGTATCAAGATCCAAAGTCCTGTCACTAGTTTGCATCTCAAGCCTTGCCCTAACAGAAACTCTTTCGCTTCCGGGCTCCTTAACAAGATCTATCCGCGCCCCGAATTCTCTGGAAAGCTTTTCCCGAGTCTCGAGGAAACGTAAGAGCTGATCCCGGGCTTTTGAACGAGATGAGAAAAGCCCCAACACATCCCCAATTGATTCTCTGGATAATGACTGAAGGCCATCACTCAAAGGAGCTGCTTTTTTGAATCCGTCTCGAAGTTGCAGTGATGAATCTGCTTTTCTGAATTGTGCGTTTTGCATAATGGTCGCCAATGGATATCGGATAATGAATATTTATAAACATCTGTCACAAAATTCGCCGCAGGATCACTGAAAACACATCATAAAAATCAACCCAGCTTCCAGTATTTCTTGTTTTTAATAAAGTTTTTTTGCACCTCAATAAGATCCAGAATAAACGTCTCTTCATTTTTGTGAAGTCTTTTTAGAATCCGATCAGCATTGGCTGGCCCGACTCCATAGGTTGAAAGTGCAATGAGTGCCTTTTTCCCATAAGTTCGGATAAGTCCGGAAGTAAATTCAAGATCAGAATTCTTGATTCCGTATGCAGGTTTATTGCATTTATGGCAGAGAATTTGCTCAGGAGCACTTGCAAGGTGCATAAATCTTGTTGCCTGGCAATTTATACAAACCAGCTCGACTGTTTTTGAAAGGACATTTTCCTTGAAGGCAGATATTATTCTCTCACGAGGCTCAAAGCTTCCAATTTTTTCCCCACCGGAAATTCTGGAAAGTCCGACATCAGAAAAGAATGATGGCTTTTCTTTTTTATCAATAATCAGTTTCAGTTTCCCGGCTCTTAATTTACTAAATACCTCCTCAGTACGTCCAATATCAAAATACCTGAAAAATATGGAGCGGACAGTTTCTTCATAAACAACAGAATTTCTCATTGCATGGATGAACCTATTGCTAACAAGAGCATCAACTGAAAGCAAACCAAACATACGCCCAACATGGAGAAACTTGAACCGAAGAAGAGGAGATTGCTCGAGAGATTCTAATAGCTGCCCTTCTATGTTCCGGATATTTCTAAATTCTCTTTCAATGTACTCAGAGCCAAGAGGAAATGGAAGCTTGAACATGATTCGGTATGGATCATTAACTGCCCAAACACTCTCTCCGACAAGCTTGGATAATTTTTTTGAAAAAATACGGGAAATTGCAGAATTGACCCGGTGCCCAAAACACCCATGAATGATAATCAAATCCGAGATAATTTCAATAATAATTGTCTTGTTATCTGGAATTGGAGAAATCTTTTTTACAGAGCGCATTGATCCAACTTCCTGCGCAACATCAAATGAAACAGGAATATCTTCCCCAGTCCATGACGGCACCATAATTTCAGAGCCGGCTACTGGCGATGCTAGAACTTCATCTTGAGTAATATCAATTACTGTCCAGGGTTTTCCCTGAGAAAGAAAACTTGTTCCAGGCTCGAGATTAACAACAAACTCCTCATCCAAAGAAGAAATGATTCTGTTTCCAGAAATATCTTTCATCAAAAATCTTTTTGTCTTTGGAATTGTACTGAGAAAAGTGTAGTAATATTCCCGTCCCCTCATTTTTGCTTTAATTGAAATTCCATTTTCATGCTCATCATAGTAGAGAATGCCCTCGCCATATAGTTGAAGTGCAATCATCCGCAGCTTGTCATAGGTTATCCCATATGCAAAAGAACGTGAGAGAATTTCATGTGCTTTGGCTAAATCCATTCTTCCAAAATCAAGACAAAGACCGACAAGCTGATGGGCAATAACATCAAGTGCACCTCTCTCAACAACCTTATTTTCCATTTTCCCATTTTGTGCAAAAACAGAAAGAACAGAAGATTCAAGCATATCATCAAAATCAGAACTGAAAATGATTCCTTTGGGAGTTTTGTCCAAACTATGGCCAGATCGTCCAACTCGTTGTATCAACCTAAAGGCCTGGTGGGGCGATCCATATTGCATAACAAGTGAAACATCACCAATATCAATTCCAAGTTCTAGCGAAGATGTACAAATGATAGAATTTATTTCTCCAGATTTGAATTGATCTTCTGCACTAAGGCGGGCATCTTTTGCAAGAGAACCATGATGTACAGAAACAGGAGCTTTGAGCTTTCGAAGAGAGGCGCCCAATTCTTCTGCAGTGCTTCTGGTATTGACAAAAATAAGAGAACGGTGTTTTTCGCTTAGGGTTTTGATTCTCGCAGTCCTTTTTTCCGAAGAAGGAATATTTTCAATAGTGATATCCATATGGCGGTTTTTTCCTGTTTCGCAAACAGAGTAAGGCCGATTTCCGAATGCAAGCCGTGCTGCCTGCTTTTCATCAGCAACAGTTGCACTTATTGCAATTCTTTGAAAATCAGTGATTTCATTGAGACGCTCAAGGCCTAGTGAAAGCTGGGAACCGCGTTTGTTATCTAGAATATCATGGATTTCATCAAGAATAACAAAATCAATATTCTTGAGGTGCTCCCGCATAACTCTGCCAAGGAGCAGAGCCTGGAGAGATTCAACAGTAGTCAAAAGAATTTTTGGGGGATTTTTTCTATGTTTTGTTCGAGTTGCCTGCGTTGTATCCCCACTTCTAACATCATGACTAATATCAAGGCGTTCACACCACCAGTTAAATCTTTCTTTAAGATCGCGAGAAAGAGCACGAAGAGGAGTTATATATAGAGCGCAAATTCCGCTTTCCTTATTGTGGATTTTCTCGAGAACTGGAAGAAGAGCACATTCTGTTTTGCCAGAGCCGGTTGGTGCTAGAATAAGCACATTTTGTCCATCAAGCACTCTGGGAATTGCAATTTTTTGAATTGGAGTTAATTGCCCAAAACGTTCCTGGACAAGTTGTGCTACAGTAGACATTGGATAAAGGATTAGAGATTAACAAAACTTAAATCGTATAGTCTATTCCATAATCAGGATTTTCATCTCGAGGTTTATCATCTTTTTTCCGTTCTCTTATAGGTCCCTCGTGCATTGGAAGCTCAATTGTAAGAGGTTTTTTGGGCTTTTTATTTGGACGGTTGCGCTTTAACCAATCATCAATGACATAAGGAGGTGGTATTTCGATTTGGGTTAGACGTATTTTGGATCGTTTTTTATTTGGTTGTCTAAAGCGCTCTTTCATGTATATTACTATCTAATTAGCAATATTTAAACCTATGTCCCACATAACAATTCTAGTAATAATCCTAATTGAGGCTAACATTATGAGCGATGAAGAAATTGAGGCATTTAAGGAGTCAGGAAAACTTGCTTCTAAAATCCGCGAGGACAGTAAAAGACTTATCATGGTTGGTGAATCCCTTCTGGATATTGCAGAAACTATCGAACAGATGATAGAAGAAGACGGGGCAAAGCCGGCATTCCCAGTAAATATTTCAATAAATGACATTGCAGCGCATTATACACCAGAAGCAGGTTCGGAAGCAAGTCTTGGGGAAACTGACCTGGTAAAAATTGATATGGGTCTTGAACTTAATGGCGGACTTTCAGATACAGCATACACAATTGACCTTAGCAATCAGAATGAAAAATTAGTAACAGCATCAGAAGATGCTCTTGAAAAGGCAATTGCTGCAATAAAACCAGGCATGAGAGTTGGAGAAATAGGAGATGTTATTGAACAAACAATCAAAGGATATGGCTTCAAGCCAATATCAAATCTTTCAGGACATATGATAAAATCAAACGAACTTCATGCCGGAGTTGAAATTCCAAATATTAAAACACAAGATCCATACGAACTCAAAGAAGGAGAAATCTTTGCAGTTGAGCCATTTGCAACTACTGGAAACGGTTATGTAGAGGATCTGGATCAGGTCGAGATTTTTTCGATTTATGCCCCATCAAAAGTAAGGATGAGGCAATCCAGAAAAATAGTTGAACATGTTATCAAGAACTATGGGATGCTTCCTTTTGCAGAGCGATGGATTAGAAAAGAATTCAAATCCAAGCTTTTGGTAAGCGCTTCTCTTCGGGAATTGCTTGAAAATCAATTCATCAGAGGATACCCAGTACTTCGAGAAGTAAGCAGAGGATTGGTTTCGCAGGCTGAGCACACGATATTAGTAACTGCTGATGGCTGCGAAGTATTGACAAAATAAGTTCTAGAATGTCCTTGAAATATATGCTTCAAGTCTGCCTTTGAAGGGCTCTCCAAATCTTTCTGCTGCTTTTCCTAGTGCATGCGCAGTATGTTCGATGCCATGAATAAATTGGTTTTCCCAGGCATCCTTTGCATTTTTTTGTGATTGCATGATTTCCTCAAAATCAAGTGGTAATGAGACAGAACCAAGTACGAAAACAGCACTCAAACGACGTGAAATCGCTTCTACTGAGTGCATAGTAACCATATTTTCTTCTCCCTGAATGGCATACTCTTCATCCAGCTCTTTGAGTACAGTAGTTGTAATAAGATCAGAATCCACATTCCCCACCATATCTTCAGAATCAACGAATCCGTTCAAAGGGGTAGTATACTCTCTTTTATGTGAAATTAGTACATACCCATCCTGGCTTATTATGAAGTTCCTTGATATCAATACCAGAGCAGATTCTCTTGCTTTGACTTCCTCTTTGGAATTGCCACTATTTGCTGCTTGGATTCCGAGTAATTCACTCCACATGAGGTCTGTCACATCAATAACTACTTCAGATGGCTGAACAATCTCGATATTATGGGCAGATAGCTTAACTCCATCTCCAAGTTCTGTTTGCCTCTCTTGTCGGGCTATTTTAGAAATCAGCAGACGCTCGTCTTTCCGGAATTGAAATGCTCGGTGCTTTCTTCGTATTTTTATTTCAGGTTTAGAGCCTTTTGGAAAAATATGCCTGCTTCCTAGCTGGAGCTGTTGAACCATCATTATATATAGATTATAACTTTATTTAAATGTATTTGCTGTGCAAGTTTTAAGATATCTATTAAAAATAATGGAATAAAGATTAGCTAACTGGGCTCGTGGCTTAACCTGGATATAGCGAGCGGCTTCGGAAGCCATCTCCTGATTGCTGGAGATACCGCTAGGCTGGGGGTTCGAATCCCTCCGGGCCCGATTTCTAATTCTACTGTTTTATGAGATTCTCTAGTCTCAAATTAGAAAAGCATATCAAACTCAGTAAGAAGCGCAACCAGATTGCCTAATTCTGGATTACCATCAAATTCACGGACAGCCATGATTCCAACCTCACTTTTATCAGGCCACGGGCCATCTGTCTTCAAAAGTTTTCTAACATTAGGCACGAAAACAAACTGGAGCCACTGGTCAAAGGACATTGTTTTCATTCCAAATGCTCCCATATCCTCAAAGGCTTCTTTATGCGGAGGAGTTTTGCTCCACATACCAAGATGTTTCATTTCTGCTTCTATTTCATCAAGTTTCTTCTTGATATTCTCGCTTTTAGGAACCAGCTTGACCATGATATTACTGCTTCTTATAAAGATATAATAATAACCGCAATTTTTCTAGTTTTAATGCCAAATGTCAGGGCTGAACGTGGTAAATCAGAGTTAAAAATGTTTGTAGACATAGTTACTATTTCTGAGGCAATATAAATGGATAGATTAACTAGGAAAAAACTCGAGAGATTTGACAGAAAAGAAGCAGAACTTACTACTAGTAGGGGAAAAATGATCTGGGGGAATTGGCATGGGCAAGGACCTGGAGATGCAGATTTGAAAAAAGTAAGCGAAGAGCTTGCAGCACTTCAAAGATCAGAAGACTATTATAAAACATTAAAATCAGCCATGCAAAGTGCAGACCCAAAAGAAAAAAGAGAAATTGAACTTCGCCTCAGTGAAGCTCTTTACAATGCAGTTATGCGAGACCCTGAAGTTAATGAGGCAAAAGAACAGACTGCAAAGGAATTTGCTGCATTTAGATATGAATTTGCCGGAGTGGAGATGACAAAGGAAGAGATAGTTTCAAGATGGCAAACAGAATATGGACCAGTATCCAAGGCAATATATCTGGAGTATTTGGAGCAGTCAACACGGCTTCGAGGAAAAGTTCTTGATCTTGTTAGATTGATTAACCAAAAATCAAGAGAATATGGAGCAGAACTTGGGCTTGATGTCAAATCTTTTGCAGAAGTGATTATGCTTCGAAATGATATGGTTGATGTTATAGCAAAATCAAGATTTGAAGGGCTGCTATATTCAACTTCAAATATTCGAGGATTTTTAGATAATATCAAGGAAGCGTTTGGAATACCAGAAATCAATCCGCTAAATGACATTCTTGCAGTTAATCAATTTTACAGCAGAATGGAATTTTGGAATGTTTTCCCAAGCGGAGATATGTCACTTTCGCTTTTCAAACATGTCCTATATCTTTCCGGTTTTAGTAAATATTTCGATGTAACCAATTTTGGAAACAGCCCGCATGTTCTGGAAGTAAGTGCAGATCCTGCAAATGAACTTGGAGAAGGAGCACTGCGACTTGCAAAAGGAAACCCAGAATACCTGGCACTTGTAAATCCTTTTAATAGCAGCAATCCAAGAGCATTTACAGCAGCAGTTTTCCATGAAGGAGGCCATGTCCTTCATTATGATGGACTTGATAGGAACAATGGCCCAGACTTCTTCAAAACAGATACTGAAGCCTTTAGAGAGGGAATGGCAATGGTAGTAGAAACACTTCTTGCAGACCCATATGTACTTCATGAGATGAGTGGCGCGCAAGAAGCTGAACTGGATAATGTAGTTTTAATGTCCAGATTCCTTGATGCAACGCGAATGAGAGAATTTGTTGTTGGAGGACTGCTGGAGATGGAACTATATAGAAATCCAGAAGGAGCAATAGACAAAATATATCTGAAATTAGTAGAGCAGCACTCAATCTCAGGAAGAGTTCCTGGAATTCCTGATGAAACTTTAGCAGGTGCTTGGGCTTCGGACGAGCGACTTGTATTGCAGCCAGGAGCAAGAATAGAATATGCACTTGGCTATGGTGTTGTAAGTGCAGTTATGAGCAGTCTTGCAGCAGTTGGAGAAGGAACAATGATGCACAATGATACGGCACGAATACTGCACGAATATTGTTATTCTGGATTGGAAGTTCCATGGCAACTTAGAATAAAAAAACTTCTTGAAGATACTGGGATGAAACCAAAGGATATGCTGCAATAACTATTTTTCCTCAGGAACTGATTCTTCTGGTTTTGTAGCATCAGTTTCCTCAGGTTTTTGAGACTCTTGGGATGGTTGAGAATTTTGCGGTGGCGAAGAAGCTTCAAGAGAATCCTGTCCAAATAATGATGATGCATTTTTTTGAGCTGCTTCAAGCTTTGCTTTTCGCTCTGCTCGAGATAATCTTTTTTTCTTAGGCTTTGGAGAACGCGCTAATCTGATTGGATTTCTTTTTTCCATATCAACCAATATCGTTGCAGTTAGTATAAAAATGTATCTGCAGATAAACATCGACTATTGCCAAAGACCAATTCGATAATTTTATATTAGGAATTTGTAAGATGGTATAGAAATTAGACGTGAATTTTATGGACTTTATTTGTAAAATCGCTGGACAAGCAGGTGCCGGTGTAATGGTTACGGGAAGAATGATGGCCAAATGCTTCACCAGAGGCGGCTATAATGTTGTTGGATATCCAGAATATCCATCTCTTGTTCGAGGAGGACACAATGTTGTTGAAGTTGCTGTTAGCGACAAGGATCTTCGGTCTCCAAGGCAAAGATGCCATGCTGTAATTGCACTGAATAAAGATGCAGTATTTTACCACAAAGATACTGTTGAGAAAGAGGGGATAATTATCTATGACAGTGCTCTTGATATCAGTGAATTCAAAATACCAAAAGGAGTAAGAACCATACCAGTTCCTCTAATGGAATTGATTGAAAAGGCAAATGGAAATGTTAAAATGAAAAACACAGTTGCACTTGCAACTGCACTTGCTCTGGTCAATTATCCATTTGAAATGCTCGCAGGAGTAATTGGAGACGAATTTGGAAGAAAAGGAGCAGAAATTGTTGAAAAAAATATTGCAGCAGCAAAAGAAGGCTATGAGTACATAATTTCTCAAAGTGGAGAATTTCCACATAGGCTAAAGCCAATTTCAGAAAAGAGAAAAATCCTAATTGCCGGAAATGAAGCTGTGGCACTTGGAGCAGTCAAGGGTGGAATGAAATTTTACTCTGCATACCCAATGACCCCGGCTTCTTCAATTCTGCACTATCTTTTTGCTCATGAGAGAAAGTTCAACATCTTGGTAAAACAAACCGAAGATGAAATTGCAGCAATGAATTATACTGTTGGAGCCTCATTTGCTGGACTTAGATCCATGACAGGAACCTCAGGTGGAGGATTTGCATTAATGGTTGAAGCCCTTGGCATGGCTGCGCTTGCAGAAGCACCAATAGTAGCTGCTCTTGTTCAAAGAGTTGGACCAAGCACTGGAATGCCAACATGGACAGAACAGGCAGACCTCCGATTTGCACTTCATGCTTCCCAAGGAGATTTCCTCAGAGTAATCCTTGCTCCTGGAGATGTTGAAGAATCATTCCAGCTTGGAGCAGAATCATTCAACTGGGCAGAGAAATACCAGTTGCCAGTAATAATTATTTCAGATAAATTCCTCGGAGAAACATTCTTTTCCTGCGAGAGATTTGATGAGAGCAAAGTAAAGATCGAAAGGGGAAAAATAGTCGATAAATTACCAAAACTTGAGCCAAATACAAGATACAAAAGATATGCATTATCAAAAGATGGGGTTTCACCAAGAGTATTTCCGGGAACACCTAATGGCATGCATGTAGGAACTTCATATGAACATGATGAAAGCGGCTTTAGCAGTGAAAGTTTCATTATGAGAACAAAACAAGTTGATAAAAGAGCCGCAAAAATCAAGGGGCTTTTGAAGGAACTTCCAGCACCAAAAATTTATGGACCAAAAAGTGCAGATGTTACTATTATGTGCTGGGGATCCCATAAATTGCCAGCGCTAGATGCACTTGCTATGCTAGAGGAAAAAGGAATAAAGGCAAATGCTATGCACTTCTGCTATCTTTATCCTCTTGATAAGGATAAAATAAGCAAACTAGTTGGTAGCTGCAACAAAACAGTTATGATTGAAAATAATTCAACTGGGCAGTTTACCGGAATGCTCAAGGAGTATTGTGATGTTAAACCAGATTTCTTAATCCTGAAATATGATGGAAGACAGTTCTTTGCTGAGCAGATCACAGAACAGATAGAAAAACTTGCAAAGGCAAAATTCAAAGGAGATGCAGAAATTAGAATCTGTGAAAAAGAGGATCTTGAATACTACAATCCTCAGAGGCACGGATTATAGGTGATAATTATGGATTCAAAAGATTTTGATGTAAAAGAAAAGATTCAATGGTGTCCTGGTTGCGGAAATTTTGGACTAATTGCAGCACTCAAAGGAGCAATGGCAGATTTAGAGCTCAAGCAACACGAAACAGTAGTTGTATCAGGAATTGGATGTTCTAGTAAGTTGCCGCATTATGTAGATACTTATGGTTTTGAGAGCATCCATGGAAGAGGGCTTCCTGTTGCTTCTGCAATCAAGCTTTCAAATCACAACCTAGATGTAGTATCAGTTGGAGGAGATGGTGATGGATATGGAATTGGAGTTCAGCATTTTATCCACATCATGAGAAGAAATTACAACTTGACATACATAGTGCACAATAATCAAATATATGGATTGACAACTGGTCAGGCATCTCCAACTACAATGCTTGGAGCAAAAACCAAGACCACTCCGTGGGGGGTTGTTGAAGAGCCATTTAAACCGCTCACAGTTGCAATTAATGGCGGCGCTACTTTTGTTGCAAGAGGATATGTGGGCGATCCAGTGCACCTAAAGGAATTGTTCAAGCAGGCAATAGAGCACAAAGGATTTGCATTTGTAGATGTATTCCAGCCTTGTGTGACCTTCAACAAAATCAACACATACCCATGGTTCCAGAAGAGAGTATACAAACTTGAGAACAATGATGTAACTGACAAGTGGGCAGCTCTCAAGAACGCAGCCGAAGACGAAGAAACCAACTTTGAAAAGGTTCCAATTGGTGTGTTCTACAAGGTTGAAAAACCAACATATGAATCAACTCTGCCTCAGATTAAGGATAAACCCATGGTTGAGCAGGATATTGAAAATGTTGATATCTCAGAAGCATACAATGAACTGGAATGATTTTAATCTAAATCATCTGATATAAGTGTGTGAAGATCACTCCACGAGAATACCAGCAGGCAATCTATGATTCAGTAAAGGAAAAAGGCAACACTCTAGTTGTACTGCCAACTGGCCTTGGGAAAACGCTTATTGCAGTGATGCTGATCAAAGATAAAATAAAAGAAGGGCGATGCCTTGTTTTAACACCAACAAAGCCACTTGCAAAGCAGCACCAAAACTCAATAATGGAAATTCTTGAGCTGGACGCGGTGCAAGTTGCCCTAATTACTGGAGAGATAACTCCGGCAAAAAGAAAAGATATGTACAACACAGATGTGATAGTAAGTACTCCCCAAACAATTCGAAATGACATTGAAAAAAAAGTATTGAAGCCTGATTTTTCATTAGTTATTTTTGATGAATGCCATAGGGCAATTGGAGATTATGCATACACGAATATTGCAGAAGTTTTAGATGATAAAAAAACATTATTTGTTGGGCTTACCGCATCCCCGGGAGGAAGGATGGACAGAATAAAAAAAGTTATGAAAGCCCTCAAAATAGAAAATGTTGAAATAAGAAGCCAAGATGATCCAGACGTCGAGCCATATGTTCAAAAAAGCACGGTTACGTGGGTTCAGGTTGCCCTATCACCCCATTTCAAACTGATAAAAAAAGAACTTGATTCATTATCTAGCAAATATGCAAAAAGACTTGCTGCAATGGGCTATCCGCCTCCAATTAAACATAAGGGAAAATTCATGGAACTTCGAAAAAGAATTCTTGAATCAAGGCATAGCATCAAATTCCCTGCAATGGTGCAATATTCTGTTCTTCTTCATGTTCTTCACATGAGTGAATTGCTTGAAACTCAGGGGATTTATCCGATAAGAGGATATATTGAAAAAATAGAAGGAAAAACAAGCAAATCAGCTGCGCTTCTAATTAGAGAACCAACATTTGCAAACATAAAAAGGCTTTGTTCAAAGGATGAGGATCATCCAAAAATGCCAATTCTGATAAAAAAAATCAATGAACTGGATGGAAAGAAAATGATTGTTTTTGTCCAATACCGGGCTCAAATTTCAAGAATTGAAAAAGTCCTCAACGAAAAAGGAATAAGTGCAAAGCAATTTGTTGGAAAGAAAGATGGAGTAACAAGAAAGATTCAGGAGCAGACAATTGCAGAATTCAGGGAAGGAAAATTCGATGTTCTTGTTGCGAGTATGATAGGGGAGGAGGGCCTGGATATTCCGGCAGTTGATGCAGTAATATTCTATGAACCGGTTCCAAGTGAAATTAGAAGCATACAAAGAAGGGGAAGAGCAGCAAGGCTCAAAGAAGGGGAAGTTATTGTTCTTATGACAAGAGGAACCAGAGATGAATTTTACTATTATGCCTCGCAGAATAAGGAAAAAAGAATGAAAAGCATTCTGACTGGAATGCAAAAATCAGAAACTCCAATTAGTGGAATGAGAAGGGCAGGTAAGAAAGTTAAAAAAATGAAAAAGGAATTAAGCGGGCAGACTAAAATGAGCGATTTTAACTAGTTTATTTTTTTATCTTGCTTACACTCGTCTCAAGAATAAAGGCAAGCTCATCCTCCTCAAGAGAGTAGAAATCCATCATATCTTGAGGATACTTTTTTCCAAGTTCTTTGAATATTGGGAGATAATCTCTTGCAAGTTTACTACTTACATGAAGTTTCACACCAAGTTTCTTCCCAATTGATTTGAGCATTGCACGCTTTTGAACAGTCCTTGCCATATTTCTAAGATAACCAGGAAATGCATACTTCGTAAATTTATGATACACCTTCTCTTTTGCAAGTGCAACTCCTGCAGTTGAAAGATCAATAGAATATTTGAGAAGCTTCCAATGAGTTCTTCGGATTCTTCCATCAAACATATCTGCTTTGGAAAGAGAGTCATAAGCTGCAGATAGATCATTTGGATCATCGTATTCTAGTGGAATGTTTTCATCTATCCAAAGCTTTAGAATTTCATAATCTATATCTCCGGAAATTGCTTCCTTAGCCTCGTTATAGGTACGTGCTTTGAATATCCCCCTCACAGCTTTGAAGATATCCATTTCTTTGTTTCTTGAGCTGGAGCGCATGGATTGTAAATCATTGAGTGCGGCTCGAACATCTCCTTCAGCTCCATCAGCAATCTCTTCGATTTTTTCTGGAGAAATATTAAGATTCTCAGATTTAACAATTGTAAGAAGATAATTTTTTAGTGAAATTTTATTGATGCGTTTTAGTTCTATAGGCTCGCATTCAGATCTGATTGGCGTAAATTTCTTATCCCAAATATCCCCAGCAGTAACAATAACAGGATGCTTTGAATCACGAAGAAAGTTTCTTATTGCAGAAGAACCTCCACTGTCCTTTCGTCCAGCGAGAATATCAGCATCATCAATCAGGATAATTTTACCGCGGCCAAACAAGGATTCGGCAAGGGCTGAACCGCCAAGAATACGCTCAACTCTTTTTTTATTTCGAAGTTCACTGGCATTCATCTCAACGAGATCTAAGTCAAATTGATTCTTGAGTACGTATGCTATGCTTGTTTTTCCAACACCTGGTGGGCCCCAAAGAAGAAGAGGTTTTCTTTTTTTTCCTGTTAAGTACTGGAGTATCCACTGTTTAATGTGTTCAAGCTTCTCTCTGTTACCAATATAGTCTTCGACTTTTTTTGGAGCGTATTTGTCAGTATACAGCATATTAATCCTTCCAGAACTCCCCGACCATATCTTCAGGTTTGTCAGTTATCACTATCGGCTCATCCTTATTAAAAATCCAATTATATTTGCCCCATCTAAATCTCTCATCCATATATACTAAAGCAACTCGATCAGACTCTTTTCTTCGTCCTCTGCCTGCTGCCTGAAGCGCTTTGATTGTTCCCGGATAGATATAGCCATAATCCCAGCCTCGTCCAAATTTTTCATCATAATAATCAATCAACGCTCTGGTTTCAACATCCATCTCCTCAAGCGCAACTCCAACGATCACAGTTGTTTTGATTTCCCCTCCAGAATAATCAACACCTTCAGAAAGAGAACCGCCTTGAACACCGCAAAGAACACCGCCATTTTGAAATTTCCCTATTAGTTCATGGATTTCTTTTGGCTTCATACCAGAGATTTGAGTAAGAATATTTGGTGAATGCATTAGAGGTGTGATGCTCTTCATAACTCCATAAGATGGAAAGAATATTGCTGTTCCCCCAGGAGTTTTTTCTATGATATTATCCAAGCTTTTTGCCATGGATTCATATGCTCTGGGGTTTCTGTGGGAATATTTCGTAGTGTGATTTTCAGTTATTATATTGACGACATTTTCAGGATTAAAAGGGGACCCATATGTTTTCAAATGAGTTCGATCTGGATCGAGTCCAAGAGTATCCCTATGCATCTCAAGAGGAAGAAGTGTCCCACTCATTAGAACAGATGATGCGCATTGATTTAGAACTCTGGTTGCTGGAGTTGGATCCAAAAGTCTTTTTGATAAAAAGAACCAGTCTCCTTTTTTCTTGAGAACACGTACGCATTCATAGCTATCAATTTTCCACTCAGACATGAATTTTGCAAGATTCAAACATGCACTTTTCTTGTTTGTTTTTTCAACGTATTCAGTTCCAACATCAATCAGCCGCTCAGTTGCTTCTTCTATAGTAAGACCAAATTTATCAATAAAAAAATCAAATTCAAAAGCAGCAATGTTAATCTCTTGTTTTTTTCCAAGAAGCTCTTCTGCCCATTTTCCAAATTCCTCCTCTACAGGCCCAGCATCGAGTCCCATCATTTGCATTTCTTTTGCAACTCTGATAAAGGTGAAATTATTGACGCTTCTTGATAGAGAGTTTCTTATTCTTCCAGCAAGATTATGCGCTTCGTCAATTATTATCACAGAATCTTCAATTCTTTTTTTGATTTTCATAAGGAATATTTCTCTAATTCCTGGAATCAGCATGTGATAATAGTCTCCAATTATTACATTGGACATTACCCCAAGTTTGATAAGCCACTCGTAGGGACAACAGGCTTTCTTTTGGCCAAGCTTTATTAGATCCTGGCTTAGCATGCCTGTTCCATAACCTTCAAGCATTTGTTTGAATTTCAGGTTTGCCAAAGCTTCCTGGACACGGCCATTGCCCCTGGCATTTGCAAATGGAAGACACTGTTTGTTTTTGATTTTACGCGCGCATGTTGTGTGAAAACTATCGTTATCTAACTGTTGTAATGATTGATCAATACAACAATGAGATTTTCCAACCATGTCAACAGAACGAATTGGAAGCGCATGTTTTGCTGCAATTCCATTAGCAACTTCCATTGCAATTTTATGCTGGGAGATTTTTGGAGTTAAGAAAAAGACAGTTTGATCATTTTCAATTGCTGAGGTTATCGCAGCAGAAAGTACTGCATCAGTTTTCCCAAGGCCAGTTGGTGCATGTGCTAAAAAATTATGATTATTAGTAATGGCATCATAGACATCTTCCATCAGCTCTTTCTGGGAGGGTCTAACAGAATTGTGTCTGAAATAAATAGCCATAATGATATATTAAAAACAAATAATTTAAGCAGGATGTTTCATTAGGAACATAATGAAGTTTATCTATAATGCACCTGCACTTTTGATCAAAAAAACATTGATAGTTGGAGATACTCATTTTGGCATGGAACGAAGATTAAGGGCAAAGGGAATATTTGATGAAAGCTTCAGTATGAGATTATTTGAGAAATTAAAGGAAGTAATTGCCGAACACAACGTTGAGCATGTAATTTTTCTTGGGGATGTAAAAGAAGAGATCACAATAGTGGATAGAAAAACAGAGGAAGTACTAGATAAATTATCAAAAATTTGCAAAGTTACTATTGTACGTGGAAATCATGATGGTGGAATTGAAAAAATAAAAGACATAGAGATTCATCCAGCAGAAGGTTTTGTATTTGAAAATTTGGGACTTTTGCATGGACATTCCTGGCCATCAGATGAGCTTATGGAATGTGAATATATAGTGATGGGACACCAGCATCCAATGATTAGTTCTACTGATACAATCGGAAAAAAACATAGCGAACCTGTTTGGATAATTGCAGAGCCAGATAAAGAAAAGATAAAAAAACGATACAAAAAATTTAATGAAAAAATAAAATTAATTTTACTACCAGCATTCAATCCGCTCGTCGGTTTTCCGATCAATTTTTCAAAAAAAGATCAACTTGGTCCGCTCCTTAACAACAAACTATTTAAACTCAACCATGCAATAATATTTTTGTTAGATGGAACATGTTTAGGAAAATTAAACATGCAATAATTTTAACAAAGGGATGCACATGGGGAAAAAAAGAAGAGGACGTGAACGATCAGTTTCATGTGCGAACTGTGGAAGAACAGTACCGCGCGATAAAGCTGTTGAATACACAAAACGAACTCATTTTACTACAGATCTAAAAGGAGATGACAACGTAACATTCACCGGATTTAATACAGTACATTATTGTATTAGCTGCGGAAAGCATTCAAAAATATTTGAAAAGAAAAAAGAACAAGCAAAAAGAAAGAGAGAGAGGGAAATGTATGAATGAAGTATCTTTTGAGGGGAAAAGATACATAGCAGTCACACATGAAATCGGAAACCTTCCGCTAATTGTTATAAAAGCAAAAAACGGGTACGTTGCATGCAGTTATATTGACAAAGATACTGCTGAAAAAGTGGGCGATGTTGCTGCATTTGTATCTGGAGTGAAAAGCATGGATGATCTTAAGAAAGCAAAAATAAGACATGCCACTTCCTGGGCTGAAGACCTGGGGATAAGAGAAGGCATGAGCGTAAAAAAAGCTCTTGAGATTATGGATGCTCTTTGTGAAGAATAAATAGCATTAGTAGTGGCAATAGGAAAGCAACTGAACAAATGCTACTGTGAGTCTCAAAATAATGCTCCGGATCAGAATCAGCAAGACCAGTAACATCAACAATACACTGATCCTGAGTAACCTGAGCGCCAAGAAGTCCAGTTCCTAGATTATCATGTTGCTGTATTGAACTGCAAAGATAAGGATCAACAGTTATTTTTGCAATATCATAAAAGCAGGTATTGTAAGCAAGTTCTGCCTTTCTTCGAATATCATTTCCATCATCAGGGTGACCTCTAAACTCGGTCCAGATGCTTCTGCATATTGAAATAGCTTCAGATTTACGATCAAGATAAGCAGCTGTTATTGCTGCATTGTGATAACATTGGATTGTTGCTGAGGCTCTGGTAGTTTGTGCATTGCACTCACCAACAGTTTTGAATCCAAGTGGAGAGCGCTGCTGATCTGAACATCCAAAAAGGATAAAGGGAAGAATAAGAATCAAGGCTAACTGCCATTTCACAGTTATCACCGCATTACTTTTTCTGCATACGGAATCAGCAATTTTTTTGCTTTTGCAAGTGCGAGTTTGATTTCGTTTTCATTTTTAGCACCAGCGCAAATAACTTTTCCATTTTTGAAAAGAAGCAGTGATGCCTTTGGATCCTTGAACTTTAGGATGGCGCCAGGAAATTGTTCTGGCTCATATTCAACATCACGAAGTTTGTATGCAATTTTATACAAGTCAAGTTCCATATGTAAATTTGCAGAAGCAACAATATTTGTGATTTCGATTTTTGGCTTTTTGGTTTTGGTAATCTTTTTTGCATACGGAGTAAGTTTTTTGATTGTTTTTTGGATCGTTTTTTCAATTTCTTCTTTCTTTTTACAACCAACACACACAACTTTTCCATTTTTGAAAAGAAGTAGTGATGCCTTTGGATCAGTATACTTTAGGATGGCGCCAGGAAATTGTTCTGGCTCGTATTCAATTTCTGGAATCTTGTTTGCAAGTGAATATAGGTCAAGCTCCAATCCCAAAGAAGCAGACGCAACCATATTAGTAATAACATAATCAAAACTTTTACTTTTAGACACATGAACCACCTTTCAGAGTATTTATAAGGCTTTATAAAGGGAGCAATGTCTTTTTAAAGACTTTCTCTCATCATTCTGACACGAATTATGTTGTGATTACAATGGTTAAACGATCAAAAGGAGCATTTAGTGGAAGAACACGACAACTACGCGGTAAAGGTAAAGTTAGTGTTACTCAAGCAGTTAGAACGTTCGGGGTCGGAGATAAAGTTATTATAACTCCAAAAGCACGAAGATCAGGACTACCTCATCTCAGATATGCAAATAGACATGGGATCATTGTAGAAAAGAGAGGAAGAGGCTACCTTGTCCAAGTAAGAGACATCAAAGCAACGAAGAAGATCATTGTTGGATCAATTCATCTTAAACTTATAGGTGCAGCCAATGGAAGTTAAATCATCTAAAGCAGTAACAGTCGAGTATACCGAGAAAGTACTCTCAAAAAGGGAAAAAGACGGAGAACTTGGCTATGAACAGGCTCAGGCTCTTGAACATGCAAAGAAATTCAATAAAGAAAAGAACAATAAAATTGAAAAAACTGTTGAGACCCTTACAAAGCATGAAAAGATCACAGAAGAGATTGCAGTGAAAATTATTGACATTGCACCTGAAAACCCCGCAACACTTAAAACTATCCTTGCAAAGGATAGAATAGAGATATCTGATGAGGAAGCAGCTAGCATCCTAAAAGAAATCAATTAAAAAGAGTGATTTGTATGGAGGATTACGCCTGGGTTATAGAGTATTTGCCAGCAGGTCACGCATCGGCAATTCGAAAAGAACCAGTAGTACAGCTCGTCGGATCCAAATTTTTCACACTACTTGAAGCAACACTGACCCCAAGCGCATCAGTAATTCTTGGGCAAAAGGTCTATGTGGGCAAGGAAGGACGAAACGAAGTTTCCCACATCAAAGGAAGACTGAAATATGAAGAACTCACTAATGGATCAAGAGAAATTTTACCTACCATTCTTAAAAAAATAGTTAAAGAGAGAGAAACTGATTTTGTTGGATTTATCAACAGAGCAAAATCAATTTCGATCAGAGTTCATATGCTTGACCTACTTCCTGGAATTGGAAAGAAAACAATGGAAGGCATTCTTCGGGAAAGAGAAGAAAAACCATTTGAATCATTTGAGGGACTGCATAAAAGAGTTCCAAGCTTAACCGATCCAGTAGGGATTTTCGTACATAGAATACAGAACGAACTTGAAGGCAAAGAAAAATACTTCTTATTCACTAAGCCACCATCCCTTCCAAGATATGGCAGATAAACTTTCCCAGAGTTTAAGTTTTCTTGTTAGTATTCAGAACAGTTTTGTATAGTATATTTCTAGTAGATTTAGACTAATTTAGCACAACTACTAGTAAAGCTATAAAAAATTAGTAGTTAGTAGTATATGGACTTTATCGTCGATATAATTAGAAAAAAAGCACTAAATACTAATAAACACACCCAAATTAGTAGTTAGTAGTACTTGTGAGAATTGTTCAAAATAATTAGGAGATTTAGATCCTCAAACATGTTTTTCAAAACAAAAAACCAGAAACTGATGATGTTAATAAAAATATGGGCTCGCCCAGGATCGAACTGGGGATCTTTCGCGTGTAAGGCGAACATCTTAACCATTGTCAGCCTTGCTGGCAATTCTTGAACAGAATGCCGTTCAAGGCTCTCGACTACGAGCCCAAGTAAAGTTGTTCTTTGGACGTACAGGTTTTAAAAATAAAAGGAAAAGAAAAAATTAGACATTAAAGTACTTCTGAAGCTCAAGACCGCTGATTCCACGAAGAGATTCTTTGTGCTGTCTAAGTTTGGTATCAAGATAGTCTCCAAGAAGTTCTGATGGAACAACACCTTTGAGGAACTTGGTGTCGCTCTCAAGCTCTGCAATTGCCTCATATAGGCTGTCTGGAAGATCTTTTTCAACCCTCTTCTTCTTACTATCAGTTTCTACAGGGTCTCCAGGATCAATCTTGTTCTTTATACCATCAAGACCAGCTGCACATACTATTGCATTTGCAAGGTAGGGATTTGCTGATGGATCTGCTCCCTGATATGTGATTCTTTTAACCTCTTTAACATTTTTCTTGGTATGAGGCACACGAACAAGGGCATTGGAATCAGTAACGCTCCATCCAACTGCAAAGTTCTTCATTGAAAGTCTCTTGTATGAGTTTGGAGTTGGGGCAGTAAACAATGAAACTGCACCAGCATGCTCAAGAAGACCACCGATGAAGTACCTTCCAGTCTGGCTCAGCTGTCCATATGACTCTTTGCCATCGTAAAAGATATTGTTTTCACTGGTTTTCCAAAGACTCACAGATACATCCATTCCGTTTCCAGCCTCGCCTTCAATTGGATATGGCATAAAAGTTGCAGCTGCATTGACTGCAGTTGCAAGATTCTTTGTGATGAACTTTAATGTATTTACTGCATCTCCAGCTGTCTTAAGGCCTCTTGGTGAGAGCTCAAATGTCTGCTGTGCTGTTGGCGAAGAACCATGCCTGTGAGAATCAATGAGCATACCAAAATTATCTTCCATTGTTTCACAGATCTGATTTCTTGCAGAATACATTGAATCATGAGGAGTTGCAACAAACGCACCACTACCATCATTTGACAGTGGAGAAGGTCCCCAGGTTGCTTCCCGAGAATCCATCAAAACACCTACACCACGTGCTCTGTTTTTCTTGTCTGCTGTTGCCGTATCCAAAAGATAACAGCTCACTTCAGTACCTATAAGTGAATTCTTGATTCCAGCAGCGCTAAGATTCGTTTCCATCCTCTCAGCAACATATCTTGGATCTTTCAAGTATCTCTCTTTTTTGAGTGCAACAACAACATCGCAGATAAGCCTGACTGATGCTGGTTCCCATGGGATTCTAGCTAAAGTGTCAGGATCTGGAAGTAGAATAAGCTCCCCCTGTTCATTTTTGCCAAATACTTCACTGAGTTCAGCTGCATAAATTCCATTTCCAAAGCTTGCTTCGCCAAGTTTTCTATTAGAAACAGTAATGCGATGCATCTTACCTTTAACATCAAAAAACTGTAAATCAATCCACCTTACTTCGTTTGTGGCAATATATTTCATTACGTCATCTATAGCAGACAAAAAACCACCTGTATTCTTAGATATATATAGAAATAAATACGTTTCGAAGACAGTTCTATCCATATGTTTGGAACTTCTGGCATCAGAGGCATCTACGGAAAGGATATTACAGAAGAGCTAGCGCTCAAAATCGGTAATGTTTTCTCAAAAGATAATCTATTTGTTGCCAGAGACTTGAGACAAAGTGGGGTCACACTATCAATCGCAGTTTCAGCAGGTGCTCTTGCTGCAGGTTCTGATGTAATAGATATTGGAATAGCACCAACTCCTACCTTGGCATATGCTGCAAGAGCCGGCAGGGGAATCATGGTCACTGCTTCTCACAACCCTCCTGAATATAATGGCCTTAAACTGGTTGAAAATGCAAAAGAAATCGGAAAAAAGCTGGAACAAGAGGTTATTGAAGAATATAATAAGCCAATTATCAGGTCAGATATAGGAGATTTTTCACATAATAGCGAAGTTATAGAAGAGCATAAACAAATGATTCTTGGAATGGTTGATCGGAAATTAATCGAAAAGAAAAAACCCAAGATAATTGCAGACTGCAATGGGGCTGCTGCAGTCATTACACCCTATTTGCTTTCAGAACTTGGATGCAAGGTGGTAAGTGTCAATTCTTCTCTTGAATGCTTTAACAGGCCATCAGAGCCAAATGAAACAAATCTTGCACACCTTCTTGATATCGTCCGAGAAACTGGAGCAGATTTTGGAATTGGTCATGATGGAGATGGAGATCGATGTGTAATTATTGATGAAAAAGGATCAATGCTGCCATTTGATGTACAACTTGCTATGATGATTGAGCACGAGCTTGAGCGCAGTTCGAACAAAAGAATTGTTTCTACTGTGGAAGCTTCTCTTGCAATTCGCGAAGTTGTGGAAAAGAATGGCGGGAAAATTGAAATTACTCCGGTTGGAAGTACTTATGTAGGAGATAGTATTGAGAAAAATAATGCACTCTTTGGGGGAGAGCCTTGCGGAGAATATATTTACAGTGGCGGGGTCCATGTTCCAGATGCACCACTTGCAGTTGCAAAGTTTGTTGAGATTTTCTGCGAAAAGGGAAAGTTCTCAGAACTGAGAAAAAAATATAAGGAAAACTTCATTGCAAGAGAGAAATTCCAGGCAAAGGAAAAACATAATACAGTTGAAAAAGTGAAAAAATCACTGAATATTGATGGAAAAGTCCGGGATGATGATGGGGTTCGGATTGATGAAGCGGATGGATGGCTTCTTGTTAGAGCCTCTGGAACAGAACCAGTTGTCAGGCTCACTATGGAATACAAAACAAAGGAAAAATTAGAGAAGAGAAAGGGAGAAATAAAAACATTGATAGAGATGCATCTTTGAGTAAATATGAAACAGGGTGCATATCAAAGACAGCTCATACTATATCTGAAAAATAAATCATATCAGCAGGCATACGATTTTTCAAAACAGTATGTAGCTGAATATCCAGAGGACATGATAGCTCATTTTCTACTTGCAAAATCCTCAGTATGGGTAAAGAACTTCGAGGAAGCAGCCCATGAAGCAAGAATTGCATATAACATGGCAGATAGTCCTGAAGACATGGTAATGTGCGGGATACATGCTTGTGTGGCATATTACAAGCTAAAGGAATTTGCAAAAGGCTTTGAACTGCTTCAAGCAATGGAAAGGATACGGATTTGTGAAGAAAGCGAACAACTGTTTTTCCTATTTAGTCTGGCTCTTGACAAGGGACCTGAGACAAGCAGGCATTTCAAGGAGATGTTTAGAATCAACAATGATGCTGCAACTGCATTTCTCAAGAATCTCGCTGGAGATGCAAGTATAGATTATGAAGCGATATTTCAAAACACGGACAGAATCTGATCATTCTTTTGGTTTTGGAGCTTCTGATTTAGTCTTTCCATCTTGTTTTTTGTCTTTAGAATTATCTGAACCTCGTTTGGAAGGCCTTCTTGAAGATTTATCATTCATAAGAAAATTAAGAACCTGACTGCGCTCTTCATCTGAAAGGTCTGAACCAACATCATCAATCTCATCTCGTCCTGCTAAATCTTCTACAGACATACCACGGCTTTGCAATTCGCCCTTTAGCTTGGATGTCTTTTTTTGAACCTTGGAGGAACTTTTTGGACCTTTTGTGGATTTGGGTGAAAATGGTGACATGATAGATAAATCTTCAAACAAGAATTTAAAAGGATTAATTTGAGATTTTTTTCAGGATTTCAAGAACTAGTTCGCGTTTCTCATAAGGAACAAACAGATGATCATGATGATATGCTGAGAATGCATTAACTGAAATTCCTTCTTTTGCCAGTGCATCTGTTATTTTTGCCAAAAAGCCAACTGCCATAAGATCGGAATAAACATTGAGAGTAATTAGTGCAAAAGGACCAACAGGATCCACTTCACTCAGCCCTTTGAGCTCATCCAGAATTTCATCTGAAAAAACAACACTGAGTCCTTCTTCCTCTCGAAAAATGTCCATTAGAAAACTGGAGTAACTTGCAAGTGCAAGCAATTGGGAAGAATCTACTGATGCCATGAAATATTTGGTATCAGAGAGCTTTGGATCCATGTTTTTTAGAAGTGTGGAAAGCTCACTGACAGTTTCCATGAGAATCACTCATTAGAGAAGCTCTCCACGAGCATGCTCAATCTGGATTCTGGCAACATCCTGCTTTCTTCTAAATTCAGGGAGGATTGCATTTGAGAATCTAAGTGGAAGCAGATTATCATAGATATCTTCCATCATATCGAAGTATTGTTCTGCATCTTTCCTCTTGTCTTTTCTCATTGATTCATACATTTCCCGCTTTAGTTCTCCAACAGCGTCTAAAAGACCAGTAAGATAAGGAATTGTCGGAACCCCAAGTTCACTGAATGTTGGGATTTTCTTAGATTCAACTGCAGAAAGAATTATCAGTGCTTCTGCATATTCCTGGTAAACATGGTTCAACTGAGGAGGAAACTCTTCAGAAAACTGGGAAATTTCATCCAGTCCGGCTTTAGCCTCATCTAAAAATTTCTTTGCAGTATCAAGATCATGAGCATGAATTGCTTTGATTGCATTAGAGCAGAATCTAACGATTTTTCTGTTTTCAAGTAATACCTGATCCAAATGCTGTTCTTTTGTCGAAAGAGTTTCTGTAACTTTATCTATTCCAAGGTCTGTCATAATATCACATAGTTTGGTTTGTCCTTTAATTCTATCGCAACTGAAGGCGCCGAGCTACTTGTTTTTCTATTCTAAGTTGATTTGATCTATTGAGTAGTGAATTGCGCGCCATATCATGCATGTCTTGTTTTATTTTTCCAATATCAGGAAGACCTGCAATATCACGAGCTTGCACAAGTCCTTTTGGCTGAGTTTCGTTTAAGATTTGAAGATAAATATCAAAATTTTCAAGCCGTGCTGGCAACGGCATACCTTCCCCGGATCTTTTCCAAAGCTCCATAACTGATCCATATCCAAGGGAAAATAAATTTTCGCAACTTCTTGGGGGCATGCCTACTAGCTGAGATGTTTGTATAAATGCCCCAAGCACAAATGGAAGAAGAGCATCAAATTTCCCATGACGAACAAATTCAGATAAGCGCATTGGTTTTGGATGAGACAGAAGAATACGCGTTAATTCTTTTCCAGGAACCTGACAGGATAGTGCAACAGATTCAAAAGACTCTGCAACCTGAGGAAGAACACGGCCGATATTTCGAGTAGCAGTAACTCCTGCTCCAATATGAGGGATAATAAGATTGAGCATTCCGCGAGTGAGAATACCAAGAGAAACAGGATTGTTTATCTGGCCTAAAAGAGCGAAACATGCGGCTTGGATTCCGCTTGGATGAAGACGCGGGATTGCCGTTCCATCCGGACCTGCAATAGCCCATGCATGAGGAAGAGAAAGATGGGAAACATCCAAAAGCAAAGCAAGATTGGCATATAGGCTGTTTGGAGAAACTTGAAGAAGTCTGGAGTTTAACTCGAATGTTTCTTCGGTAATATGGCCTGCAGGAGGAACTGAAAGAGCCAGTGGAACGCTTCCAACTTCTCCAAGATCCCACATATGAGAATAGACATTTGCAGATCGATGGGGAGAGCGCAGATTAAGAAAAGACTCAATGAGGTGTTCTGTGGCAAGCTTGAAAATTGCTCCAGAAGTATTGGTTTGAACACGCAAGAGACAATTAATGGCAATTGGCCGTACAGAATCAGAAAATTGGAGGTACTCAATAGCATTCCATGCAGGAGTAAGGGGCCTTGATAATTCTGTCACGGCATAATGAGCATTTACTGAAGATTGATAATCAAGAATCTCTGAATCTCCGATTAAGGCGATATGCTCGAGCATCTTGCATAGCAGAAGTGCTTTAGCAGGATTAGACTCGCCATTAAATCGTGGATCGCGATCTTGCCTTATGATTTGCATAATTGCACTGCAGATATTTGCACCAGGTTGTTCTGATTCGAGTATTTTCTCAAATAAAATTGAAAATGAACTTGTGGTCAGTGGAACAGTGGCGCCTGAGGAAGTGCATCTTTTGAGTTCAACAAGATCAAAAAGTACTTTTTCAAAAGAATCAGCAGTTATTTGTTCCCTTTGGAAAGGATCAAGCCACATTGAAGCTGCTTCGGGCTTGAAATCCACCTGTAGTGTACGAAGTGTCCGTATGAATTGTTGAACCATAGTTTTTCACCTGAGAAGATCACTTTATTGCAAAGAATGGTTTTAAATGACTCCTAATTTATACAGAGCAATTTCCTTGTCAACTACCTACATTGAAAAGATAGGCTTGTAACTGGTAGTTCTACAGTTACATTCGGCGGGTTGACTGACAGCCTGCCATATTCAGTTATACCAAGTATGGCAATGTTACGAGAAGCATTTAAATCTGCATGCAGCTCGAAAAGGCATTTTCTGCATTTAAAACTACTGCCATGCCTGTTTTTTGTTTCAGTATGCCCACATCCAGAACACTTTCTACTTGTGTTTCTTGGATTTACTAGACAGACATGCTTACCTAATACCTCTGTTTTGTATTTCAAAAAGACCTCAAACTGACCAAAAGACCAATTGCCAATTTTTCTATTGAATTTTTTTCCTAAACAAATCTCTTTTTTTGGTCTTCTTATCTTAGAAAGATTCTCAAGAGCAAATACTTTGAAATCACTCTCAGCAATTATTTTGCTAAGTATGTGATTTGTATCAGTCACAAACCGACGTTCTCTTCCGCTTATCTTCTTCAGTTTTCTTCTTGCAGAAGCCGTGCCTTTAGACTGCAACATCTTTCTTAGATATTGATATTTGCATTTTACCTTCCTAAAATGTTTTGAATTGAAAAACTGATTGTTTGAAGAGACAAGAATATTTTTTATGCCCCTGTCTATACCTAAAATTTCATAATCATTTGCAATGATTTTTGGGGGTGTTTCCCTTTCAACAGCAATATTAAGGAAAAGATTTCCTTTTTTGTAGGATAAAGTAGCTGCAATAGGTTTCCAATCTGAGTATTTGAGGGATTGTCTGTTTTGCTGAAAGTATAGCTTCTGTCTTCCGGATACTGAGGACATTGTCGCAATATTGTCTTTAAGATTAATTCGTATCGTTCTTTTATCACACCGTAGAGCAGAATTAGGCCTGGATTTAATTTTCTTTTTTAATTTAGTCTGCTTCAGTGCTTCTGAAGCAACATCCCTTACAGATTGGATTAACGCTGAAGGGAAGTTAGAGTATTTCTTTCTAATTTTCTTGTAGGTAAGTCTGTGTAGTTTGTTTTTGTTGAATGTTTTATTCTGATAACCGGCATTTACAATTTGTTGATAGATTTGAGCATTTATTCTGAGAGTCTTTAGCAAAGAATCATTTTTTGGAAGACGTAGTTGGATTGTTCTTATCATTGAAAGAATTAGACTTTTTTTCCTTAAAAAGATGAACAACCACGCCTTATTTCCTAGGAAATTTATTGTTGCATAGGATAATAGGATAAAATTAAAACAGAGAGTTGTTTCAGTATTTAACGAAATATCATTAAAGTTGCAGATTCTCTTGGCCTCCATAATTATAAAACTAATTATAGAGAGATACTCATGCATGTTGTACTTTCAGTTGGTGGAAGCTCGATTAACCCAAAAGGCGAGCCAGATCTTGGATTTTTAACCTCACTTGCAAAATTGATTAAAAAAAGCAAAAACAAATTCGGAATATTGACAGGTGGCGGTTCAATTGCAAGAGTTTATGCCAAAGCAGCAAGAGCTCTTGGAGCTAGTGAATATGAAGCAGATTCTATTGCAATCACTTCAACAAAACAAAATGCACAGCTAGTTATTGCAGCCCTTCGAAATGCAGGAATTGATGTTTATCCAAAGCTGATTAATGATTTTGAAGAGGCTCGCGGACTTTTGAATAAAGTAGTTGTAATGGGAGGAACAATTCCCGGAATTACAACTGATACAGATGCAGTTCTTCTTGGAGAGGCAATTGGAGCAACGAGATTAGTCAATATAAGCAATGTTGATGCTATTTATGATAGTGATCCAAGAGTAAACAAATCCGCTAAAAGATACTCAAAGATGAGCTATGAGCAGCTAATTAGCTTAGCTACTAGCAGCGATAAGAGAAAGGCTGGAACTCATTTTGTATTTGATCTTCTTGCATGCAAACTAATAGCCCGGTCAAAAATGGAAGCTCACTTTGTTTCTGGCAAGAGTGAAAAAGAAATAGAAAATGCAATTGAAGGAAAAAAGCACAACGGAACAGTTGTTATTTAAGGTGCTTGGCAACTTCCCGGTCTGGAAGAGTTACACACTTCTTTGTTCTTGTTGTGACGTATGAGATTTCCATATTTTCTGCAATTAGTTTTTCTTCCTGAGTAGATCTAAGTGCATTAACAGCAAGATGGATAGCATCATCAACATCCATTTTTTCGCTGAATTTTTTCTCTAAAATCTCATCAACTTCTTTTTTGTGAATACCAATTGAATCGGCCTTATATGCAGTCATAGCTCCACTTGGCTCTGCTTCATATAGCTTAGGGCCATCAGAATCAACTCCTGCAATAAGTAGAGAAACACCAAATGGACGAATTCCGCCATACTGGGTATATACTTGCATAAGATCGCAAACGCTTCTTGCTATTGTATCTACAGTTGGCTCTTCATTATATGTGATCCTGTGTCTTTGGGAATCAACTCGAGCTACTTCAACAAGACGCCTGGCATCTGCAATTAAACCACTTGCAGTAACGCAAATGTGACTATCTACTTCGAATATTTTTCGAAGAGAATCAGTAATTACAAGGTTTGAGTGAATAGACTTAAAGGCAACAAGGGCAACGCCGTCTTTGGCAGTGATGCCAATTGCAGTTGCTCCTCGCTTTACTGCTTCTTTTGCATATTCTACCTGGAATAATCTTCCATCCGGACTAAAAACTGTAATTGCTCGGTCATAAGCTTGTGGGGATACACCATACATACATATTACCTCAATAGGAGAATTTTAATATCATTAAGTGAGGGCGTCTTTAAATGGATTGCCATCACATTGCCCGAAGCTTTGAAATCCGGTCATCTATTTTGGGGTGAGTTGAGCCCAAAAATCCAATCTTGTGTGGAAATGGATTTGAGAAGAACAGGGATGCTGTAGTGTCATTTGCAGCTTTAGTTGGAATGTTTGCTGCTTTGATCTTCTCAAGAGCGCTTGCAAGACCTGCAGGGTATCTTGTGAGTTTTGCCCCATTTGCATCAGCAAGATATTCTCTCTGGCGGGAGATTGCAAATCGAACAAGCTGGGCAAAGATTGGAGAGAGTATGATGAATACCAATGCGATTATGATAAGAGGGCCGCCAGAGTCGTTTCTTCTTCTGCCCCCTCCAAAGAAAAGCATTCTCCAGACAAAATCGCCAAGAAGTGCAATAGCCCCGACAAAAACAATTGCAATCATGGAAAACCTGATATCATAGTTTGCAATATGAGAGATTTCGTGAGCAGCAACGCCTTCAAGCTCTTCTTTTTTCAGCATACTAAGAAGGCCAGTTGTAAAGGCAACTGAGGCATGTTTTGGATCTCTTCCAGTTGCAAATGCATTAGGACTTGGATCGTCTATAACATATACTTTTGGAACAGGAATTTGAGAAGCTAGTGCTAGTCCTTCGACTACATTGTAAAGAAATGGATACTCTTTCTTTTGTACTGGTTTTGCACCAGTGAGAGCAAGAATAACCTTGTCTCCAGTAAAGAATACTGCTATAGAATAGAAAAGCAGTGCAAAGAAACCAAATGCAGGTCCGCAAATTCCAATATCAAAGACATAAGAAATTGCACTGACCAGCCCGATAAAAATAAGGAACATAACGGCCATCAAAATGGCAGAGTTACGCTTGTTGTTATCGATCTGATCAAAGAAGCTGATCTTTTCCATAGCAGTTCACGTTAGAACTTTACTTTGACTGCTTCTTTTTCTTCTGCAGGAGCTTCAAAGTATGGCTTTTGCTTGAATCCGAAAATGCTTGCAATTAGGTTGCTTGGAAACATCTCGATCGAATTATCATATGCAAGAACTGAATCATTGTAGGCAGTTCTGATGTATGAAATTTTGTTCTCAGTTCCAGCAAGCTCTTCCTGAAGCATTTTGAAATTCTCGCTTGCCTGAAGCTTTGGATAGTTTTCAGAAACTGCAAATAGAGATTTCAAGGTTTGAGTTAGCATATTGTTTGCTTTGGCTTTTTCTTCAACAGAACCAGTAACAAGCTGGGCTCTTGCTTTTGTAATTTCTTCCAAAGTCCCTCTTTCATGCTTTACATAGCCTTTGACTGATTCAACTAAATTGGGAATAAGATCATACCTTCGCTTTAGCTGGACATCAATTTGAGCCCACGCATTTTCAACCCGGTTTCTGAGAGTAACAAGACGATTATAGGTAAGACCAACATAGCCCAAAACCCCAAGACCAACTAAACCAGCACATCCAAGAACTAAAATTTCTTCTCCTGCCATAAATATACACCTTGGATAAAGGTAGTAATCAAAGTATTTAATTCTTGCCAACTTGCAGATCAAAGTCTTCTTGGGAGATATTAAGCTCTACTTTCTTGGCTTTGGACTTAAGTCCGGATATAATTCGAACCTGACAACCCAGAACTTTTGAGAGTTCTTTGATAAGCTCCAGATTTGCTTTATTGTGTTCTGGAGCACTTTTTAGATGAACTTTGATTTTGCCATCTTTTTGGACAATAGAAAATTTCTTAGACTTTGGAACAACAGTAAGTTCAAGAATCATTCTGCTCCCTTGATAATCTGGGTAATTTCAGAAGAGGATTTATAGCCAGAATATGTTTTTTCATTGATTACAATCGATGGATAGGACTTGATATTGTATTGCTCTTTGAATGCATCTGCAACAGGACTTCCAAGATCTCCATCAAATGAATATAGTTTGATTTTCTCGGATGATGAATCTCGTGATTTTAGAATTTCGTATCCCTGTTCTCTGCAATTTTCACAATCTGAATTAGAGTAGAAATGAACAAGAAGAGTGATATCATCACCGCAAATCTCATTTACTTTTTTTGAGAGAAGGTAAGACTCTGCCTGAAGAACAAAATATTGTTTTTTTAGCTCTGGATCAAATGCATTCCTTTCATCTTCAAGGTAACTTAGTTTATGTCCAACAAGTTCAACTTCACTGTCAATTGAATCAAGTTCTGAAGTGTATACTGGACAAAATGAAGATGAATTGCCTTCCATCAATAAAAGAAGATGAACAGAAGAAACTTTTTGAGAAACACTATCAACTTCACCTGCAAGGTTTTCCATATTGGATAGATCAACCATCTGGCCAACAAAAATTCCAGATAGAAAAATAAGTAAGGATAACAGAAACGCTCCAGCATACAAATGAACGGATAATTTTCTCATAAGATTCACCAGGAATAATATTCTCCTCTGATCTCTTTGAAGATAAAGATTATAGCTTAATGGAATAGTAACATTGAAAAATACACTGACATTTTGGAACAATAGAATAAGAGAAAAATGAATCTGCAGGATTTTCAAGGCCGAAACCAAAAGTCTATGGCTCTGAACATAGCTGATAACCCAATCCGAGCGTACTGCCATTTCCTCACGGATAAGTCACTAAGTCAAGCGGCTTCCACAATCCTGCAGAAGAACTAGATATAAAGGAGTTAACATTTATATTACTTTCGATCGGGTATTTGCCGATGATTACCAGGAGTATCCTTCTCTTTTGATCTCCTTGAAGATAAAGAGAAGATTATAGGTTATCATCAGATACCAATAGAATACCAGGAACATGACCATGTAATGAAGTCCTATTTTTTCAGTTCTGAAACTTTGGACTGATAGATATGTGAATATTAAGCTTGAGAGTATGACAAATGCTCCGACAAAGGTGAAAAGTCCGACGCTCATTCCAAACAGTTCTGTCCAGACATATTGAACGTAATAGGGAGTTGTGATAACTGAATATGCCATTAGTGCAAAAAGAGTAAACATTGCAGTAAGTGTTGCAAAATTAAGAGGAACAAAATACATTCCAAAATCCCCGTATTTAGGATTGATCATAAACTTATACTTCCAGAAGTTTCGAACTCCCCCTCTTTGCCAGCGAACTCTCTGGCGAATAAGATCTGGAAGATTATCCGGAGGCTCTGTGAAAACATCTGCAGTCATTGAACTTTTGATTTTGTAATTATGGGATTGTATTCGAAGGGCAATTTCCTGATCTTCGACAAGATTATGCTCATCAAAGAGCCCGACTTCATCAAACACTTTTGCCCTGAAAATACTGAAAGGTCCTGGAGTTACAGGAACACTGTCAATGAAACTGAGAAGCTTTCTTGAGAAGAGGATCATCAGATATTCCACTCTCTGCAATTCCTTGAGAATTGAACCGTCGGTTTTGATCTTAACTGCAGGAGTCACTGCCATAACTTTTTGATCTGTAAAAAATGGAAGAAGTTCGTGGATGGTGTCTTTGGTCAGATAGGAATCTGCATCCATAGTTGCAATGAGCTCTCCCTTTGCTTTCTTTATTCCAAAGTTAAGCGCAGAGCCTTTGCCCCCATTCTTTTTTTGATAAGCATGGACAATGTTGCTCTCACACTGCTTTGCAATCTCATAGGTATTATCTGTTGAGCCATCATCAACAATGATGATTTCAAGCTTGTTGCGAGGATAGTCAACTGCCAGGATGGTATCAATTGATTCCTTTAGGTAAATAGATTCGTTGTAGGCTGGAAGTACAATTGAGATAAATGGCTCCCAGTCTGTCTGCTCTGGAGTTTTGAGGTAGTCTTTTCTGTGAGTTAGATAGAGTAAAATGAATACATTAGCAACAAATAATGAGAAGAATGCTATTGCATAATTGAGAAAAGACACAAAATCCATAGAAAATCACTTCTAATAGAAATTATTTAAAACAAGCATAAAAAAGAGAATAAAAAATTAACCAAGTAAAAGCAAACTCTTTCCAAAGAAAAGAGCAAATACCATTCCGATTAATAAAAATGGAATGAATGGCGGAAGCTTTGTATATACAATAACTTCCTCGATCTTGGTTTTTTTGAGTCTAGTGATCTCTTTTTTGGTAAGTAGTCTCTGGAGGTTGTATCTCTCAACCAAATCCTTGTTCATAAGATCCAGTGCAAGAACATCCTCTTCTTCAAGCTGAGATACTGGAAGTGCCTCTGAGAGCACTTGCATCAGAGATTTCTTGAACATCATGAAGAAGATAGTTGCAAAGAGAAGAATTGTGATAAATGCAAAGTAGACTGGAGAGAAAAGAAATGAGTTAACATAGACGTATGCAAATAGCAGGTATGGGATAAGCATAAGCACATACAAGAGATTGGCTTTTGCTCCTACTTGATAGAGTTTGTATCCAAAGTAGCTCATAACATACAGTGCAAAGAGCACACCAGAGAATACAATTACTGAGAAGATGAATGGCACATTGAAAGACATTCCAACAAATGATGGATGGATTGGAAGTAGCAATATTATAGATGCCAAAACAAAAACATCTGCTCCGCCAAGTTGGCCAACTCTATAGAAAATATAGCCTATAGCTGCGAAGAATCCTGCAACTGCAACAGAGAACCAGAATAATTCCCATTGATTTGCGATTACAGATGTAACCAAATGAACAAGAAATGCAATTGCCAAAAATCCATATAGGAAATTATTTGGAACATTTTTCTTGTTATAAAGATCATAGTAAGCAGCAATTCCAACACCGACAAATGCAATAAGAACTCTTACCAGTTCTCCGGGCATTGTGAGTTGACCGAAAATAACATCTTCTAACATAAATGAAACATGGTTGCAAGTCTTTATAAACGCTAGTCCGAAACCCCGAGAGCAGCTGTTTTCTCAGCTAGAGAGATTATTGGGGCAGGAAGCCTTGCTTTTGTGAGAACCTGCTTCATAAGAAGCTTGTCCTCATTTTTGAAACATTTGAGAACAAGAGCAAAGAGTATGAAGAGAGTGAATGCTACTGAGGCAAAGATCCCGAGGAAAAACAGGTAAAGAACTTTGGAAATATATGGAGCAAGAGACTCTGGACCAATAGAAGGAATATCTATGGATGCATATGGAGAGATAAAAAGCATTATTATCAGGGTAGTTGCGCCTGCTATGATGAGCTTGTAGTTCTCAGGCTGCAATTTGAACTGGAAGATTTTATTGCAATAATGATTGAGAAGGAAGAAAGTAGTGATAAATGCAATTAATGAGGCTATTGCTGCTCCTTCCATTCCATAAGAGGGAATCAAAAGAACATTGAAAATTACATTGACAATTCCAAGGATTAATGTGATTTTAAGCTCAAGCTGGATTTTTCTCATTGCAGCGAGGGCAAGAGAAAGCATAAGTGAAAATGATTTGACAAGAACTGCAAGCGTAAAGATGGCCATAGCAACCGCAGCAACTCGGTAAGGTTCTCCATAGAAAATACCGAGCATGCCCTCAGAGAAGGAAATAATGATAATTGCAACTGGGATGCTGATCAGAAATGCCCAGCGCATTGCAGTTTCAGTTGTGGCTCTGATTTGAGAAAGGTCATTTTTTCCAACAAGCCTTGAGATTATCGGGAGGAAAATCATTCCAATTGCTGATGGGAAAACAAATAACAGCATTGAAAAGGCAGTAGCAATCCCATAAACACCGACGATATCCATGGAATTTGGAAGAAGATATCCAAGAAGAATCTTGTCTGCTGCCTGAACAAAGACTGTAATCGATGCGATTACACTAACGATTAGCCCAAGGGGCATAACCTCTCTGAAAAGCTCCTTGTTTGAAATAGGTTGCGATGCTTTTGGCAGATCGCGTGACCTTCTGTAAAGGAGGAAAAGAGATACAAGGTCGCTTATTGCAAATGAAGCGAGAAATGCATAGATCAAGGTAAAGACAGATGGTCCCATCAGATAGAAGAACAGGATTGTTAGAAGGAGCTTTGATACATTTTGAACATTGTAAGCAAGTTGCATAGAACGAATTGCTGTTCTTCCCTGAAGGTATGTGATCTGAACAACTGAAACTCCATACAAAAACAGATAAACAGAGAAAAGCCGGATTGATTCTGCTAGAAGAGCATTTTGATATAGTTCTCCTATGAAATCTGCCGAGATCCAAAGCCCGGCAATAAAGAAGATTGATGCCAGTATAACGATCAGATAGGATAATTTCAGAAGATACTTTGCTTTTCCAAGTTCTTTTCTTGATTCATAAAATGGGACATACCGCTGAAGGGAAAATGGAAGTCCCAGATAGCTGAACATTGAGATGATCTGAAGAATACCTAAGGTAAGATAGAAAATTCCGATGTCATCCTGTGAAACAAGACGCGCAATGACAATAGCATAGAAAAATGAAACCAGCTTTAGAAGTAGATTCCCGGAAAGTCCCCAGATGCTTCCTTTTGCAACTTCTTTGGTATTTTCAGATAGCTCTTCTATTAGTAGCACCCAATTAGACGCTCGATTCCCTCATCAAGGGAAACCTTTGCAGTGAAACCAAGCTCTTTTTCTGCCTTTGTTGTATCTGCCTGAGTATACATGACATAATTTTTGATTTTATTTTCCTGGTATTTTGCCTCAATATTTGTTCCGAGTTTTTCATTGAGCTTTTGGATAACCTCATTTAGGGTTGTGCTTTTTCCAGCTCCAACATTGAAAACTCCAAAGCCATCGTATTTCATTGAAAGTATGTTTGCTTCAATAATATCTGAAACATAGGTAAAATCCCTTGTTTGGCTTCCATCTCCAAAGATTAGTGGGGATTTTCCTGCTTTCATCTCCCAAAGGAACTGGGTAACAAGATTTGCATAGCCTTTCTTTGCTTTTTCATGAGGGCCATAAACGCTGAAGTAGCGAAGAGCTACAATTGGTACTGAATAGAACTCATTGTAGATTTTTGCGATTCTCTCCATTGAGATTCTAGCCTCGCTGTAGAAATCCTTGATAAGAGGAACAATATCTTCCTTGTGCGGGGGGGTTATTCCATTGTACATGGAACTTGTGGATGCATATATGACCCTGCTGTTGTTTTTTCTTGCGTATTCAAGAATTGAGATAAATTCATCCTGCGCTTTTGCAACAAGATGAGGGTTATCCTTGTACATAGGTGAGGAGGAATAGATTCCCTGGTGGAAGATAAAATCGTATTTTTCTCCTGTTTTTTCGATATCGCCAGCATTCATCTCAAAGAATTTTACTTTGTCCTTGATTGATGATATATTTTCAAGGCTGCCAGTATGAAGATTGTCGATTATCGAAACTTCATGCCCGTCATTTAGAAGACGCTCTGCAAGATTTGATCCAATAAAACCAAGGCCACCGGTAACTAGAACTTTCATGGAAAAGATTTGACATATGATTTTTTTAAGAATTACCTAAAAGTATGAGTTATGGCAGAACTGGAAGAAACAATAAAACTAACCGCAGAGCAGGTGTGGGACAGGACAGTTGAGCTTGTCCTTGCACCGATCAATAACATGAATATGCTTTGGATAGCAATACCACTAGTCATTGCCACAATATTCATGACATTGTATTTTGGCAGATACAAGAAGGAGGAACTTGGATGGAATACTGCATTTGGAAATACCATGGTATTTGTTTTCGTAGCAGTTGCCATCATAAGGGAGATGTACATACAGGGAGGGGAAACCTTTGACGCCATTTTCGCAGGGGGGCTGTATTCGGCTCTGGCTGCTGGCCTGATAGGAGCAGGACTCCTGCTGATGTTCTTCACATACTTTCATCTCCTTCCTAAAAAGCTGGCATTCTTCCTGTTTTCAGCGCCGCCTATAAACGTTTCAGTATACGCTGTCATGAGCCTTGTTTATGCCAGCGTTGCTGCTGACTATATAACAGCTCTTGCAGCAGTGGTTCTTCTGATAATAATCCTGATAATAACCAAAATCCTGCAGCTATTCATCGGTCTGATTGGGCTTGAGGCTCACATTGACAACCTTGAGATTCCAGGGATAGTCAAGGCTATTGGAAAGGAAGTGGAAACCGACCTTGATGGGATTGAGAAGGAAATCAAGAAGAAGAGCTGATTTCCCTTGCTTTTTCTTCAAATCTTTTCAGGAATTTTTCCCAGGTAAAGTCTCGCTTTACTTTTCTTCTTCCAACTTCACCCATTTTTTTGCATTGATCAGGGTGCTTTGCAAGCCATTCCATCTTTTTGGACATGTCCCAGATGCTGTTCACTAAAAATCC
>JAHJDH010000014.1 GCA_018812625.1 Microcaldota archaeon | reverse complement strand
CAGTTCAAATGAGAAAAGAGCAAGAAGAAAAAAATCAAGAAGAAGGTGATTTATTTTTCTTCTAGTTCTCCTATCCTTTTGTTAACTCCTTCCAGCTCAGATTTCAGTTCAGTTGCATAGGTCTTTAGATCTCCAAGTTCATCTTGGCTTGAGCTGACATTTCTTCCAAAGCCACCTCTGCGACCAAAACCTATTCCTTTTCTGCAATTCCATCTTCCGCATGCCCATCTAGGACCTGTTCCATCTCCATCTGGCATATATTTTCACCTTTTTATCAAATAATCGCCAACATGAATTTTGATGGCTTTTCCATTAACAATTGCATCCGCTATTTTTTCATGCGCAGACTGAAGAAGCCTGTGAAGAGTTGGCTGTGAGATGCCCATTTTTTTGGCAACTTCAATTTGTTTCATTTTTTTCAAATCATTAAGCCTGATCGCTTCGAACTCCTCAACAGTAAGTTCAACCTCTTCCAAGGTCTTCAAAGGAATACCCCTTGGCTTGAAATAGGTCACATCAGGCTCAGCCATAACTCTTCTGCATTTCTTTGGACGCACCATAGTAATGAATATATATTCATAATGTTTATAAAACTACCTCTGTAGAAACCGAATCGCTTAAATTTCTTTACAGCTGAAAGCTGTTCATGAAAAAAATATTTTTGATACTTGCATTACTGATTGGTATTTCATATGCAATCAATATTGATTTTTATTATGGTGAAGGATGTCCGCACTGCAAAGCCACTGATCAAATTTTTGGCGAATTAAAAGGAGATTATGAATTGATAATAGCTAGACATGAGGTATATTACAATACAGAAGAACGTTCATGGCTTATATCAGAATATGAAAGATTTGGCTATGATATAAACTCTGGCGGAGTCCCAACAATAATTATTGAAGAAGAGACTATGATCATAGGGGGACTAGAAAAAACACAATGGGAAGAGTTGTTTGACGCTTGTGAAAATGACAACTGCCCAGAAGGAGTTTTTTCTCATGATAACTTAGTAATAGACAACCAAGCAATTGCAGTAAACGAAACTAATAGTAAGATTGACCCAATAGAAGAGAAAAATGGTACAGTTCCAATGACCCTCTCAGTCCTAATTGGAGCTGCCATTGTAGATTCAATAAATCCATGCACAATTGCAGTCATGGTTCTTCTGATAGGAGCAGTTCTCTGTTCCAAAGGCAAGAAAGAAGCTCTTGTTTCAGGTATGATATTTTCGATAGTCATATTCGTTATGTATATGCTTTATGGTTTTGGGATAATGAAGGCAATAACTGCATTTGGCCTATCTACTCTCTTTTATGGTGTTGTTACGATAGGAGCTCTTTTGCTTGCCATCATGGAATTCAATGCATATGTAAATTACAAACCAGGTTTCCTTGCTGTAGAGATGCCAATGTTCCTGCGCCCGCATGTCAAAAAAGCCACTCAAAATGCAACTTCACCAACAGGAGTTGCAATCGCAGCGGTTTTATGTTCACTATTCCTGATCCCATGCTCATCAGGACCATATCTGGTCGTTCTTGGCATGATAGCCCAGGCTGCAACGCTCCAGACATTAGCTTATCTTTTGCTCTATAATTTCTTCTTTGTCCTTCCAATGATAATTATAACAGTAGCGATATACTATGGAAAGACGACAGTAGAGCAAATTGGGAATGCAAAAGAAAAATACATCAAGCACATACACCTGTTTTCTGGAGTGATATTGCTCATACTGTTTATCATAATGCTTAATCAGTTTTTGCAGGTAATCTGAGTCAATCCATTATCATAATTCTTTGTAATTCAGATGAAAAATGAGCAGTGAACACAATTGGAAGGGATTTTAATGAGCATATAATTTAAAGACTCAAACATCAACTTCGCAGAGCACCTTTGTTCCTTTTAGCACTGGATCAACCAGTTCATGTGAAGGACCGAATTTTGCCCGAAGCTGCACCTTTGAACCTGGATCAACGCCTCGCTCAAGGAGATTTTTTGCAAGTGTACTGTAGAAACTTGGGACGATTGTATCATCAGCTATTGCACGGACAAGCTTCAGCGGAATTTTAGTATCAAGTTTAAGAGGCTTGAGCATACGTTTACCATTCTTCTCGATGATAAGATAAAATATTAGATCAACTGGCTCATTTGCAAGGCTCTTGTCCAGATTTCTTCTAGAGATCATATGACAAATTAATGGAGAAACATTTATGAAAATTAGGGAAGAAGTGAGAATATGAAATTAGTTTTATTTGGAATATTAGTTTTTTCTCTTTTGTTTGTTGGTTGTTTTGGATCAGAAGAACAGCTTCACGAATTAACAGAAGAAGACAGATTAGAAAAAATTCCAAATGATGCAGTAAAGGTAACTCCGGAAATGGACAAATACCCTCCAGTACTTCATTCTGATGAATTTGAAGAGCCTATTCCTTTTGATGCTGTTAATAGTGCAGGAGCAGAGGATTCCCCATTCATTCCATCAGATAGAGATGAATTCTATTTTTTCTTTACTCCAGATGTAGATGTGCCTGTTGAAAAACAAGTTCTTGATGGAGTAACTGGGGTTTGGATATCAAAATATGAAAATGGCATTTGGCAGGAGCCAAAGAGAGTTATTTTGCAGGACTCTGGAAAACTTTCTTTGGATGGATGTGAATTTGTTCATGGCGATATGATATTGTTTTGTACAGCCAGAGAAGGATACACAGGTTTGCACTGGAGTAGTGCAGAGAGAGATGGAGACTCATGGAAAAACTGGAGAGTGGATGACTTTCCCGAAGAATATGATGTCGGGGAATTACATATTGTAGGTGATACGCTCTATTACCACTCAGACAAAGATGGAGGCATGGGCGGCTATGATATCTGGTTTTCCAAAAAAGTAAATGGAAAATGGCAAGAGCCAGAGAATATTGAAATTATAAATACAGAAGAAACAGACGGATGGCCATTTGTAACTCCTGATGGAAATGAGCTTTGGTTTACAAGAACACATTTAGGAAGCCCTGCAATTTTCAAATCAGAAAAAGTAGAGGGTAAGTGGCAAGAGCCAGAATTGATAATCAGCCAGTTTGCAGGCGAACCAACTCTGGATAAAGCTGGAAATCTTTATTTTGTTCATCATTATTATGACGATGGAAAAATGCTCGAAGCAGACATTTATGTTGCTTATAAAAAATAAAGAAACAAGGAATGTTTTCAAGTCCTATTTTCAAAAGCATCTGATTATAACAATATTATATCTATTGGTGAAAATAAATGAATAAACTCATGAATCGTATAATACCACTATTCATAATAGTGGTTTTTATTGTCCTTTTATTTAGTGTTGTTAGAAGCAGCATCTTTGGACATGTAAACGATGAAAAGCATATTTATTTTGAGATTGTTTTCTTATTGCTTCTGGCAGTTGGAGGGGAATTGGTAGTTGTTCATCTGAAACAACCTTCAGTTATGATTCTTATGGTGCTTGGGATTCTTGTTAGTCCAAGCTTTCTGGATTTTGGATGGGAGATTCTCCATAGCATTGATTTACCAATAACCCTTCCAGATGCAACTCCAAATATCCTTAGACTTGAAGAAATCATACATGTCTTTGCCCAGTTAGGTGCTGTAATTTTGCTATTTAAGATCGGACTTCACAACAAAATTGAGCATATGTTCTCTAAGGAAAATGCTGTTGTAGCTATAAGTGGCGTAGTACTGCCTTTCGCAGTGGGTTTTCTTTATGCATCTCTTAATGGGGGAAACTTTGCATATTCCATGTTCTTAGGAGCGGCTCTTACAGCCACCAGTGTTGGAGTAACTGTTGCAATACTCAAAGAGTTCGGTGTGATTCGGGAACGCTTTGCAAAGATAATCATAGGTGCGGCCTTGATTGACGATGTTCTTGGCCTGCTTGTACTATCATTTGTAATTAATGTTGCAAGTGGTACGGTTTCCCTGGTACCGCTAGCCACAATTGCCATAACTGCCATCATATTTCTTTCCGGCAGCATTCTTATCGGAAAATATATCGTAGGATACATTGATCGAAAAGGAATGAGTGCGAGGAGATTTTTATTCGTTATAGCATTCATGCTCCTCTATTCATATATCGCTGAGTTTGTTCAGCTATCTGCAATAGTTGGTGCGTTTATTGCAGGGCTAGTACTCAATCAAAGCAGACACTCCAAAGAGATAAATGAGAAAACTTATGGCCTTGAGATCCTATTCATGCCAATATTCTTCATAACTTTAGGCATGCTAATTGACATCAAAGCAATATTGGAATTTGCTCTTCCAATAATGATCATAAGCATTTTAGCCATCTTAACCAAGGTGATTAGCTGTACTTTAGCAGCTCTGTGGGCAAAATTGAATTTGAATGAAGCATTATTGGTTGGAGTTGGAATGTCTCCGCGTGGAGAAGTTGCATTGATTATCGCAGCAATTGGTCTTACAACTGGCATTCTCAACCCAGCCCAGTATTCCATAATTTCTGCCATGGCTCTTATTACGACATTCGTTGCCCCTCCCATGCTTAATCATCTTATGAAAAAGAGAATTGAAACTGCATCAAAAGATTCTGTGAAAGTGACAGGGTTAGAAAAAACAGGAGCCACTGATTGAAATTAAGAAAAATAGAATTACATAGGTGGATTGGTTTTGAGAGTGGAGACATAGATTCCGGCTTCATTCTTGAAATAAATATCTGCAACAGGCATTTCTGCTTCTCCTAGTATTTCTGTGCAAGAATACATAAGATTGAAAACCTGTCCAAGCTCAAGAGCAGTCTTTTTATTCGCAGCATCTGGAAAAACAGCACGTACAATACAGTTAGCACCTTCAATCCCCATTTTTACTGATATCCGCAGAAGTTGAGATATGTCATTTGCGCCGCTAACACCAAAGATTCCAAAAGAATTTTTCGATCCAAAAATAGATGCTCCTATAGGAGCGATCTGGGAAAAACCAACAATTAGATCAATGTTTTTTGGAACCATGACCTCTGGATCAGCTTTCATGTTTTGAAATGCTCGGATTATTCTTTGAGGCGAGCTGCCAGTCTTCAGGAATCCATGTGCAAGCCCAACTTTGCGTGAAGCATTCATATTAGATAATAATAAGAAAATCAGTTTATAACACTTCTGTCTAATTTTTGCAACAACTTAATTGAATGAAGTGTTTTGTTGGAAAAAGAACGAGGGCCACGACCTTGAAGCAAGCTTCAAGTGCGTACCTTTTCCCTGAGACAATACTGAAGACCGGAAACTGGACACTTATGGAAAAGGGCCACGACCGAGAATCGAACTCGGGCCGAGAGGACCACAACCTCTCGCGCTACCAATGCGCTTCCTAGAATGCAACTAAATGCATTCGGGAACCTACGCTATCGTGGCCATGTGATTAGCCTTCTGATTAAATAAAAGAAAAAAGTAGAAAATAGTTTCTTATAAACTATTTAAATAACTTCATTTTGCAAGCTTGTTCAGCTCTTCCTGCACTAAGTACTGTGCAACTGGGAAAAATACAAGCCATGCCAAAAAGATAATTACCTTGTTCTGAGCCTTTTTGGATACTATCTCGACAGCATCACAGTGCTTCCAAAGCACATACAGGTTTACAATAGGTACAAACAAACCAATGGTCCAGAGAATTGGACTGGTAGTCTCACCGGTCAATTCATTCAGTTCATTTCTTGTCTGATAAAACCAATAGATCGCATAAATACCGAATGTAATAAGGCTCAATGCAATCACAAATAAGACTCCTCGTTTTTTTACTGACATAACATCACCTGGGAATAAAACGATAATAACAAATTAATGCCTTGCGCTCAGGCTAAGGTTTCCAAGAACCTTTGATCCGTCCCCGCAGAAGAACTCAACTTCTTTTGCCCCAGTCTGCTCAATGTAGAGCCTAAGATCCTTGAAATCAGCATGATCACTGAGAGGAAATGCTGCATCGACATTGAATCTGTAGTGAAGTGCCCAACCAGTTGCAACAGCACAAACCGTATCCCGCTCAAATGCATGGGCCATACGAGAAGCAAAATATCTCTTAGCCTTATTCATTGGAACAAGTGCAACAAAACGCCTAGACATAATTTCTTCTGCTTCATCAGTTCCAACAACTGTGCGATCAAGATGAACGCCATATTTCTCATAGATCTGGCAAAACTCATCTGCCTTTGGAGTAATTATTGGGGCAATGCCACAATCATTTAGGATTTTTATCATTTCTTGCGCTTTGCCAAGATTATACGCTCCGATTATGATGTTTCGAAAATCATGTTCACGGACAAATCTATGAATATGATCATAAACATCTTCATATGGAGGAAAAACATAGGAAGGATCCCCATAAGTTGCCTCCATGACTAATCGATCACATTTTGGAATTTCAGCCTTAAATCCAAAAATATTTGGTTTTATGGAAAAATCCCCAGTATAAACAGTTGTCCTGCCGTCTTCTTCGATCAAGAGCTGGCGGGCCCCAAGAATATGTCCTGCATTAAGTAATTTTGTTCCTTTTGGAGAGGCTATCTCTGCTTTGAGCCCCGCAAGATCCATGGTTTCTGGACAGGTTATTAATTGAGATTTCCTCTTAAGTCCAGAGGTATGATCACTATGGGCATGAGAGAGAAATGGAATATCTCCTTTGGATGAATCTAAGCCAATGTTTATTCCATTGCAAGGGAGATACATATGCAAGAATAGTAAAGAAAAAATATAATGGTTCAGTTAATCTCTTTTGCAAGAATGTAGTAGCCAACAAAGGCTTCTTTCATTACAGTTCCTGAAACAACTGCTTCGTCTCCTTCTTTTGGTAGCTCCTCACTCGAAACCAGAATAGAGTGGTTGCCATCGGTGAGCTTGAATCCTGAGAGTTTTCCAAGCTTAAATGTATCCTCTACAGTTCCCCTTACAGATACTTTTTCTCCAAGATAGTCTTCGGGAGATTCGTCAAGATCTTCAACCGAGATAAGACCTACGCCCAAACAACCAAAAAGACCGATTATTGACAGTAAAATAAGGAATTTGTTCATGGAGTATGGAAAACAGAAAAAGAATAAAAAACCTAAAGTATTTGGTTCTTTTTTCATTGGAGTTTGCCATAAATGGCCAAATTGGGGATTTGTTGTAAGAAATGTAAAGGTAAGTACATTTATAAAGTGTTTATAACTACATTTCTATGTAGTGTGAGCTCCCATGGCAAAAGACAAAGAAATAGGCATAAGCAGACACAAATTCGAAGCCTTTCTCAAAGGATACAGCCTAGAGGGATACAGGTATTATGTTCAGATAAAAAAACAAGCAATTGCAAAAGGAGAAGACCCAATCAAAGAATTTAGACTAGATATTGAACAAAATAAAGGAGGAAAGGCAGCTGCACGTTTTTGGCTTATGGCACTTGCAAAGCGTCTTGTAGATTCAAACGAGCAGGACGTGGCATTTCTTCGAGATGCTTTGGCAGAACATCACATTGACCTTGAAGAAATGGTCGAGATTCTTGGAGGGGACAGGAAGAAAATTGCTGATATTATCTGCGCACTGAATCTTAAGAAACTCGAAGATGCAGGCGTTGATTCTCTTTATATGATTGTTGACCGCGTAGTCAATTCAAAGGGAACAAATGGCACCCCACCAACTCCAGATCGATTCTTTTTAGATGATATTCCAGAAGATCTAATTTCTGAAGATCCAAATGCATTTGAACTGCTCAAGCAATATGGTATTGAGGAGCTTCAAAGATCATACCAGATAAGTTTTGAAGATGCGCAGGAGAAAATGGATGAGAGAATCGCTGCATGTTCTTCTGCAAATAAGAGAAAACTGCTCATAGAGATAAAAGAATATTACCTGGCACTTAGAGAACTCAAAATTCCAGGGATTGTATCTGAGATTATTGATCCTGAAACAGGAGAAACGGTTCACTTTCCAGCAATCCACCAGAAAATAGGGGCAAGATTTATCAGAAACAAAAAAAGAACATTGATTGCAGACGAAATGGGAATTGGAAAAACTGCTACTGCAATTATTGCAAAAAACCTCATAGATGAGAAAGAAGGCAAAAGAACTACTGCAGTAATGGTTGTTCCAGGAAGTGTCTTGAGACAATGGGAAGCTCAGATTAAACTTTGGAATGTAGATGAAAGATCAACAGTGATAGTTACAGCAAAGAATAAGGAACAGGCAATTGCAGAAATTGAAGAAAAGCGCCCGGATTTTGTTCTTGTTACATATGACATGATATTCAGAAAGCATAATGGAGGAACCGTTGGGGACAAACTAGCAAAGGTAGTTGATTATCTCGTTTTGGATGAAGTTCACAATGCCAAGGAAGCAAAAAGCCTCAGAAGCCAGCAGATTATGGAACTTTCACATGGAGCTGAATATGTCACAATGCTAAGCGGAACCCCAGTTCCAAACAGGGTAAGTGATCTTGGAGTAGTAGCATCAATTCTTTGGGACCACAAATTTACTCCGCGGGAATTTAACAGGGCATATCAGAAAAACCCCAGGATAGTACGCCAAAAGCTCCTGCCAAGAATGCTTCGGCGCAGGAAAAGAGAAACTTTTGGTGAAAGCAGATGTACAGTTCATGAAGTCCCTATTCCAATGAGTGAGGCTCAGGAAAAAAGACATGAGCATCTTGATTTGAACCCAGATAAAAAAAGCACTTTTGGCCTTATGGCTGATTTGAGAAGATGTGCACTTGATCCAAGATTGGCAGGAATTGATGAACCATCGCCAAAATACGAAAAACTGATTGAGCTTCTGATAGAACATGATGATGGAACTGCACCAGTAGTATTCACAACACTGAAGACAGGTGTTCTTGATAGATTATGCGACAGGCTTTCAGAAGAAGGCTTCAGAGTTGCAAGAGTAGATGGAGACCCAAGCAGAACAGGAAGAAAACGAGATGAGATACTCAAAGACTTCACAAATGACAAGTATGATATCATAATTGCAACATTGGAAACTCTTGGAGAAGGAGTTAACCAACTTGCAGTTTCAAGAAGAGCATATTTCCTGGAAATTCCATTCACAGATGCAAGATTGGCTCAGGGGATTACCCGTCTTGACCGTAAGGGGCAAAAAAGCGATGAAGTTGATATTTATCTTCTTATTTCAGAAAACAGTATTGATGAAACAATACTTCGGCTAATCAAACAAAAAAAGATATTGGGAGAATTTCTTGTAGATGGGATGGAACTTACTGATGAAGAGAAGGAGATCATAGACAGTGGAGAAAAGGTCGTTGATACTGGAACTGATCCACTAAGAAAATTATACAGGTTCTTTGGAACAACAACAAACAGAGAAAGTGAAAAAGTAATCAAATTGCTTCAGGATCCTGTTATCGGAGAATTCATAGCAAAACATTATTGGGAAGACTTTGACGGTTCTTTTTATGGGAACACAATGAATCTCATTGTTAATGTAATCAAAGGACTTGAGAAGGGAGGCAGGAGATTTGATGAGGCTATAGATATTGCTTCGGGGCCGTGTTGTTTGGCCAGAGCCTGGAGGAGACCAGTAGTTTCACTTGATGCAAATCCGATAGCATTGCAGCTTGGAAAGAAGATGCTTGGAGACCAGGCAGGAGAAACCATTGAAGCAAGTTTCACTGACATGCCAGTTGAAGATGGAAGGTTTGATCTTGCAGTATTTTCACTTGGAATTTTGCACTCAACACCAGAAGAAAGAGAAGGGATTCTTAGGGAAGTAAACCGATCAATGAAGAAAAATGGTGTTTTAGTGATTACTACTCCTAGCGGAAACGGAAGATATGAAAGGCTATCAAAGATTCTTCCTATGCTTGGATTCAAGGTTCTGCCAGAGATTACAGGAACTGCACAGGGAGTTGACAAAGTAGAATTTGAATGCATGATTATAAGCGCAGTCAAGGTTTCAGAACCAGTAGCTGACAGTGTTCCAGTTGAATTGTTTGATTTTAACAAAGATTCAGTAGAAGCTGAAAGTTTCGAAGCAAGTGTATCCAAGAAAATCAAAAGAAAAGAATGTACGAAGTTTGAAATTGACAGCATGGCAGTTGAAGATGCAGGAATTGAATCTGCAAAAACATTGCCAGTTGAGCCTGCTAAAAAAACAGCAGAACAAACAAAGGAAGAGGAAATAAGGGTTGCCAGAACAAAAATCAGAAGAATGAAAACAGAACAAGAAAGACTTACGTTTGTCTATGATAGATTCTCAACAGAAATTAGAAAAGGTGGGATTAGAGGCATTCCAAAAGACGCCCTTGACGAACTTGGACTTGAACTTGTTGAAATAAAAAAAGGAAGACAAAGCGCACTCACACTGACACTAAAAGAAGACATTGAAGCAATGAAAGAAGGCCATAAGGAATTTGTCAATGGCCACAAGCCAAAAGCAAAAAGCAAAAAGAAAGGCAGGGTGATCAGGTGAAACAGCTTCGAGCCAAAAAAACCAGAGATGTTTCATGTTCAAAAAAAGAGCCGTTAGCTGAAGGCCTGCAGATTGTAGTTCCTACGGATTCTGCTGGAAGAAGAGTATGGAGCAAGATGAGCGATGAGCAGATTGTTGAGCTTGCAAAGAAAGTAATGGAAGAGAATGGAATAACCGGAAGGAAAAAGTTGGTAAATGCTGATCGTGGATTGTATAGTGCTTTACACAAAAGAAGATTGCTTGATAAGGTTGAATTTGAGGACAAACTAAGATTTTGGAATGGACTGAGTGATGATGATATTGTTGAGTTTGCAAGAAAAACAATGGAAGAAAATGAGATAAGTGGAAGGAGCGAATTAGAGAAGGCTGATTCTGGATTGTATTCTGTTTTAGGAAAAAGAGGATTGCTTGATGAAATTGGGATTGGTTGGAAGAGAAAACTGTGGAAGGATATAAGTGATGATGAGATTGTTGAGTTTGCAAAGAAAGTGATGGAAGAAAATGTGGTATCTGGAAGGACGGAGTTGAAAAAGGCCGATACGGGATTGTATGAGGTTTTGAGAATTAGAGGATTGCTTGGGAAAGTTGGTTTTGAAGAGAAACAAAGATCTTGGAAAGTGATGAGTGAAAAGAAGATTATTATGTTTACAAAAGAAATAATGAAAGAAAATGAAATAAGTTCAAGAACAGGATTGATTAAAGTTGATTCTGGATTGTATCGGGTTTTGAGAATTAGAGGATTGCTTGGGAAAGTTGGTTTTGAAGAGAAAAAAAGATCTTGGGAAAATCTTAGTAATGAAGATATTGTTGAGCTTGCAAAGAAAGTAATAAAAGAAAAGGGGATAACTGAAAGGAATGAGTTGATAAATGCTGATCGTGGATTGTATAAAGTCCTATATGAAAGAGGACTGGTTGATCGTGCATTTGCCAATATAGATCAACAAAGAAATGACAGATCAAGAAACGCAGTGATTGATGCATTAGAAGCATTCGGCGCTACAAATGACAATAACTTGGCGGAGGATGATGTTGCATGAGGAAAAGACAATGCTGTGCAAGCAATCCGCTAAGGATCACAAGAAAAAATCCACTGGAAGATAATATTTGTAGTTCAAGAACTATTTCTGATAGAAAAATGATTGCAAGAGTACTCGAACTTCGCGAAGAAGGAAAGAAGGACTGGAGAATAGCAAATATAATTGGAGAAGAAACCGGAAGAAGCCCAAGATCAATTGAGGGGCAGATGAGAAAGCTAACCAAAAGTGGAGACCTTCCACAAAATGAAAATAAACAGAAAAAAATCAGAGGTAACAGAGTTTTCCTGATAGAAAAAAGAAATGAACTAATGGGAGAAGGAATGTGCGATGGTGCAATTGCAAAGATTATTTCTGATGAAACAGGAAAAACAATAGGTTCAGTAAAAACAACAATATCTGCTTATGTTAGAAAAGGAATACTAAGTCCAAACCCAAACAACCAGAGAACAATGGATCATAATGAAACAAAAAAGATCAGGAAAAGAAGGGAAGAGCTAAAGTCCATTGGCCTCACAGACACTTCCATTGCAAGGGTACTGGAAGCAGAATTAAAAGACAGAAATGCAAACGCGATTCGAAGAACGCTTTGGGAATTGGTAGGTATGGGTGCCTTGGAAGAAAATACGAACAGTGGAGATAGAACCTACGAAGAAGTAATCGTACAAAGAGAGACTCTCAGATCAAAAGGAAAGAGAGATAATGAGATTGCAGGGCGGATTGCAAAGGAAAGAGAGATGCTTCCGCAAACAATAGGTATTCTTATTTTTAGAGCTGTGAAAAGTGGCGGCTGTCCAAAAAACAGAAACTAATTGAGAGTTTCAAAAGCATGATCAACAAAATTCTCAAGAACGCGATGATCATGGCGCTCAGGATTGATTGTTGAAATATTTGATAGATCAAGCATTCTTCCAAGACTTGATTTTCTGCGATCAACAAGTTCATCTATGTTTTGCGGAGAATAATCAGGGTGGAATTGAACTCCCCATGTTGAGCTTCCGATTTTATATGCCTGGACCATGTCAGACTTTACACCATATGCAAGAACTGAACTGTCCCGAGGCGGTTTCGATACATAGGTAAAATGAGAGAACAGCCCGCTAAAATTAGCAGGAATGCCATCAAAAATTTCATCATTTTGACCTTCCTCAGTCATAAATACTGGGGAGAAACCAACTTCAGCACCCAAAGGTTTGGGAATTCTTTCCACCCTTCCCCCACGCGCCACTGCAATGGCCTGATGACCAAAGCAGATGCCAAGAACAGGAACTTCTGAGTCAGTCTCCCGGATAAAATCCAAAAGACCGCCCATCCAATGATTTTCTTCGAGTCCTTGTTTGTCAATATTAAGTTTAGATCCTGGGAATACTAGAGCGTCATACGTGCCTGGGATAGGATAGTCTCGAGGATTACCTGCTGGCCAATAAAGATGCGATTCAATTATAAGTCGTTTTGATTTTGCAAAATCTTGAAGTTTTCGTCCAAGCAGACCACGGACTGTCCAGCGGGCTCCCACATATGTCAAGGGTTCTTGACTTGCTGGGCCGCTGCCAATAATGGCAATCCTAAGTCTACTCATGGTGCGCTTGTATGGCATGTGAATGCACCTTTTATGCATGGGGGTTACGTTTAAGTAGAAAAACTTTTTAAGTGTTGTTGCATTTTACCAAAAAAACAGTACAAACACCAAAAATCCTGGCCAAAAGTAGACAATAACATAATTGAAGTTAAAGCAGAAAAATCTGGAATGTCAGAAAAACGGGTGTATCTTCTTAAAAACTGCGGATCAAACTAAACATGAGTAATTTTGGTGAAAAATATGAAAATTCTTATCACATCAGCACTACCGTATGTAAATAATGTGCCACATCTTGGGAATATTATTGGATGCGTACTTTCTGCAGACGTTTTTGCAAGATATTGTAGATCTAGAAAATACGACTGCATGTACATCTGCGGAACAGATGAATATGGAACAGCAACTGAGATTAAAGCTCTTGAAGAAGGCATTAGCCCAAATGAAGTGTGCAATAAATACTATAACATCCACAAGGAGATTTATGAGTGGTTTGGAATCAAATTTGATATTTTTGGAAGAACATCTACAGAGAACCACACTAAAATCACCCATGATATCTTCAAACTCCTTTATGATAATGGCCACATAATTGAAGAAGAAACTGAGCAGTTTTACGATGAAAAATCGGATATGTTTCTTGCAGATAGATATGTTGAGGGAACATGCCCATTTTGTAGTTATGAAGACGCACGAGGAGATCAATGCGATAAATGCGGAAAGCTCCTCCATGCAACTGATCTCATAAATCCAACTAGCAAGGTTTCAAAAACCACTCCAATCTTGAGGAAAACAAAACATTTGTTTATCAATCTCCCAGGAATTGAGAAGGATCTTGGGACATGGATAGAAAAAACATCCAAGGAAGGATTCTGGTCGGAAAACTCAACAAATATAGCCAGGTCATGGCTTGCAGAAGGACTTAAGAAAAGAGCAATTACACGAGATTTGAAATGGGGAGTTCCTGTTCCTCTTGAGGGTTTTGAGAAAAAGGTATTTTACGTCTGGTTTGATGCACCAATAGGATATATCTCAATTACTTCGAATCTTATTGAAAACTGGAGGGAATGGTGGATGAATCCAGATGGGGTTAAGCTTTTCCAATTCATGGGAAAGGACAATGTTCCATTTCATACAGTAATATTCCCATCAACTCTTATGGGAACAAAACAGAATTGGACGATGCTTCATCACATAAACACAACAGAATTCCTAAACTACGAGGATGGAAAATTCTCAAAATCAAGGCATGTTGGAGTGTTTGGGGATGATGCTATGAATTCAGGCATTGCGAGTGATGTCTGGAGGTATTATCTTCTTATCAATAGGCCTGAGAAATCAGATACCCAATTTACATGGGGGGATTTTGTTGATAAGAACAATAATGAGCTACTGGCAAATCTTGGGAACCTGATTAACAGAACATTGGTCTTTACAAAGAATAATTTTGATGGAAAAGTTCCAAGCATGAACCAAAGCGAAGAAGATAAAAAATTCCTCACAGAACAGGCTGCACTTATTGATATAATTACAGAAGACCTGGAAAAAGTAAAGATCAAGGACGGACTTCATAAGATAATGTCATTATCCAAAAATACAAACAAATACTTCCAGGATAACAAACCATGGGAACTTGTAAAAACAGATAAAGAAAGGGCAAAAACAGTTCTGGCAGTCTTGATTAACCAAGTAAAGGACATTTCGATACTCATTGAACCTTATCTTCCAGCAACAAGCAAAAAAATTGCAACGCAACTTGGAATTGAAGAGCAGAGCTGGGATAATCTTGGAAAACCAATTCAGAAAGATCACCAATTAGGAAATCCAGAACCAATATTCAGAAAGCTTGAGCAAAAGGAAATCCAGGAGCTTCGAGCAAAATTTGCAGGCAAGAAAAAGGAAGAAGTAAAATTCTCTGATCTTGATTTAGAAGTTGGTGAAATTTTATCTGTTGAGAAACACCCAGATGCAGAAAAACTGTTTGTTGAAAAGGTCAAATTGGGCGATGAGGAGAGGCAAATTGTTTCCGGACTTGCAGAACATTATTTTCCAGGGCAGTTAGTTGGCAGGAAGGTAGTTATTGTAAAAAATCTAAAGCCTGCAAAACTTAGAGGAGTTGAATCCGAAGGAATGCTTCTTGCTGCTGATGGAAGAGAATTCAAACCAGGAACACACACTGTGGAAGAAGATGCAGTTGAAGTAGTATTCTGCGATGAATGTAATGTCGGAGATAAAATCATACTTGGCAATGAGCCTAGCAAACCCAAATCAATGATAACAATCAAGGAATTTTCAAAAGTAAAGATAGAGATTATAGATTTCTTTGTAAAATCAGAAGACAAAACACTTGGTGCTAGCGGAATTGAGCTGAAAATGAAAAACATCAAAACAGGAATAGTAAATTAGGCGATCAGAATGAATGACAAAAGAATATGTAATGCAGTTGTCTACAGACAAGGCCCAAGAGACACAGGTAAATCTTCAATATGGAGATTTGTTGGTCAAATAAAAACCACAGACGGGAGCATAAAAAGAATATTTGGACGTACTGCAAAACTGATGGGACAGGATCTTGCCATAAATATTGAAAATGAAGGTGCCGAAGGCTGGACATTTAAGCAGATCGATGATGGGATGGAGAAATTTCTCCGGGCAAAACAACTTGTTGAATCCAATCAAGACGTAAGAACTATTAGTAATAAAGATTTTAGAATAGTTGATGCAGTACTTACAAGTAGACTTGGAGAAAAAATAGAATAAAAAAATTATACAAGAACTCCGTTTACAAGGCCATCTTGTCCAACACGGTTTGTTACTTTAACTTTTCCAATGTCAGTTTCAACAACAGCTCCTTTTGTAATAATGTTTCTTCGTACGTATTCTGGATTGTGACTCTCGAGAAGTTTTTTGATTGTTGCTTTTTTAACGCCGTCTTTAGTAACAACGTTGATAGAACAAGCTTTTTTGATTCTCTTTCTTGTCTTTCCGCCGCGTTTTCGAACTACGACTTTTGATTCTTCTTCTGCAACTCTAGTTGCGGCAAAAACTCCGCCAACATGCGCAAGCTTTTTGTCTCTAGCCTTCTTGCGGCGTCCGCCGGTTCCGGCACTTACTTTCTTACGATGAGATTTGTGATATTGATCCATAATAACCATCTACATAATACTGAGAAGTTAGTAGGTTAAATTAGAATACAGCGATTTTTAAAGATATCCATAGGCCGATATTTATTCAGATAATGGCTCTGGGCACAATTTACGAAGAGCCTTCATATCTTTGGCCTCTAGCGCTGCAACAGCTTTATCAAAATTTTTCCGAAAATCAGACAAATTTACTTCTGCACTGAACACATCGCCAAGAGCACTGATCTTTGAAAAAACCCTTATAATTTCAGCCTGAGTCTGAGCAAGACCCTGCTCTGCATAATCAAGATACGGCTTTGGATCCGATTTGGGATCAATAGGTCCGATAAGCTTTGCTCCAAGAGTTCTTGGAACATGAGTTGATGGGATAGTTGTGATAACTTCAATAAATAATCGATTATATCTTGTCAAAATGAGCCTTACAGGACAAAATCCAGTTGTTTGTTTTAATTTTGGCCTGCCAGTTGGCGTATTAGTAGAGCTGGCAGATCTTTTTAGTCTAGCATTCATAAGACATAATATTATGACAAAGGATTTAAAAACACCTTTTCTGTCTTTTTAACACAAATGTAAATATAAACACTACCAACCTGAATAAAATTCATGCAAGTTTACGAAATTGATGATCTTCCACCTGAACTGAATGAAGAAGGATACATCCAGATCAATAAGGAAACAGTAGAATCAATGGAAGAGATAAAACTTGCATATCACTTATCTTGTGAGGCATTCAAAAACAAAACAAACATTGCAAAAAAACTAAAATATGAATTCCTTCTTTGGCTTGCTCATACGAGAGATATAAAAAATGCAATGAAAAAAACAGCTCCAAAAAAAGGAAAGACACTTTTAGTTCTGTTTTCAGGAGAAATCAATAGAAAAAGTGCAAAATTAAAAGAAAAGGCAGATCCTTTGAGATTAGAAAAAATATCACTCTCAAGGATTTAGATTCCAAGTTGCTTGGAGAGAATATCTTTGTCTATTGGAAGTTCAATTCCCAAAACTTGATGAATAAAGATAAACATATCAATTATCTGAGATTTATCTTCAGTAATCATATCTGCCATTTGCTGGATTGTCATTTCTTTGCCAATAAGCTCATATAGCATCAAACCTTCTTTCCCATACTTCTTATAGACAGAATATCCATCATCCCCATATTTCTTTCGAACATCAGTTCTCGAGAGAGGTTTCATAATGAGCATACCGTTTTGCATAAGGAAATGTAGTATCTTTGCAATCTCAAAAAGCGGAAGCTCCATCTTCAATGAAATGTCAAGAATATCATTTTTGCCATTGATAAGTTCGATGATTTTATTTCCTTTATCACCAAACTTGAGCATGACCTTTGCTTTCATCTGGACAGATTTAACAATATCAAGAGGAGCTTTAATTGGAAGCTCAACTGGAGAAGAAATTCCACGAACACCATCAAGACTTCCTCCTTCTAATATAGGATTAAAGCTAGAGTCAGCGCCAACCTTTGGAGCTTGAGGGGCGCCACGAGGTGGAGCATAGGAAGGAGATTGTGGTGGTGGAGCCATAACAGAAGTAAAGCTCCTTGTATTTGGCGGCGGGGAGGATTCTGTTTTTGAAGATCCACCTCCTTTTGGATAATCAAGCTTGATTATACCTTGCTCATCCATAAAATCCAAAATTTCAACAAGTTTAGACTCTGTAAGACCAGTTTCACGCATTATTTCTTCAGCAGTGCGCTGGCCATCGATTAACGCATAAACCTGGATACCAAGATCCCCATATTTGTCTGAGATAATCTTTTCAACAGGACTTAGATCAGAGTCTTGATCCTCATCAACATCATCGACTGCAGAAAGTGACATATCAGAATCGTCAGAACTCATATCTTCATACTGTTCTTCTTCAGGTTCTTTTTCTGAAGGAGTATCAAAATCATCACCCAAAGGCTTAACCTCGGGCTCTTCTTCTTCTGGGCCAATTTCCAGTCCAGTGTCATCTACAGGCTGAATGTCTTCGAATTCAAAAGGTTTGAATCCGTCATCAGATTTTGAAGTTTTTGACTTTTTGGGCGGGGTTTCAGCATCAATGGATTGGATTTCATCATCTGAAGACTCTTCTGGTGACAATGGCTCTTCTTCTTCAGAAGGCACATCAAAAGAAAAATCATCTTCGGCAGAAATGGCATCATCTGGAGCTATCTCCTCATCAGGCTTTAGTTCCACCTCATCTTCAGCGTCATCATCGTGTGAGATTTTTTGCATAGGAACTGCTTCAGGTTCTTCTGGAGCAGAAGGTAGGAATTCGTCCTTGTCCTTATTAGTAGCAGTAGTAACTGGCTCAAGCTCAACCATGCCAGCATCTTGCATATAATTAACAATTTGATCAAAAAGGTCTTTCTCAATTCCAAGATCTTTACATAATTCTCCAGTGCTTCGCTTCCCTGTAATTGCTTTATATATCTGAAGACCAACCTCGCCGAATTTTTTTATTAAGAGGTTTTGATTCTTGAATCTCTGAAGAGGGCCTTTCTCACGTTTTATAATATTATAATCTGCCCCTTTCGCCATAACACCACTATCGATAGAATAATTAGCAAAATGTTTATTAACATAGTTACATTATTATTTCGCATGGAGTTCGACGAGTTACTAATCACTACGGGCGTAGATGCGCTTGTTCGCCTGATTAAAGAAAAACAGAGGATTGAGCTCGAAGATGCTTCTTCCATACTAAATATCCCTTCAGAAAGCCTCGAAGACTGGGCAAGAGTTCTTGAGGAAGAAGGAATAATGAGAATTGAATACCGCCTCACAAAAATATATCTCGTCTGGACAAAACCAACAGTAGACGAAATTGAAACAGAGCGAGAATCATTTTATGAGGAAAAAGAAGATATTCAAAAGCAGGTTGAAACATTCCGAGGAAAAATGAAAGAACGGAAAGATAATTTGACTAATCTTCATAGTTCTTTTGGTGAGTTCTACGATAAGACATATTCAAAGATGCAGGAGCTTGAAAAGAAGATATCCCCACTTCCTGCAGGAGAACTTTTATCTGTAGGTAATTTTGCCAAAGGTGAACAAGAGCTTTCTGACATGAAATATGATCTGGAGCAGATTAAAGATGCGCTTGGTGGAATCCGAAATGAAATCAGAGGAGTTGGAATTGTAGAGGATGATGCAAAAAGCAAAAGCGGGGTTGAAGGATTAGAAAAAATGAATGAAGAGCTCAAGTCCATGCAGGAAGAGATGATAGAGCTTCGCAAAAAGGCAGAGGGACATTCCAAAGATGAAGATCCACTTCCATCTTCTGCAGCAATTAAGAAAAAATTCGAATCATTGAAAAAGGAGTTTTCACTACTCAAAACAAGAAACAGTAGACTTAGGGAAGATATGATAAGTCTGCATGAAAGTTCGCAGATTCTACAGGATGTTGCTGAATCAATAATGGGACAGGAAGAAAAAATTGGCAGTATTCATGAGGATGTTGCAACTGTTTCAAAAGAAGCAGAAGAACTTCTTAAGAAAGTAGAGGGAATAACAAAAAAAGCAAAGCAAAATGTTGAGCTTGTTGAAAGACTTGGAGAATCAGTAACTGTTGCAAAAGGAATTTTGAAAAGATTCCCAAGTCAGGAAAAAATGATACATGAGCTTGAGTCAGTAAAAGAAAGCGAAGCACTGCTAGATGAAAAATACAATTCAATGGAAACATTGATTGATGCAGTTGGAGGAAAACAGATCACATCAAAGCAATTTACTGAGCTTGGCAGAAAAATGGACGACAAGATAGAAACAGTAAGAAGAGATATGGACGCCCTTGAAACAGCGCTCGAACACGAAAAAGGAACATACCTAACATTCCAAAAAATCAAGGAAAGAATTGTTCCATCAATAACGCGATATGAGAAGCAGTTGGATGGAATAGAAGAGCGAATAGGACAGATCGGAAAGGAATCAGTAGCACAAAAAGAAAGTCTGAAAAATGATGCAAAGAAACTTCAGGAAAGCCTCAAAGGCGGCGACGTGAACAGTGCACTCAAGCTTGCTGGAGAGATCAGGGACAAGAAGAAAATGCTTGAAGATGTAAAGAATTCCTTAGATGACCTAGTTACTTTGTCAGATAATCTCAATAAAAGAATCACACTACTTTCAAGAGAAGCAAAGCTCCTGGAGATAAGAGCAGGCAGTGATGCTCCTTCTGGAAAATCTGAGGATGCAGTAAAAAGAAAAGATGTAATACGTCAACAACTTGATCTTACAAAAGATGAAGAGCGAGAATTCCGCAAGAAAAGAGAGGAGTTGAAGAAACTCATCAAACGTTTGTGGGAAGAATGATTGTTTATAAAGCATCATGACAAAGTAAACTGGTGGTAAGTATGCCGAAAGAAGATATCAAAGAAATGATAAAAAAGAAACTGAAGACAAAACCACAAATAAGAGAAGATGTGGAAGAAGAGGTAGAGTACAAACCACGACCAAAAATAGCATTACTATCAGCTTATGGATTTAGCAGTGAAGGACTTCCAGTTGAAGTAAAAATATTTAGAAAAAGAACTGAATTTGTTCCCAAGTACGAAGTTACAATTCCAGGAATTGCAGAAGGTACAAAGCTCATGCTTGAAACAAAGCTCAAGGGAGAGCTTGTTACTGAAGTAAAATTAGATATTAGTGAAATTCTTGATCCAAAGAAATTCGAAGAGGTAAAGAAAAAATTCCTTGATGCGGCAAATAGAATACTTGCCCGAAACTTTCCATCCCTTCCAGAAGATAAAAAAGAGGTTCTGGCAGTGTTTTTACTCCAAAAAACACTTGGTCTTGGAGAAATAGAGGCTCTTTTATCTGATGAGCAGCTCGAGGAGGTTGTAATAAACAATGCTGCTGATCCAGTTTGGGTTTATCACAAAAAATTTGGATGGTGTAAAACAAATCTTAGACTCAAAAACGAGGAGACCGTTTATGATTATGCATCAATGATTGCAAGAAAAATTGGACGGCAGATTAATGTATTGAATCCAACTCTGGATGCACACCTTCCAACAGGAGACCGTGTAAATGCAACATTGTTCCCAATCTCATCATTTGGAAATACAATCACTATCAGAAAGTTTTCAAGAAATCCATGGACAATTACCAGATTTTTAAAATCAAAAACAGTCACCCCTGAGGTTGCAGGACTTATCTGGCTTTGTATGCAAAATGAGCTATCTTTATTAGTTACTGGAGGAACTGGAAGCGGTAAAACATCTTTCCTAAACGCAATGGCAGGATTAATTCCAGCAAATCAGCGTATAATTACTATAGAAGATACAAGAGAACTTACTTTGCCTAAATTCCTTCATTGGGTTCCCATGACAGTAAGAGAACCAAATCCAGAAGGAAAAGGAGAAGTTACTATGCTTGACTTGATGGTCAATGCACTTCGTCAGAGACCAGACAGGATACTTGTTGGTGAAATCAGAAGGCAACGAGAAGCAGAAGTAATGTTTGAAGCTATGCACACAGGTCACAGTGTATATGCAACACTGCACGCAGATAATGCTGAGCAGACAATTTCAAGATTAACAAATCCGCCGATAAATGTACCTTCTGAAATGCTTGATGCGCTTTCCGGGATTGTAGTTACATTCAGGCACAGGAGATTCAATATCAGAAGAGTACTCGAATTTGCAGAGGTAACAGAACAAGGCAAACCAAATGTTTTATACAGATGGGATGTGAAAACAGATAAAGTCAAAGGCGTTGGAAAAATGTCGAGACTTGCAAACACACTCTCATTATATTCTGGAATAAATGAAAAAGAGATTGAAAGTGATGTTGGCGAAAAGGTCAAAGTGCTCAACTGGATGGTCAAAAAAGGATACGAAAGCGTAAATGAAGTTGGAGAAGTCATTTCAAGATATTATATGGACCCTGAAGAGGTTATGGAATCTGTAAAGAAAAATCTCGATTGGGAATTTAAGGTGTAGCAATGTCAAGTGAAGAGTTTGAAGCAGCAATTGAAAGTGCAAAAAAACTCGAGAAGAAAATACTCGAATACGAACCTTTTGATGGTGAGGTTGAGATTGAAAAATCATTAGATCTAGAGCCTTCTGAATATATTGACCTTACTTTTAATGACCTTGCTAATGAGTATCAGCGAAGCCAGAAAATACTTAGTACAAGAAAACTTGGCATTTATGCTTCTGAAGAAAAGGTTCAGGTTTCAGTTGAGAGTGCAGAGGTCGAAACAAAACTAAGAGAAATGACCAAAAGAACCCTAACACAGGCAGAAGAAGTTGCAGCAGAACCATCAATTGAACTTGAAGCACCCCCTCAAGCTCCAGTCAAAGAATCAGAGCCTTCACTTGACATTGAAATAGAGAGGGAAATGCCGCCTGAAATCGAATTTGAAAAGCCAGAACCGATAAAAGAGGATATTTCAACTTCAAAAACCAGGGTAGAGCCAGTAATAAAAGAAACTCCAGAGCCCACACCACGATTTAAGGAACCAGTGATATCTCCGGAAACTCCAAGAGAAGAGCCTGAGATGACAAATGGTAAAAAACCAGTTCCGCCAGCACTTAGAGAAAAACCAGTTGATGCAGCAGATGAAAGATACCAAAAAATGGAAAATCAAATCCGCACTATGCTAGGTGAAAAGCCAGATGAACTTTCACTAAAGAAGAAAATGCTGGAGCTTACTAAGCAGCTATTCAAAGAAAAAAGCCACAACAAGAGAGCTGAGATAAAAGTTCAGATTACAGTTCTCAAAAATATGCTCATTCGCGCTAAATCCGGAAAAAGCATGGTAAGCAAAGGAAAGAAAGATGAGACATACGCCAACTTGTTCGATACATTAACAACGAGCCAGCAGGCAGAAAATGCACAGACAAAGGACACGGTTATTGATTCGTACAATGCAAAGATCAACGAGATAAAAAAGAAATTTTATTCAGACCTTTCAAATGCAGATGATAAGATAAAACGAAAAAAGATATACGAAGGTTTTGTCTTTAGCGTTACGCAAATAATAGAACAGCTTCCAGATACAATAAAGGAGCAACGGGAATATAACAAAAATAAACACCTTGAAGAACTTGGAAAACTCAGAGAATCTGCTGCAAATGACAAGAAGACACTTGCAAAAGTAGAGGAAAAAATTGAACAGGTTGAACAACACTATGATAAGCAGTTCAATTCGATAAAGAGAATTCTGGGCCAAGAAATAGAAACTTTAATTGAGGTAACTGGAACTGAGATTTTCAAAAAACCAGAGGAAAACACAGATGATAAAGAAGTGAAAGTCCACGAAGTGGTAAAAGAAATTAACAACATAGATGAAGGAACACTTCTCTATTTCCTCCATACAAATGATTCGGAGTATTATAGAGGTTACGAAAGAAAACAGATATCAAAAGCTGAAGCACTTTGTAGAGCTAAGGCGCTTATGGCAAAAGAAAAGGGCATGAGCAGTGCAACTGTAAAGAAATACTTCAATCAAGTAGATGAGTAATATGACCACTAACCAAAAACAACACAAGAAGAGAAGTGCGTTCACTGCTATTGCAGAAATTATTGCAACAAAACAGCCAGATCTCAAGAAAAAGCTCAAAATGGCAGATATGAGCGACAATCCAGTGGAGTTTCTTGAAAAAGTGGTCAGCTCAGCAATTTTCATGTCAATTGGACTGATTATACTCACATATCTCCTGCTTTTAGACCCACTTTCATACAACCTTAAAGTGGACATAGGAATGTTCATTCTGATGGTTATAGCTCCCCTGGTAGTTATTCCATTCGTATTATTCTCATATCTGATGCTACTTCCTGAGGCAGCTAAGATAAAGAGGCAAAAAGAAATGGACTATGAGATTGTTTTTGCAGGAAGACACATAGTCATTGCACTAAAATCAGGCATGCCGCTCTTTGATACTTTTGTAGGTACTTCAAAAGGATATGGAGCAGTCAGTAAAGAATTTGCAAGAATAGTTGACAAAGTGATTCTTGGTGTTCCAACAACCCAGGCAATCAGAGAAACAGTCCAATACAATCCATCAAAATACTTTACAAGAATGCTAATACAAATTGCAAACTCACTCTCAAGTGGTGCTGATATTGGAGATTCTCTTGAGAATGTCCTTGACCAGATATCAAAGGAGCAGATGATCTCACTAAAGGAGTATAGTCAAAAACTAACCCCAATAGTTATGTTCTACATGGTATTTGGAATCATTGTACCATCGCTTGGGATAGTTCTTGCAACAGTAGTATTCTCTGCAATTAGCGGGGGCAATTTTGGATTTTCATCTGGGATTTTAGTCATTGCATTTGTTATGATCGCACTTGTGCAATTCCTGTTCTTGGGCTTTATTGAAAGCTCCAGACCAAAGTATCTCATATAGGTGTTTATTACATGTCAAACGATAGCTTATTTGAAACAACTGGAAGGGTTTTCTTTACAAGGGACCACATCAAACGCCTTGAGAAAGATATCAATATTGCAGGAGTTAATATGCCTGCAGATTCGTTTGCAGGGTATGTTGCACTGAATATCATTATATCGACAATTTTCCTTACATTGCTGATACTCTTATTTCCGCCAAGCAACAACCTCCTCACAGAAATAATTAACGAGTATGTTGAATTGCCATTTGTATTAATTGCAATTTTTGTCTTGATTGTTTCATTTATGACTACATACCTCGTAACCATGGCTCTTTTATCTACATATCTCGTCATGAAAGCAGATGAGAGAAGAGATAAACTTGAGAATTCTCTTCCAGATTTTCTTATGCTAGTTGCATCGAATATCAAAGCAGGAATGGCCTTAGATCAGGCAATGTGGTATTCTGCAAAGCCAGAATTCCTAGTTCTTTCTGTCGAAGTAAGGAAGATAATTAAAAGCTCATTTAGTGGAGAAACTCTTGGAGATACACTTGACACTTTAAGTGGAAGGTTTGATTCAAAAGTTTTCAAACGAACAATTCTTCTTCTAAAGCAGGCATCTGCAACCGGGGGAGAACTTACAGATGTTCTTGAGAGAACATCTGACGATGTTAGAAACACGATCATCATGAAAAAAGAAATTGCAGCATCTCTTGTACTTTATGAGATATTTGTATTGTTTGCTGCGGTTGTTGGAACGCCATTCTTATTTGCAGTTGCATCAAAACTTGTCCAAGTTTTCGAAAAAATCGGACCACAAGTAAGCGGAGGGGTTTCTGGACAAACTGGAGGACCATTCACAACATTCTCGAATGTTTCTTCGTTCTCAGGACCAGTCATAAGTTCAGCAGATTTCTTTTGGTTCAGCATTCCAACAATATTCATAACCGCACTGATTTCATCGTTCATAGTCAGTGTAATAAAATCAGGCTCCAAGAGCGCTGGGATGAAATACTTCCCATTTGTTCTTCTTACAGCCTATTTCGTTTATTGGTTAGTAATAAATGTAGTTGATTCGCTCTTTGCAGCGATCGCTTAGGGGATTTTATGAAAGATTTACTAAATTCAGGTGGATATAAGAAGGGGCAAGCAGTGATGGAATACCTCATCACATATGGTCTTGCTTTGTTTGTTATTTTGATCGTACTTGCAATCCTAGTTGCAGTAGTGTTGCCTTCTTTGCAGGCACCAGAAACCTGTCAATTTACCCAACCAGGATTTGGATGTAGCACAAAAAAACATGTCGTAGTCTCAGATATTAACAATGAGGTGAACATTCTCTTCCAATTGGATAATCATCAGGGCAAGTCGATTGTCATAACAGATGTTATGTGCTCAACTTCAACTCCAGGAGATGTGAGAAAGTCGGACCTTGCAATTAGAGATCCAGACCCGATCACAGCAGCAAATGGACAAATGTCAGCTGGCAGCACCAAAACATTTGGAGGAACAGGTTCGGATTTAGCAGCCGAGGTTCCGTGTTATGATGAAACTGGAAATTTGCTGGTTATGACTCCTGGATCAAGTTTCAAGGGAAGCTTGGCAGTAACATACAGATTTACTGAAGATGTTCCAGGCGCTCCAGAGAGACTTGCAGTTGCGACAGTAACAGGCAACACACAAGCAGAGTAATTTTTTTCTTTTTTTTAATTTTCTAATTCTGCTTTATAATCATCAGAAGCGCCAGCAATAAGAATAAAGTGTTCAATTGATTTGTCAGTCCAGGGCAAACTCAAGAGCTTCCCCGCAGTAAATTCAACATCATCAATTTTATGGAGCCCTCCTTCAAAACATCCAGTGATTATGGGTTTGTTTGGACGGGTTAAAAGTGCTTCAAAACCCCACCACCATGATTCTTGCTCGAGCATGGCAGAGATTACAGTTCCCATAACAGAAGAATGATATTCGATTGCAGTTGGATGAAGGATAAAAACAAGATCAGAATCACTCGGACCATCACGATCAGTATTGCCAATAACCAGCATCCTATCTCCAGCTTCTCGAGCTGGTATACCAAGAGCAGAAGCAACAGGAAGATAATTTTTATCAAGACCATCAGAACAGAGAACATCAGGGCCAAAAACATGTTCAAAATGAGAAGCAAGTCCATATGCACTTAGAACATTATCTGCATATTCTCTCGGCGCAGCAGTTGTAATTACATGAGAGATATTTTGGCTCCTAAGCCCTTCCAAAAGGACTTTGATTCCTTTGGTCAGCCCCCTTTTTTTTGGCAATCCTCTCATGAATACATTTGCTTCAGGAGGCCTCAGGCATCCAATAGTCTCATCAAGATCCCAGCAGATATATCTTCTCTTGCCCATTATGCCACCATCTCAGAATTATTATCATTATCCGGAGAAGATTCCAAAACTGCAATTGTTCGGTCATATGGCCTGGTTTTTTTGGGATTCCAGTATGAGAAGCCAGTTGCAATGGAAACGCCCCCGACATTGTGTAGAGAGCCTTCAAAATATGCGATCTTAACAAAGTTTGGACCAGAAGAATGCAATTGCCAATGAGCCTGGCCCCATGAATCAGATTCAGTGATCAGTTTCATTATAATTGGGATAAGTGCAGCTGCATCATATGAGCTTCCATAAGGACGAAATATGAAGGGAAAATCAAGATCTGCTGGAGCATCGCGCGAATGATTTCCAATTGATATCATATCATGAGCAGCCTCAGCAGGAGAAAGACCAAAATGAACT
>JAHJDH010000013.1 GCA_018812625.1 Microcaldota archaeon | reverse complement strand
GCATTACTTAGAGCATCAGAAATTTCCGATAGTGCAAGACTTCAGAATGCATTTGGAGGAAAAGCTGAAAGAGAAACCTTAGATTTGACTGCATCAGAAGCTTGGAATAGAACTGTAGTAGAAGCATCTGAACCAGCAGAGCCGTCTTTTTCTATAGAACATAGAGCAAATTTGAGTTTGCAGGATGAAATTCAAAGAATAGAACATGAAACATGGGCCAGGGAATTTCATATAAAGCATAGCCAGTTTGGTCTGTTCTCCGAGCCAGAAGAAAGATTAAGAATCAGAGGCACACTGCAATTATTCTCCTGGTATGGAGACTCTTCTGTTGTAAAAACATTAGGTCATAGGGGAACAGATGTAAATGCAAAAAATAGTAATGGAGACACTGCACTGCATTTTTCTTCAATGGCAGGCAATTTTGAAACTACCCTATTTCTTATGGAACAAGGAGCTAGGATAAATGCAAAAAATAAAGACGGATCAACCCCTCTTCACGAGGCAGCATTATATGGCCATGAAGCCATAGTAGAATTACTTATCCGAAATGGGGCTAAAGTTAATGCTGAGATGAATGATTGGAAAAGACCCCTAAATCTTGCAAATGAAAAAGACCATCCTGAAACTGCTAGAGTTCTAAAGGCACATGGAGCAACTGAAAAACCGAGTTGGTTTTGGAATAGTAAAATAATTTTAGGCGTATCGGTGATTTTAGCAGTAATAGTCTGGAGTTTTGTAATATATAGAGATATATATAGAAGATTTGACGCTGATAGAGATATTACAATAACACCAAAAAAAGATCCTGATGTGATTTTAATGCCTGGGAGCGAATCAGCATCGGATATAGGCACGAAAATGTTAGAAAGAAGATAATTAAAAAATAAAAAAATTAGAGAATGCCCATAGAATGAGCGACTATCAATCCAGCAAAGACAAGCGAAACAGTGTTCACGACTTTTATCAAAGCATTAAGTGCAGGCCCTGCAGTATCCTTTAATGGATCACCAACAGTATCACCAACAATTGCTGCTTTGTGTGCATCTGAACCTTTTCCGCCAATATGACCCTCTTCAATGTACTTCTTTGCATTATCCCAGGTAGCTCCTGCTGTGGTCATTGTAAGTGCGAGCATAAGCCCACTAGCAATAACTCCGGCAAGTAAACCTGCAAGTGCTGCAGCACCAAAGAGAAAACCGACTACAAGAGGAACAATAACTGCCATAGCACCTGGAAGAGCAAGCTCTCTGAGTGCTGTTTTGGTTGAAATATCCACACATTTTGCATAGTCGGCTCTGGCCTTTCCTTGCATAAGTCCTTTGATCTCACGGAACTGTCTTCGAACCTCTTCTACAATCTCAAATGCTGCTCTTCCAACTGCAAGCATCAGTAGTGATGAGAATACAAATGGAAGAAGAGCTCCAATAAAGAGACCGATAACAACTGGGGGCTGAAGAAGGTCCACAGATTCAAGATGTGCTGCTTCTGCAAATGCTACAAACAGAGCAAGTGCTCCAAGAGCAGCACCACCAATTGCAAAACCTTTTGTAGTTGCCTTAGTTGTGTTTCCAACTGCATCAAGTGCATCAGTAATAGTTCTGACTTTTGCTGGAAGCTTTGACATTTCAGCAATTCCACCAGCATTGTCTGTTATTGGACCATACGCATCAATTGCAATGATTATTCCGCTTAGCGAAAGCATAGAAGCTGCCGCAAGTGCAATACCATATAGGCCTGCAACTTTGAATGAGATCACTATTGCAATTACAATAACCAAAACAGGAAGTGCTGTTGATTCCATACCAACGGCAAGACCTTGAATCAGATTTGTTGCAGCGCCAGTTTTAGCTGCATTTGCAACATTTTGAACTGGTTTGTGTTCTGTTGCCGTATAATATTCACTAATTATGAATAACAACAAAGTCACTACAGCTCCCATAATCACAGTCACAAACAGATTGTTTGCTGGAATTGGAAGATCAGGGATATCTGCAAGGTAGAAATAAGTTCCTGCAAGCATCACCAGTGCACTGACAAGAATACCCACGTAGAAGTACGACATGATCTTTTTAGTATTTCCAAGGCCAACAAATAGTGAACCTACAATACTGGAAACAACACCAATTGCTGCGATTCCAAGTGGAATTTGTATAAGTAGATCATTAGTTGTAAATGTCAGTCCAATAAGCATGGCGGCAATTACAGTTACTACAAATGACTCGAAAACATCTGCTGCCATTCCAGCGCAATCACCAACATTGTCCCCGACATTATCAGCAATTACAGCGGGATTTCTTGGGTCATCCTCAGGAATTCCAGCCTCGATCTTTCCAACAAGATCAGCTCCAACATCAGCTGCTTTTGTGTAGATACCTCCACCGACACGAGCAAATAACGAAATCAATGAAGCTCCGAAACCATATCCAATAAGGGGCATAATGTCTCCGAAGTACATGAAAAGCACGCTAACGCCTATAAGTCCAAGTCCGGCAAGTGCCATACCAGTGACGGCACCACCTTTGAAAGCAATTCCAAGAGCTGGTTTAACTCCCTTCTTTGCTGCTTCTGCAACGCGGACATTGGCTCGTACTGAGACTTGCATGCCCACATATCCTGCAAGTGCTGAAGAAACAACACCAACCAAGAATGCAATGGCAGTTGAGATGCCCACTCCATAGCCAATTAGTAATAATATTACAAGGACTATTGGGGCCAGGGTCTTGTATTGCCTTGTTAAAAAGGCATTTGCACCCTCTTGAATTGCTTTTGAAATTTCTTGCATTTCCTTGCTTCCTGCAGGTGATTTGATCACCCGGAATGCAAGGTATGCTGCATAGAGTAGGGTCAATATACCCCCGCCCAATGCTAATGTTACTGCATCTATCATCATTTCACCTCAAAAATCGACTTTCAATTAAAAGATGTGAATATTTAAAAAGCAAATGGGGGATCATGCCACTTAGAGTAAAGATATATAAAAGATAACTGCATTATCTGAAAGAATACTCCGTAGATGGTGAAATAAATGGGACTGTTTGACAAAATATTAGGAAAAAATGAAGAAAATCCAGAGGTACCTGATCTTGAAGAATTAATGCAATCAGATGGCGATGTTGTAAGCCCTCCAGCTGACTTTTATGTAAAGAGAGTGGACTTGAGAAACGAAGGCGATGGGGACTTAGTACTTAATGAACTTGGTGAAAAGAACATTATTATACTCAATGTCAAACCGCTTGCAAAACAACCAAATCGATTGAAGACAATCATTGGGAAGCTCAAGAATCACACTGGAAAGACTAATGGCGATATTGCTTTGCTTGCAGCTGATACTATTATCTTAACACCAAAAAATGTTAAGATTGTAAAATCAAAGCCAAAAGCAAAGAAAAGTGGAACTGTTATCTCTTAATTTTATTATTTTTCAATCCAGCAGTAAGTACCTCAGATTGTCTGGATTTTTTTCTGAGGCTTTTTTTCTTATAGAGGTTTAATACTCTCTTTCAGATTTATGAAGATTTCACCATACATCTTATCCTGCTTGATATTGATTTTTTCGTCTTGAACCAAATAAAGAAGACAGAGCAAGTTGTAGACTTTTTTTGTAGAATCATTGCCTTCAGTAATTTTAGAAAACAACGACCACCCTTCACTGTCAGTATGTTGTTCTATCAGACCAATAACCTTTGCTAAATCATTTTCAAGATCATGCTCAGATAATTGCATATCAATAGTATCAACTATGGAGCCCTTTGGAATTCTGACGCGCTCTACGTTCTCGTACTTGATAACGCGCTCCATTTCATTGATCAGCTCCTCAGCAGTAATTTGGCGTCTTGGAGGGATTCTGCTGGAAAGCTCTAGCTGTGGAATTTCAGGAATAGGCTCAGGTTCTTCTGCTGCAGGAAACTCTGCAAGTTCCGTCTGATAGCTTAAGAATTTTAGATAGTCGCTCTTGTATTTTAGAAGTATAGAGGCAGCTAGGATAACATTTGCCTGGATAATAAAGTCCATTTCGTCCATTTCACGGACTTTTGATATGAATGCATCAGAAAGATCAAGAAGGTCCACATTCCATGGATCGACCCGATTTGAAGAGATTAATTCTAGAAGAATATCTTTCCAGGTTGGCTTTGCCACCATTGACTCAAAGTGAGCAAATGATTGCAAGTGCGTCTGGGTTGGCATATTTGTTTATATAACTATTCTACTTTATATAACTTATCGACTTATTCGGTGACAATTATGGAGATAAAGGAAACTACAGTATTGGACAGAGAAGAACCACTTTCAAAGGCACTTCCGCATCTTGATACAGCCCCTGCTGTATTAGTAACAAAAGATGGTAAGTATTACGGAATAATAGACCACAGAAGTATCAGTGCCAATGTCAGAAGCCCACGAGATACTAAATGTGAAACAGTAATAGTAAGACCTCCAGTGATGCTTGAAGATACAGAGATAATTGAAAGAGTAAGTGCATTTCTTCTTGGTCATTTCAAAGCACTTCCAGTAATAAACGAAAGTGAAGTTCCAATTGGGATTACAACAAGGGTAGAAGCGCTGAAAGAAATGCAATTAAAGAACTTGATTCCAGGTGGAAAAGTATCAGAACTCATGAGCGCTCCAGTATACACAGTTTCAGAGGACGATACAATTGCCCAGACCAAAAGAGGATTCAGGGACAAAAATGCACGAAGAATGGTGGTAATTAGCAAAGGCCATCCAATCGGAGTTGTCTCCGATTATGATCTTAGTTCATGGACAGGAAGCCAGAACTTTGGCAAAGGTCGGAAGGATGTCCGGATATCAGCAGAAAAGTTTGATGTAGATGGAATGACAATCAAAAGCTTCCTAAGGCCTGACATTACTACAATTGAAGAAAATACCAGTATTGAAAGTGCAGTTAAAAGAATGATAGAAAAGCAAGTATCCTCAGTCATTGTTGTGGCAGGATCCAAACCAGTTGGAATTCTTTCTGCTCTTGATATTTTCAAAAAAGTTCAGAATATGAATCAGGAAAAAACAACAATCAATGTTTCTGGATTAAACGAGGACAACAAATTCCAATTTGAAAACATCACTGAAAAGATTGGTCATGTTGTTGATAAGTTTGGAGAATCATTCAATATCCGAAATGTCGGAGTTCATACAAAAGAGGGAAAATCAACAACAACAGTAAATTTATACTTTGATACTGACGATGGGCATGTTTCTCTTCGATCTGAGCGGTCAACTCTTAAGGAAGCAGTTGATGAACTTGCAGGAGAACTCGACAGCGTTTTGAGAAGGAGAAAGGATAGGAGATCAAACTAAAGGTTTTCCTTCCTTTTTTAAGCTTTTATGTACGTAATTAACCACAGGATGATACTATGAAAGGACAGGTTAGCACTGAACTCTTGGTTATTGTTGCTCTTGTACTACTGATTTTCATTCCGCTTCTTGTTCTTGTATACTTCAAGGCGAATGAGGCAAATCAGCAGATTGCAGCATACCAGGCAGAACTTTCGGTTTCAAGAATTGCATCACTTGCAAATTCAGTTGGTAGCTTAGGAACCAACACATCAGTTACAACGGACATCTATGTACCGCCAAATACCCTTGCTATGAATGTAACTAGCGTGGGGCGGGCAGGAGAGATATCGCTGACGATGGATAGTCCGCAAGGACCGACAACGCCGGTTGTTGAGATTATCAGATATCCACTAAGCAACCCAGGCACTCTTGCTGATTCAAGCTCAGCTGGCGGATGGATGAGACTTAGGATAAGCTCTGAATTTGTAAATAATGAGGCTTCAATAAAAATTGAAAAAGTCTCTTAAATTTTTTT
>JAHJDH010000012.1 GCA_018812625.1 Microcaldota archaeon | reverse complement strand
TCTGCAACGTCCCCATAGGACAAAACGTGCACCACGTTCTTGGAGAGTAAAAAAACCCAAGGATAGTTGCTGCAACAGTTGTTATAAGACAAATGCTGGCAAATACAAATCCGATTTTTTCAAGTAGAATCCATGCTTCAACTTCCAGAGCTGCAGTAGTAATCCTGTAGATGAATAGCACTAGAAACAAAATCATGAAAACATAGCGAAATAATTTTGAATTTAGAAATCCTGGAGATTTTCCAAAACCAGATAAAGGACGAATTATAAGGTCAAGAAAGCTTCCGCGGGGGCAGATATTGGCACACCAATATCTTGCTTTGGAATATGAAATTATAAGTAAAGCAATCATCATTGGGGCCATAAGAAGTCCAAGAAGGGGGTAGAACATTCCGCCAATTGCAATAATCGGAATTAAAATCCAGAAGAATTTTCTGAGGTTTTTTAGCTCCATAAGAAGAGAGAGGATCGAGGAAGATATAAATCAATTGAAAGAGTGCAGAATTTGGAAAAAAATGCACTAGCGATTTTATTGAAAAATCAGATATCAGAAAATTTACTTTTGAGGTTTTTAGCAAATTGTTTTGCATTCTCAATATCAGTAGAATCAGGCTTGTTCTGGTTGATTCCTCCAACCAATCGAAGAGGACCCCAAGCATCATGGCCGCGGCAGGAAAAGTTTCCGATAACAGTAAAGCCCAAAGAAACAAGTTTTGCTTCAAGTTCTTTGTTATAGTTGTTTAGATGCTTGTGCTCAGGGTGTCCGCTTGTTGAGAAGATAAATGCCTTCTTCCCTTTGATTGGACTGCAATGATCAAGTAATCTGTATAGAGAAGCATGAAATTTTGAATGATAGATTCCAGACCCAAAACCAACAAGATCGTAATTGTCAAAAGAATTTAGCTCACATGAAATTGGCTTGATTAAATCAGCATCAATAACTTCGGCAAAAGCTTTTGCTATTTTTTCAGTATTTTTCTTATGCTCAGAGACATAAACAATTAGCGTTTTCATAATTTACCACCCTATATTAGTTTTGATCATAGAAGGATATAAGCATGCGTTTCGAATATGGCAAAATTCTGCAATTGCCGTACTTTTTCAGGCAGAAAGAAGCCTTTTATAAGGGCTACTAGGGATACGAAGTTCTAGTTTTCAAAGTGATTTTGATGGCAAGTGTAACTGAAAAAATATTAAAGGAACATTTGAAGGAAGGTGAATTAGAATCTGGCAAAGAAATCTCAATAAAAATCGACCAAACACTGACCCAGGATGCAACTGGCACCATGGCATACCTGGAATTTGAAGCGCTTGGAGTTCCTAGAGTAAAAACAGAACTTTCAGTCAGTTATGTTGACCATAATATGCTTCAGACAGACTTTAGAAATGCAGATGATCATGATTACCTGAAAAGCGTTGCAGCAAAATTTGGAGTTTTATTCTCAAGGCCTGGAAATGGAATTTGTCATCAGGTGCATCTTGAGCGATTTGCAGCACCGGGAAAAACCCTTCTGGGCTCTGATTCTCATACCCCAACTGCTGGAGGGGTAGGTTCTCTTGCCATGGGAGCAGGAGGTCTTGATGTTGCCCTTGCAATGGGAGGCGCTCCATTTACTTTCAATACTCCAAAGATTATTGGAGTGAAACTCAGTGGAAAACTTCAGCCATGGGTTAGTGCAAAAGACGTAATACTAGAACTTTTGAATATGCTCAAGGTCAAAGGAGGAGTTGGAAAAGTATTCGAATATTTCGGAGATGGAGTCCCAACATTAAGCGTTCCTGAGCGTGCAACCATCACGAATATGGGAGCGGAACTTGGGGCGACTACATCGGTATTCCCATCAGATGATAAAACAAGAGAATATTTGAAAATGCAAAAGAGAGAATCTGATTATGTTGAGCTTAAAGCAGATTCAGAAGCAGACTTTGCAGAAATTATTGAGCTGGACCTCTCAAAAATCGAGCCGAATGTTGCAAAGCCACATATGCCAGACCAGGTTTGCAAAGTAACAGAGCTTGAAGGAAAGAAAGTAAATCAGGTAATTGTTGGAAGCTGTACTAATTCATCATATAGAGATCTTATGACAGTTGCACTTGCACTAAAAGGAAGAAAAGTGCACCCAGGAATTTCATTTTGCGTACTTCCAGGCTCAAGACAAGTTTATGAAACAATTGCAAGAAATGGAGCTCTTGCAGATCTTATTTCTTCTGGAGCCAGAATCCTTGAGTCTGCTTGCGGGCCTTGCATTGGTATGGGCCAGGCACCAAGAAGCGGTGCGATCACAGTCAGAACATTCAACAGAAACTTCAAAGGAAGATGCGGAACGCAAGATGCTGAAGCATATCTTGTTTCGCCAGAAACAGCAGCTGCAATTGCACTGAATGGAGTATTCACAGATCCAAGAAAACTGGGAGATGCTGTAGAAATTCCTGCAGCCAGCCCAGTAATTGATGATGGAATGATCATCAGACCGCCAGAAGATGGATCAAATATTGAAATTGTCCGAGGACCTAATATTGCACCGCTTCCGGATCTAAAGGCAGTTGAAGACAGGATTGAAAAGGAAGTTTTGCTAAAGACAGGAGATAATATTACAACAGACCATATTATGCCAGCTGGAGCAAAGATACTTCCCCTTCGAAGCAATATTCCTGCAATTAGTGAATTTGTGTATGTGAATGTTGATCCGGAATTCCCAAAGAGAGCAAAGGAAAAACATGGAGGATTCATAATTGGTGGAGAAAATTATGGACAGGGTTCTTCAAGAGAACATGCTGCAATTGCTCCGCTTTATCTTGGCCTCAAGGCAGTAATTGCAAAGAACTTTGCCAGAATTCACAAGGCAAATCTTGTGAATTGGGGAATTGTTCCTCTTGAGTTTGAAAAACCAGAGGACTATGACAATGTGGATCAAGGAGATGTACTAGTTTTAGAAAATCTTCGAGATGGAATAAAAAATGGAAAAGTAAAGGTTTTGAATAAAACAAAAGGAAATGAATTTGTTGCACTTTGCGAGCTTGGAGAAAAATCAAAAGACGTGCTTCTTGCTGGTGGAAGTATAATGTATGCTAAATAGGTGAAAACATGGAAGGAACAAAAATCGAAATGAAAGATGGGAAACTTGTAGTACCGGATATGCCAATTATACCACACATCGATGGAGATGGTGTTGGAGTCGATATTTCGCCAGTTATGCGCAAGGTCGTTGATGCGGCTGTAGAAAAGGCATATGGAGGCAAGAAGAGAATAGTCTGGAAAAAGATTCTTGCAGGTGAAGAGGCAAAGAAGAGTGTTGACAACTACCTACCAGATGAGACAATCCAAGCAATCAAAGATCATTTAGTAGCAATCAAAGGGCCTCTTACAACTCCTGTTGGTGGAGGAATCAGAAGCCTAAACGTAACAATGCGCCAGGTTATGGAACTGTACTCATGTGTCAGGCCTGTTCGATGGTTTGAAGGAACTCCTGCGCCTGTGAAAGAACCCAACAAGCTTGATGTTATTGTCTTCAGAGAGAATACTGAAGATGTTTATGCAGGAATTGAATGGAAAGAAGGCACTGACGATGCCAAAAAAGTAATCAACTTCCTTAATAATGAAATGGGAAAGCACGTTCGCGAGGATTCTGGAATCGGTGTTAAGCCAATCTCAATTACTGGAACAAAAAGGCTTGTCGCTTCAGCCATCCAATATGCAATTGATCACAAGAGAAGATCAGTAACACTTGTTCACAAAGGAAACATCATGAAGTTTACTGAAGGTGCTTTCAGGGAATGGGGTTACCAGGTTGCAAAAGAGCAATTTGGAGACAAGACAATAACTGAAAAAGAAGTTGCAGAAAATTATGACGGCAAGATCCCTGAAGGAAAGATACTCATAAATGACAGAATTGCAGATGCAATGTTCCAGCAGATCCTCCTTCGACCTGATGAGTATGATATACTTGCAACACCTAACCTGAACGGGGACTATATATCAGATGCATGCGCTGCACAAGTTGGAGGCCTTGGCATGGCTCCAGGAGCTAACATCAATTATACTACTGGTGTTGCTCTCTTTGAGGCAACTCATGGAACTGCACCAAAGCATGCAGGACTTGATAAGGTCAACCCAGGATCATTAATCTTATCTGCATCTATGATGCTTCAATATCTTGGATGGGAAGAAGCATCAAAGCTTGTTGAAAAAGGCATTGAAAAAGCAATCAGCTCAAAGAGAGTAACCTATGATCTTGAGAGACAGATCGATGGAGCAACACTCCTCAAATGCTCTGAGTTTGGAGACGAAATAATCAAGAACATGTGAATTTTATGGCAAGAAGAAAAATTCGTGAATTCAATTCGAAAAAGTTGCTTGCAAAATATTTAGAGATAGTGAGCAATGGGAAAGTGAAGTACAACGGCAAATGCGCTCAAATATCTCCAAACACTGATATGGAAGCACTACTAAAGGAGAATAGCTGGCTAGCAGAAACATCATTAGTTGTAAAACCAGATATGCTGTTTGGAAAACGTGGTGCAAACAAACTTGTTTTGCTTGATGGAACATGGAACGATGCCAAAGCTTTTATCAAAGAAAAAATGGGACAGGATATAGAAATTGGAAAAGCAAAGGGGGCAATCACTCATTTTATTGTTGAACCATTTGTCAAGCATACAGAGGAGCACTACCTTTCGATCACACCTGGACGAAATGAAGATACGATTAATTTCTCACCAGCCGGTGGGGTTGCAATCGAGGAGAATTGGGACAAAGTTATAACATTCCAAGTTCCAACAGAAGCAGAATTATCTGCAAAGGAGATTGAAGAAAAACTTCCTGGAAATATCCCTGCAGAGCAGAAGATAAAAACAGCAGAATTCATTGAAGCTGTGTACAAGGTTTTCAAGGAACTTGATTTCACATTACTCGAGTTCAACCCATTTACATATGATGCAGATGGAAATCCGTTCCCGCTTGATGCGAGGGGAGAGCTTGATGACACTGCAGCATACAAATCAGAAAAAAAGTGGGGGGATATTGAATTCCCAAGGCCATTTGGAAGGAAATTATATCCTGAAGAACAGTTCATATCTGATCTTGATAGCAAAAGCGGCGCTTCACTAAAGCTCACCATATTGAATCCAGAAGGAAGAATCTGGACAATGGTTGCTGGAGGAGGCGCAAGTGTAATTTATGCAGATACAATAGTAGATCTTGGAATGGAGGCAGAACTTGCAAACTATGGCGAATATAGTGGAAATCCAAATACTGAAGAAACATATCTTTATGCAAAAACCATTCTTGATCTTGCAACAAGAAATGAAGATGGAAAACCACGTGCACTTATTATTGGCGGCGGAATTGCAAACTTTACAGATGTTGCAAAAACATTCAAAGGAATCATCCAGGCTCTAAGAGAATACAAAGACAAAATGAAGAAAGCCGGAGTTCGGATATATGTAAGGCGTGGTGGACCCAATTATCAAAAAGGCTTGGCGCTTATGCGCGCACTTGGAGAGGAACTTGGTATCCCAATTGAAGTTTATGGACCAGAGACTCACATGACAAAAATTGTTCCGCTGGCCATGGAATATGTAAAAGGTGCATAATATGAAATTTACAAAAGACACTCGTGCTTTGATATATAATTTCAAGGCAAACCCAGTTCAGAGAATGCTTGATTTTGACTATATTTGCAAAAGAGAAAAACCCAGCATTGCAGGATTGATTACCCCTGGAAGCACAGGACTTCACAAGGCATTTTTCGGAGGAGTGGAAATACTGTTGCCAATTTATCCATCAATAGAAGAAGCATGTAAAGATCAAACTGATGCAGATGTACTGATCAACTTTGCATCATTTAGAAGTGCTTATGATTCTTCAAAAAAGGCACTGGAACAGGACACTATCAATACTGTGGTAATTATTGCTGAGGGAATTCCAGAGAGAATGGCTCGTGAGCTGATTGATTACTCAAAGAAGAGAAATAAGATGATTATTGGCCCCGCAACAGTTGGAGGAATTCAGGCAGGGGCATTTAAGATTGGGAACACTGCCGGAACTGTTGACAATATTATTGCATGCAAATTGCATAGACCCGGTTCTGTTGGATTTGTATCAAAATCAGGTGGACTATCTAATGAAATGTACAACATGCTTGCAATGACAACAGATGGACTTTTTGAAGGAATTGCAGTTGGAGGAGATGCATACCCTGGAAGCACACTTCTTGAACATGCCCTTCGCTTTGAACAAATGCCAGAAGTAAAAATGATAGTAATGCTGGGAGAGCTTGGCGGAAAGGATGAATACACAATTGTTGAAGCCAAAAAACAAGGAAAACTGAAAAAGCCAATGGTTGCATGGGTTACTGGAACATGTGCAAAGGTATTCCCAAGCGATGTTCAATTTGGCCATGCAGGAGCTAAAAGCGGAGCAGAGCTTGAAACTGCAGAAGCAAAGAACAAAGCTCTTGCAGAAGCTGGAATTGCTGTTCCAAATTCATTTGAGGATCTTGATAAAAAAATCGCAGAAGTATATCAGGAACTTGTAAAAGATGGGACGATAAGCCCGGCAAAAGAGGTTGAGCCGCCAATGCTTCCAATGGACTATAAAGCAGCAGTATCTGCCGGGATAGTCAGAAAACCATCAAATTTTGTTTGTACAATTTCAGATGACCGTGGGGAGGAAGTTACATATGGCGGGGTTCCGATCAGTGAAATTATCGAGAACGATTCTGGAATCGGAGATGTGATTTCACTTCTTTGGTTTAAGAAAAAAATACCGAGATACGGTTCAAAATTCATTGAACTGGTCCTTATTATTGCAGCAGAACACGGGCCATGTGTTTCTGGAGCGCACAATGCAATAGTAGCTTCCAGAGCAGGAAAAGATTTGGTTTCATCAGTTGCCAGCGGACTTCTTACTATTGGACCAAGATTTGGAGGAGCTATTGATGATGCTGCAAGATACTTCAAGGATGCATGCGACAGGGGACTTAGTGCAGATGAATTTGTAGCTGAAATGAAAAACAAGAACAAAAGGATTCCTGGAATCGGTCACAGAATCAAAAGTGCAAAGAACCCAGACAAGAGAGTTGAACTGCTCAAGGATTATGCAAAGAAGAATTTCCCAGAAACAAAGTATCTTGATTTTGCACTTTCGGTTGAGGCAGAAACACTCAAAAAAGCAAATAACCTTATTCTCAATGTTGATGGGTGTATCGGGATTTTGTTCCTTGATATGATGTCAAGCTGTGAATGCTTCAGCAAAAAGGATACGGATGAAATTGTTGAAATAGGCTATCTGAATGGGCTTTTTGTTCTTGCTAGAAGCATAGGACTTATTGGCCATGTGCTTGATCAAAAGAGACTGAAAGCTCCGCTATATAGGCATCCATGGGACGATGTTCTTTTCCTGAATGAAGAATAATTTTTTCTTTTTTTATCTAATTAACTGTGTTTTGTGCTCCAAAACAATAGTAATACCTGCATAAAGTAAGAAATAAAAGAAATGCAGTCGTATCCCTGATATGGCCAAGAAGAAACTGGAGCCGGAGCAGAACGATAATTGGATTAGCAGGTGGAAAAAACCACTTAGAGCACTTTCACTAGTAATAGCTCTTGTAGGCTCATTCATACTTATGATTTTCACGTTTCTTATCCATGATGCGCTTGACAAGACAGAGCAGTCGATAACAAAGAATATTGAAGGCATACAACAAAGCCTTGTTGATGTGGAAGAGACATTGGGAGGAATAGAAAACGAGCTTGATGCTGCAGACAAAACCATTGGGGATTTGGATGACTCTCTAAGACCGCTTTCTGATGGCCTCTCTTCCACTGCTGATGCTCTTATAGGAATTTCAGATTCCCTTGCAATTCTTAGCATTCCTGGGATATCCATTGGCATTGATACAAGCGAGCTTGACAGTGCAGCTGATTCTCTAAAAGAATCCTCATCAGAGTTGGATTCGACTGATTTTGATGAGCATAAGGAAAATATTTTTGACCTCAAAGATTCGATATCGCAAATGAAAAATGACATTGAAACGCAAAGGTTTGAGCTTGGACAAACTAAAAAGACGGTTCAGGACGTAATGGGCCTGATGAAGATTGCAAACTTGCTATTCTTCCTGGTTGTTGTAAGCATGTTCTTCATGCTGAGCTTGAACTCAATTGCAGGTTTGCTTTAGCCGTAGATTCTCACATCTGCCCATGCTGCCTGATGTGAATATCCTGCAGCTACTTTAACAACTAGGATACGATACTGGTGGCCGTCTGGAGAAACCCAGTTCTTTGAGCGCTGCTCGCAAATTAGCAGGTTATCTATAGTCGAACCATTTTTATCAATCACACGGAATGCACCGCATGTTGCGTCATATGCAGGCAGAACCACATCGTCAAGAACAAGTGAGTATTGGCCGAATTTCAATTCTTCTATCCTCATGGTTTTATTCGATGCATTCTCAGGCACTTCAGATAGGTTCGACTGATTCATAAGTGATGATTCGACTTTTTCACAGAAGCCATTACTGCAAATTGCCTCAAAGCTGTCATTGACTAATTGGATCGGACAGCCAGGTGCAGGTCCACAGTCATTTGTGCAATATTTGTTTTTCTGAAGCCCAAACCAGGTGCCGTTTACTGCAATCCATTTGTCCTGAGAGTAGTTGATTTGAGCACAGGCGCCTACCCAGCAGCATGGGAATCCCAAGGATTCGTCGACAAGAATGCAGTCTGGATTTTCATTGCAGCGCGTATCTTTGTTGACCTGGAATAAATCATCGAGTGAGACAAATGTTTGGGCTCCAGAGCGGCATTGCCTTGGATATGATTCCATAACAGGATTGCCAGCTGCTACGCATTCTTCAAATGATGAGATGTTGCTAAGTCGAGTATCATTTATGGTTATGTTAGATGTATCGTTGATTGTTGTGTTGGGCTCGGGTAATGACTGCGTAGTGCATCCTAGAATAAGCATCAGGGTAAGTAAAATGACATATTTCATATAGCTATAAAACAGTACATGAATAAATTTATTTCATGAAGCATGATCCATTGAAAATCACAGAAAAACTAATTTCGCTAAAGAGCTATGATGGAGCAGATGAGCCGTTTTATTATCTTAAAGAAATTCTTGATTCTGCTGGTGCTAAAGTCGAGGTCATAGAACATGAAGGCGTAAAGAACATCCATGCAGAATATGGAAAAGGAACTGCGGTTTTTGGATTCAATGGACACTATGATACAGTTCCTCCGGATGATGACTGGGCGCGTGATCCACTGCAACCAACAGTTAAACATGGCAAACTCTATGGACTAGGTTCAACTGATATGAAGGGAGGCCTTGCTGCAATGCTTTGTGCGTTTATTGATATTGGAAAGCTAAATCCAAAGAAAAAGATCATTTTCCAGGCAGTTGGTGATGAAGAGATCCAGGGGACCAATGGAACCAAGGTTTTAGTTGAGAAAAAGAAATTCGCAAAACGTATGTTTATTGGAGAGCCCAGTGGAATGAGTATCAGTAATGAGCACAAGTCATTGATGAGAGTCGATGCAATTATGTATGGAAAAAGTGCTCATGGCTCAAGAGTTTATACTGGAAGCAATGCAATTATGAAAATGAGCAGAACGCTTCAGAGACTTGCTGTTGAGGGGTACCTGAAATTTACATGCAAAAAAGAAGAAATTGAATCTGTTACAAGCTGTAATGTCGGAGTGATATCAGGTGGAAAGGCACCCAACATAATCCCTGCAGAATGTTCTGCGAAGCTTGATATAAGAATGCCAAGAGAAAGGGATCCTCAAGAGGTAATAGAATATCTCAAAAAACATTTTGATGAAATAAATATATTGCACAGGAGCAATGGGATGTATACTGCACCAAATCATGAACTGGTTCAAACATCCCTCAAAGTTGCTGAAAAGGCATATGGAAAAAAGCTAGAACTCAGATACTCACTTGGAGCATGTGATGGAAGATATTTTACAAAACTGGATATTCCAACTGTAAAAGGTGGACCATGCGGAATTGATGAAAAAGGAGAGAGAACCCTTCATAGAAAGAACGAATTCGTTCCGGTTGATGAAATATATTTATGGAAAGATATTTATCAGGAAATAGCAATGAAATATCTGTAAGGTGATGTTTATGTACTTAAAAATACACGAAAATGCAAATGGAAAGGTCATTGCAATCTGCGATAGGGAACTTATTGGAAAGGTTCTTGAGGAAGGGGACAAATATCTTGATCTGGAGACACACAAGAGATTTTATGTAGGAGAGCAAACCGATGAGAATGGCGTTCGCAAAATTCTTGGGGATTTTCAATCAGCTAATTTGGTTGGAACCAAAGCAGTAGGGGTTGCACTTGAGCTTGGCATGATCAATGAGGAAGACGTCATGTATATAAAAGAAACGCCATATATCCAAATTTACAAAATTTAGGGGTGGAAAATATGAGATCAATCGCGATTATTTCAGAAGATAAGGTAGGATTGCTTGCAGACATATCATATGTTCTTGCTAAATCAAAAATAAACATTGATTCGATCAATGTCGCAGTAGTATCAAAAAAAGCAGTAATTTGCATGGAGGTATCAGATCCAGAAAAAAGCAAGAAAGTTCTGACTGCTGCTGGATATGAGATTGAGCTACATAGCTTAATTGTGAAACTTAATCTTGCAGAAATGGGCGGATTGCTTGAAAAGCTTGCTCATGAGGGAGTGACAGTTGAAACTTCAAAAACTATTGCAAAGGATGACAAGCATGCTCTTGTTTCAATAAAGGTCGATAAGCCAAAGAGAGCATCAACTATTCTTGCTGAGAAATTGGTTACTAATGAAGCATATTAGATTTCTGCTTCAACTGATTTTTCTTTTTTATTTAATTCTCCTTTTCCAGCTTTAGCTTCTTCGAGCACTTGCTGGACTTCCATATAATGAGCGTATATGTAATCGCCTTTTTCTTTATAGGCGATCTCTTCCTGCTTTAGAAGCTCTACCCGCTCATTTTGCTTTTCAAGGCGCTTTTGTAGTTTTTCAAGATCTACATTTGGAGCATCCACATTCTTGTAATATTCATCTGCAGCCTCGCTCAAAGAGTTTGTTTCTTCGCAAGTAAATTCAGAGAGAGGCGTTATACTAGTCAATGAAAATGCGATTGGTTTTTCTCCACTTTTGTAAAGATGAGGAGAAGTTGAGGATTTTATAATCTCAAGTTGTTTCTCAAGCTCGGCTAGTTGCTCTGGGGTAAGTTTGGATCCGGGGGTTTTCTCTTCAATGCTAGATCGAAGAAGAGCTTCCTGAACATATTCCTTTCCAAGAGGAAGCTTCATTAGCGATACAATGATGTACTTATCAGATGGAACTAGTTTTTCCATTGGGACATTACTTGGAGACTTGTAGGGGCTGCCAACTTTAATTTCACGATCTGACCAGGTTTCATATTTGAATGCAGCAACAGTTGTTCCTTCTTTAACGAGAATAATATTGCCCTTTCCAAACATTTCAAATACTAAACTTGCACGATCGAAATCGAATGAGATTATTCTGTCGCTGTTGATTTGTTTTATTTCAAGGAGTTTTGCATTATCAAGTTCTTTTTCCAGTTTTTGAACAAACTTGTCATGAGGCTGTGGATCTTCCATATATTTAGTAGTATGAAGACGAACTCCAAGCTCGCAAAGAATTTCGAAGGTTCCTATTTTCATTCGGTAAATCCCATCACCAACTTTTCTGATCCTGGAAAAGTGTTTTCCAACTACTAGTGCTGATAGTTCAGAAGTTATGAATGAATATTCGAGGTTTGTCATCTTGTGCATAAGGTAAAGATGAATGTTGCTTGTTTTAAGATTTGCGAAAAGCCAGGGAGAAACCAGAAATAGAAGGTGCTCTGTATCCCACTGGTGGGAAGCACCCCATTAAATAAGAGTTAGGTTATAGGTAGTGTATAAAAGAGAGGGAATATTATGGGTAGAAGAGAACTAGAACAAAGTAGAAGGAATAATAATGCAGAGAAATCAAAAAAACGATTTCCTAAAATTCCAAAAGTTATTGGTGAAGGATTGCTTGTTTTGGGAATGGTTGGAAGTCTAGGTGCTTGTGGTGCCAAGATGGCAACAGCAGCTAGAGTAGAGCAAGCATCCGGTGCAACACTAACTGAAAGAGAAGCACTTCTTGAGAGCCAGGTCGTACTTGCTCCAAGTGCTGATGGCAGAACATTGAGTGCAGAAGTCATTGTATTTGAACCAGCTTCCAGCACAGGCGGAGAAAGTATCAGAGAGGTTATGGAAGGAATAGTAGAGGATTGTAGAGGATCTGGAAGTATGAATGAGTGCATAAACGATAGAGCAATTGAAGCAGTTATGACAGTTGGGATAATACGATTGGAAAACCCTACCTTGGAATTCGAATATTATAACAGGGAAACCGGCGAATGGGAGTCATTAAATTCAATGGGACTGGTCAGGGAAAATGAATGTGATATCTCAAACCTGGCGCCAGGAATGATCAGAGTAAGATTTATCGGAACAGAGGAAGTGATAGCAAGTTTAGCACAGCATGAAATTTTGAATCTTCAAGGAACTGCTGCAGAAAGAGCAGCTGGGGATGTTGCAGAAGGAAGAAGAATTGCAGATTCTCTTGTTGCAGCAGGCCGAACACTTGAAATGAGCGAGCAGGAACTTGATCAATTAGATTCAAGGCTTCCATACATTCGAGGAACCGCAGCAATGATGGTACTTCAATCAGGAGTAGTATCTGGCGGGCAGGTTCAGATCGACCATGAGAGAATTTCAGTAGATGGGGAGAGGATGCTTAGAATATCTGCAAATGTAACTGGAGAAGGCACATATTTGTGGCTTCACTACCAGAGCGTTGGAAATGATCAGCTTCTTCTAAATCCAAGATACACAGAAACAAGCCAACCAAGATATAGTGGAATGGTCATGAGGAATGTTACACTTACCGATGGCACTACTGGAGACTTTGTTGTCAGAGTCTATGGGAATAACACAAGACCTTCGCAGACAAGAGAATTTTCGCCAATAGTTGAAAGTGATGGCAGAGTAAGAGCTGAGAATGTTCTCTATCAGCTTGAAGCAGGAGGTTTGGTTCCAGAAATAAACAGTCCATTTTCAGGAAACCTTTCTCAGTCAGCAAGAGTAAGAAATTCTCCAACTGACACAGTGCATGAGTATGGCGCAACAACATCAGTTGTTCTGATACGCTAGCAATAATTTTCTTTTATTTTTCTTATTTTTTGAACTTTTTTAAAGCCCCGAAAGTAAAATGAGTCCCCATAAGGGGGGACATTTGTATTAAATAGATTGAGTTATACATAATGTATAAAAAAGTTAAAGAGGGGTAGAATGAATAGAAAGATTGTAGAAAAAAATAGGAGACTAATTAACAAATTGCCTAAACTTCCAAAGACAGTTAGTGAAGGATTAATTGTTTTGGGAACAGTTGGTTTGCTTACTGGTTGCGGATCGGGAATGAAAACAAAGGAACCGGCTACAGCCGATTCGTCCAAGCAGGGCTACACAGAAATAAAAAGAACAACAAAGGCAAAAATGGCGCCAGCCACAAGTACACTTGGTGTTTCTGCGAGTGTACTAACAACTGGAAGAAGAGGGGACGCGGTTCTCAAAAAACTAAATGAAATGGCTTCTGGCCTTAAAGGAACTGCTGCAGTATTCGTAATCCCACTGGCAGGAGGAACAGGTAAACAACCTCAAATTGATTATGAAAGAACAATGGTAGATGGAATGAGATTGATTAAAGCAACTGCAAATGTTTCTGGAGAAAACAAAATATTTTATTGGATGCATTATCAGAAGATTGGAGTTGATAAAAATCTTCTTCTAAATCCAAGATACACAGAAACAAGTCAGCCAAGATACATTGGAGCTGTAATGCGAAATATTACACTTACGGATGGCACTAATGGAGACTTTGTTGTCAGGGTTTATGGGAATAGAACAGGACCACTTGAAGTAAGTGAATTTTCACCAATAGTTGAAAAAGATGGTAGAGTAAGACCTGAGAATGTTCTCCATCAGCTTGAAACTGGAGGCTTGAACCCCCAGTTGACCGGTCCTTTTGTAGAGAATCTTTCTGAATCAGTAAGACAGAGAGCTTCTCCCGTGGATAGAGTAATTGAGTATGGTGCAACGACATCAGTTGTTGTAGTGAGTCAGCAATAATTTTCTTTTGTCTGTAAATTGCCAAAAACAGGCAATTCTTCTTCTTCTTTTCATGTTTTGAATAAAATTCAGGAATAACTTTAATTAACTAGGTCTGTGTTAAATGATACAAGGAAGTGACTTGGTGTGCCGTATCTTCTACCCCTAGAAAAAAAAGCATGCCAAGCATTTCTTAAGTATCGGCATTGGCTAAGCCTCAAAAACAGACGATGTTCCATTGTCACCAAATTTTTGTAAAAAAATTCCAATGCTGGTGCTTTTCTAAAAACAAGTTTAAATCGGTTCGCTGTGAAAGGAAGTGATGGACATAGAAGCGAAGCTACTTGAGATTATCAATAGTGATGATCTTGAGATTCAGATCAAGCAAAAAATCTTATCGTTTCATGGATTTTTAACGCGAGATGTAGCGCTTCGCCTCATTGCAAAAGAAAACGGACTTCTCAAAGAAAAGGAAAAAATATACAAACTTTCTGAAATCCCAAAGGGAGAGAAAAAGATTTCTTTTACTGCAAAGATAAAGCGAATCTGGCCAGTTGCAACATACTCTTCGGGAAAACAATCACGAGTTATTGAAGTTGAAGATGATACATGTTCAAAACCATTGATTCTCTGGAATGATGATGTGAAGCTTGCAAATGGACTTCGATCAAAGGATCAATTAGAAGTAAAGGGAGCATATGAACGCAATGGAGAATTGAACTTTAGCTATAGTGGAAAACTAAATATTACTGAGGCGGCCCCATTTACAAAATTGAACGAGCTAAAAAATGGCGAAAATGTACACATCAGAGGAAAGATCAGCAAAATAGAAGGCTTTGATTCTTTTGTACATGGAACAAACACTTCCAAGGCATTTTCATTTATGATTAAGGATGAGGGAGCAGAGCGCAGAGTAGTAATATGGGAAATTGCAGAGCGGGGAGAGCTTCTCAAAGAAGGAGATGAAGTTCTAATAGAAGATGGTCTTGTCAACAATGACAATATTGATCTAAGCTCGGATGCCAGAATCTTTGCTAGAAGAAATATGGTAATTGGAAACCTTACAAAACTTGAGTGTGACGGAGACGTTCTAGTTGCCGTAGTTGGAGAGCAGGAACTAACACTGGAGAGGGGAAATGCACTTCGGCTTCTTGGAGTTGAAGTTTCAAATGATATTTTGCTCTCGACAGTTGTCACGCTTAAAAAAGATGAGTTATTAAATAATAGAATAGCGCTTAAGGTGGAATCCGGCGAGGTGAGAAGATGCCTGCATTAAATTTGAAGGTTGCGGAAGCATTCCAAAATGATATAGGAAGAGGAATTGCCAGGGTAGATTCAAAGGCAAAAGCAAAACTTGGAGTCTCAACTGGAGATATCATAAAATTATCTGGAAAAAAATCAGCACTTGCAATTGTATGGCAAGCACATCAGGATGATGAGGGTCTTGACATGGTCAGAATGGATGGTATCCTAAGGCAAAATGTAGGTGTTGGTCTTGGAGAAAAAGTCCAGGTAGAAACAGTAAATACAAAAATTGCAAAAAAAATAGTTTTAGCCCCTCAAGAAGCTGTTCGTTATTCTGTTGGTTTTGAACAATATGTAAAAAAGAGACTTATAGGAAAACCAGTTCTCAAAGGGAATCTCCTGCCAGTTGGAATTTTCGGAACCTCAATTCCCTTGATTGTAGCTCAGGTAATTCCACAAGGTCCTGTTATGATCAGCGAGGAGACGCAGGTACAAATCAAGAAAGAGCCAATGAAAGAAATGAAGAATGTCCCAAATATCACATACGATGATGTTGGCGGCATTAAGGAAACGATAAAAAAAGTTCGGGAAATGATTGAGCTTCCACTAAGGCATCCAGAAATTTTTGAAAGGCTTGGAATTGATCCGCCAAAAGGAGTTTTATTATATGGAGCTCCAGGAACAGGAAAAACACTTCTTGCAAAGGCAGTTGCAAATGAAAGCGATGCTAATTTTTATTATGTTGGAGGGCCAGAGATTATCAGCAAATATGTCGGGGAAAGTGAAGAGAGACTTAGAAAATTATTTGCTGAGGCTCAGGAAAATGCACCATCGATAATATTCATTGATGAAATAGATGCCATTGCTCCAAAGAGAGAAGAGGTTACCGGAGAAGTGGAAAAGAGAATGGTATCCCAGCTCCTGACAATCATGGATGGGCTAAAGGCAAGAGGAGAAGTTATTGTTATTGGCGCAACCAACAGACCAGACTCCATAGATCCTGCACTTAGAAGACCCGGCAGATTTGACCGTGAGATTGAGATTACTGTTCCTGATATTAACGGCAGAAAGGAAATTTTGAATATCCATGTTAGATGTATGCCACTTGGAAAGAATGTAAGAATTGGAGAATTTGCAAAGGTAACTCATGGATATACTGGTGCTGATCTTGCCCTTCTCACAAAGGAAGCTGCAATAAAAGCACTTCGAAGAATTCTTCCTAAGCTAAATCTGGATGAAGATACATTATCACCAGAACTTCTTGAAAAATTAGAAGTGACAAAAGAAGACTTCTATAATGCCATGCATGAGATTCAGCCCTCAGCACTTCGAGAAGTTTATATCGAGCGTCCAAATGTCAAATGGAAAGATATTGGAGGACTTCTTGAAATCAAAAGAGAGATTCAAGAGGCAGTAGAGCTTCCGCTTAGAAAACCGGAGATATTTGAACAAATGGGCATTAGGCCAATAAAGGGAATTTTATTATATGGCCCACCAGGAACAGGAAAAACACTGCTTGCAAAGGCAGTTGCAACAGAATGCGAAGCAAATTTTATTTCAATTGGTGGTGCGCAGGTTCTAACAAAATATGTTGGAGAATCAGAAAAAACAGTTAGAGAATTGTTCAGAAAAGCAAGAACTGCTGCCCCATGTGTTTTATTTATTGATGAAATTGATGCAATTGCATTGAAGAGAACAGGAAGAGGAGAAGGGGGAACAATGGTTACAGAACGCATTGTTGATACTCTGCTTACTGAAATGGATGGTCTTCGAAGTTTGAAGAATGTAGTTGTAATCGGTGCGACCAACAGGCCAGATATTTTAGATCCTGCATTAATGAGATCGGGAAGATTTGATAGATTGATAGAAATTCCAGCTCCAGGAGAAGCAGAAAGAGTGGAAATTTTCAAGATTTTAACAAAGAATATGCCTATGGATAAATCAGTGAACTTGAAGGACCTTGCTAGGATCACTGATGGATTTACTGGGGCTGATATTGAGAATCTGATCCGGGAAGCTGGAATGGCAGCTATTCGCGATAGTGCTAAAAAAGTTACAACTAGCCATTTTGATCAGTCATTTAATTCGATTGTACCAAGTATTAAGAAGGAAGATTTGGATAGTGTTCAACGGTTCAAAAGCTCAGCTACGACTATGTATAGGTGAATGATTGTACAGATTATATCTAGAAAAAGACGAAATAATACAGATTGCGATTAGTGTTGTTGCTATTTCAGTTGCACTTGGAATAGTATTTGCAAGGCCAGAAGGAATACTTGATTCACCAACGGAATTTTTAGTATTTCTAGCGCCGCTGTTTGTGACAGTTGGAAGCGGATTCATACTCCATGAAATGGCACACAAATTAGTTGCAATATACTATGGCGCACACGCAAGATTCAAAATGTGGACTCAGGGACTAATATTCATGCTCGCAACTTCAATGTTAGGGGTGTTGTTTGCAGCTCCAGGCGCAGTATATATTGAAGCAAGACATATCACAAGAAAAGAAAATGGGATTATTTTTCTAGCAGGGCCTGCACTTAATATCATATTAGTTGCTTTCTTTGTTGCCCTGAATTCAATTGCCCCAATAGAACAATATTATTCATTTCTAGCAAAGTTTCAAGGCGGGTTTGCAGGATTTGGAATTGCATACGGAATACTAAATGTATGGCAATTTGGAGCTGCAATGAATCTGATTCTTGCTCTGTTCAACATGATTCCGGCATTCCCACTTGATGGAAGCAAGGTATATGCCTGGAAAAGAATGATCTGGCTGCTTAGCGTTGGATTTTTGCTTTTTGTTGGAGGGATAATAATAGGTCCTGCGATAATGATAAACTTTGTGATAATGTTTGTCATAATAATAGTATTCTCAAAATTACTCTTTGGGTGAATGAATTGAGAGGAGCAGAAGCAGTTCTTTCAAAAACTGAGATTATTGGAAATAATGCAATTGTGAAAAATCGAATTGCAAAAAGCTACAGGCTCAAAGAGATTGATGAAAAACTAAGAAGAGAGAGGACAAGAAGCGAAGCAAGGCTTCTTCACAAGGCTAAACTTGCTGGAGTAAAGTGCCCAACAGTTCTGCAGGTTGAAGAGTTTGAAATTGTTATGAGCTTCTTAGATGGAAAAAGGCCTGATATGGATGCTGAAGAATGCAGGGAGGCCGGCAGGATTCTTGCCAGACTGCACAAGGCAGACATAATCCATGGAGATTATACTCCAGCGAACATTATCAAAAAGGGAGGCTCAAAAGGAACAGCAGATTCCTTTTATGTGATTGATTTTGGCCTTGGTTTTATTTCAGCAGATATTGAGGATAAGGCAGTTGATGTTTTTACAATGCTTCGGGCAATATCAGAAAAAGATGCATTCATAGATGGATACAAAACTTATTCTAAAGCAGAGTCAGTTCTAAAGAGAGTTGCAAAAGTAGAAAAAAGAGTTAGATATGCGATCTGAAGTAAACACTAAAAGAAGCAGAGCGAAACAATATTGGGTCTTTGGCATTAGTAGTTTACCACTCTTCGCTCCTAGCAGCATAATTTAAAAGCGCCAATTGCATTATATTAATGGGCTAGAGCGGGGCTAGGGGTCCCGGCTTCACAAATCCCCTTAGGTGACTCGAATGCCCGGGGCGTTTTGGTAAATATGCATGCCCAGCCTCTTGAAGCGTTGACGTCCTGCCTTATATGGTGGGATACTGTGTGAACCGGGTCAGATCGAAAGAAGCAGCCCTAAACATTTTATTCCATGCTTGTAAGATCCAGGATTGAGTGGATTGGGTTGGCTCCTTGTATGTTTGCTAAAAGCTAACCGGGAAGCCCACCTATTTTTTCTTTAGAACAAAATATCCAGTAATAATTAGCAAAATGAGAATAGCAGCAATAATACCAAGTTGGATTTGCGAAGGGCCCTCATCTTCAGCCAAAGTTGATTTGTTTGAATCGTTCGAAGAAATATTTTCTGTGATATTTGGCTTGGGAGCAGGCTTGATTATACAGCTGTTGTTTTCGCAGATCATCTTGTAGCCGCAGTCATTATCCTCGCAGCACGCGTAGTCTATCCAGCTATGATTTTCTGCATATCCACATGTTCCTGAAATATTTACGCATGTTTCATTTTCGCAAATCTGATTGGGCGCGCAATCTGGATTTTGCAAACATTCTGGCGAAGGAGGAGGTGGTGCAGGTGTGCAATTGATATCAATCCAGAATTCCTGGCGGACAAATCCAGACTTGTTTGCAACTATGTAAACATACCCTTCATCAAGAGGAAGAATAACCTGCCCATAGTTGTTTGTTGTAGATGACCAATTGAGAGTCCTGACAAAAACATCCTGCAAAGGAACATCATCTTCAGCAACCTGAACCATCAACTGACTTTGATTGCAAAGAGGAATAACAGAAATATTGAATTGTTTTGGTGGAGGAGCTGGACAAAGTTCTGAATAATTAAATTCAACAAAGTCATCGTGATTGTAAAATTCTGTGTTTATGTAGATTCTATATAATCCGGTCTTGGTTAATTCTGCAACCGCAATGCCATCCTTATCCGTTGTTTTGACAGCACGAAGACCCTGATATGGAGAATGTAAAACAACCCGAAGCTCTACTGCTGGAGCAGGAGATCCATTTGATGCAATTGCAGTCATAACAAGATCATTATCCGGACAGATTATTTCGGTCTCGATATTGAGAAAATGAGTTACATTTAGTGAAAATGAAAAAGCAGACAGAAGAAACAGGAATAAGAAAATCCTCATGAGTTACTTCAGATAAAAAAGAAATTAAACTGATTGGACAAGGCGAATAGGAACAATCTGGTCCTTTTGGATTTCATCAGATGACAATAAAACACCAAAGCGATCAGAATGACGATGGTTTAGGAAAAAATCTTTTTGTCCAAAAGACCCTGTGCTTCCGGGGAAACGAACGACCGGAACTATCATCTCACATGCCCATCTCCACAGATAAAGATCATATTTGGAGTTATGCTGGGGGATCCCGTTTTTGCTCGAACCACACCAGCCACTCTCCTGCGGAAAGTCAGTTATAATATCAATGCTTCGTGGAATGAATTCCACTCTCCTTCCATCCCTATGAACAGAAAAATCATCAAACGCCAGGGCAATCTTTTTCTCTCCACTAAATTGACTTGTATCAAGAACAAAAGAATAGGGACGATTTGTAAAACAAACTTCATAGCCAAATGCAAGACCAGGAGCAGGAAATGCAATGATTGTTCTTGTCCAGACCTTGCTGCCTGGACTAGAGTCCTGAATGCCTTCAGCAATAACTTTTGAAACAAGGCTGTTTGGGACAAGCCTTTTCCCTTTTTTTTCTTGTGCCATGGCATCAGCAAAATTGAAAACTCCTGGAACAGTAGAAAGTCTAGACATAAAAGTATCAAGTAGTTGATTGATAATTGCCTTTAAAATACCTTGTTTAACACAGATAGTAATATAAGGGCAATTGGTCAAAAGTGATATATTATGGTTAGACAGTTGAAGTCCCAGAGAGGAGAAACAAAAAACATTTCTAAGAAGCTACGTATATTTGCAACAGCATCCGCAACACTGATAGTGGCAGGATTAATGTATAGCATGTGCGATAGGCCAAGAGAACCAGAGATAACTGTAAGGCCTCCCATAGTACATCAAATTGCAGAGCCAGAAAACAATGAAGCTGAATCCAATATAAGAGTTAAAGTAATGGTGAGAAGTGCAGAAAAGACAAGACCGCTGCTGAAAAGGCTCTCCAGAGATTTTCCAGATGATAGTGAAATAACATGTGAAAAAATAGCACGACCAGCAGACTATTCAGTAAAGGGATATCAGGATTATTTTAATCCAGTTTCATCAAAGGGATTGCAGAATCCTGAAAATAATGTTCCAGAGTCCCATTCACCAGATTATAGACTTCTTGATCTTATGGAAAGCTCTAGTATTGAAGAGGTTATGCGCGCACTTGAAATGCTTGCAGATGCCGGAGTGATGATTGAAAACAGTGAAGGTTTTTCCCCACTTGTTCTTCAGTATTTGAGAAGTACGATTGGCAATTCTCATGAAAGCTATGATGCAGAATGCCTAAGGCTTCTTGGAGAAGCAACTCTTGCAATGGCAAGGGGTATGATGAGAATTGCAGATGAGATTTTAGATGGAAACATTGATGCTGCGCTGATTATGGAAAGGCTTCCGCTAAGCATGATAGACATTATGCTCACTCATATGCAGAGCAGGATTTTTGCTAATGAAAACTTTTCTGGGGAAGAGACAATTGCAGCTCTTGAGAATCTTGATCCTGAAATAAGAGAGGCTATTCTAAGTGCAGATATTTCAGAGCTTGACTCGCGATCATCAGATGTTCTTCTCTCAAATGTCAGTGAGACGATTGACTATACTGAACAGGACGATCCAATGAGAGATTCACTTGGTAGATTGCACAGAAGAACCATGGATGATGCTATGAGCAGATATAATCAAATTCTCCAGGATGCTTCTATAATGAGCAGAAGTAGCATTGACGCGATTTGGAATAAATAAGGTTAGGAATGAGGCTATTGAAGAATAAATTGCTGCGTCTGGGATTCGAATTTATGATGAGTTAATTCTTTCGCAACATGATCTTAATTTGAGAGTATATGGCTACAAAATTATAAAAATGTGGATCTGTAGCCATTATGACCACAATACTTATAAAGATTAAACTTGTAGCCATATTATGTCATTTATAGAAAAACAAAGGCACGGAGATAATTTCTATTACTACTTAGTGAAAAATGTAAGAATGTCTCCAACAGTTGTAAAAAAAGTCAGGATTTTTCTTGGTAAAAAAATTCCACCACATGAGAAATTACAGGGATTATTCAAAGAAATTGAAAAAAAAGCACCAAAACCATATTCGGCCAAATGGTTGCCCAAAGAAACAATTGAAAGAATTGAGGACCTTCATGCTACTGTAACAATATTCAAAGGTTTGCCTAGTGATCTGGCCCCAAAAGACTTCCTCGTACGGTTTACATATAACACTAATGCAATAGAAGGGAATCCACTTAGCTTAAGACAAACTGCACTCATTTTATCAGATGATATTGCTCCTCAGGGTACCAAAACAGAGGATGTTATAGAAGTTATGAATGGTAAGGATGCATGGAATTTTATCAAAAAATACAATGGCAGTCTCAATGAAAAGTTTCTACAGAAGTTACAGTATGAAGTTACAAAAAACACGAAATGTAGGATACAGGGAAAATACAGAGATGGAGAAGTTCGAATAGGAGGATCTGAATGGAAACCCCCCAAAGCTAAGGAAGTCAAAAACCAGATGGGAAAAATGATTAGCAAATACAAAAAAATAAAAATGAAACTACATCCAGTTGAATTAGCCGGTTGGTTTCACAATAATTTTGTACAAATACATCCATTTACAGATGGAAATGGAAGAACATCAAGACTTGTAATGAACTGGATACTAATGAAAAAGAAATTCCCACCAGTAATCATCAGTGTCCAAAATAAGGAGGAGTATTACAACGTAATAGAAGCATCAGATAATGGAGAGGAAAAACCATTTGCAATATTTCTTGCCAATCAATTACTAGAACAATATACAAATTTTGATAAATAAGAATATTGCAGCTAAATGAATTATGGTAAATGATGGGAATAAAAATAATTGCTGCGTCTGGGATTCGAACCCAGGTCGATGGAGTGAAAGTCCACAATCCTTGACCGGACTAGACGAACGCAGCTTAAGATAAAAGTTTCACAATTTCAGCATGAATAGTGTCTATATCGCGATTAGCGTCAAACATGTGCCAATTAGGTGTTAAAAACCTTTCTTCTGCAAGCCTTTGAAAATTTGCCCGAACTTTATCAAGATAGAGCGCATCTTCTTCGTAGCGATCGAGCTTCTTTTGTGCAGTTTTTCTGCCTTGAGAGGTTTTAGAATCAATATCAAGTAGGATCACAAGATCGGGTTTGATAAAATTGATTCCTTCAACGATTTTCTTTCCGCGCTCATGATCAATGCTATTTACTTCATAGGAGATTGTTGAAAATATGTAGCGATCGAGAATTACGTTTTTTCCAGAATCAAGCGCCTTTTTCACATTTTCCTGATCTTCAGCAATATCTGCCAGAAATAACAGGAATAGTGATTTTGGATCAATAGTTCTTTTTTTCTCGAGGAAATCATTGAGCATCTGAAATTTGGATGTTGGGTATTTGAATACAACTGCACCCAGTTTTTTTGCAAGAAGCTTTACCTGCGTTCCTTTTCCAGAGCCATCCACACCTTCAAATACGATTAGCATATGATTCTTTTGATAGTTAAAAAGAAAAAGAAGAAAAAGCTACTGTTTTTGATTGTCTGCCCAACATAAAAAAATAGGAGCAGCGTTCGCCTATTTTTTAAACTTAATTTGTCTATAGGTTATGGTGCAATAAATGAACCTGATTTCTATCAGAGACATAGACAGTAAAGACATTGAAGGGATTTTGGATCACGCTGAAAAAATCGATAACGGCAAAGCAACGGTTGATCTTGACGGGAAAATACTTGCAACGATGTTCTTTGAACCATCGACAAGAACCAAATTATCATTCCAGTCAGCAGCAATGAGATGCGGAATGGAAGTACTGGATTTTTCACCAGGAACTAGTTCTCTCAAAAAAGGAGAAAGTTTTGCAGACACTTTGAAAACAGTCGAGGGGTATGCAGATGCACTTGCAATCAGACATCCAAAAGAAGGTGCTGTCAGGCTTGCATCTACCGTAATAAAAAAACCAGTAGTAAATGGCGGAGACGGTGGAAACCAGCACCCAACCCAAACACTGATTGACTTATTTTCAATAAAGAAAACAAAGGGAAGAATCAAAGATTTGAACATCACTCTTCTTGGAGACCTGAAGCATGCAAGAACAATGAGATCTCTTGTTTATGGACTTGGCATGTTTGGTGCAAATGTAACCTTGGTTTCTCCATCTGGTCTTGAGATGGACAAAAAATACCTCGAGGAAGTAAATGACAAATTCGGACTTAATGTAAAGATCGATAACAAACCAGATTATTCTGATGCTGATGTTCTTTATGTTTGCAGAATCCAGGCAGAGAGATTTGCAGATCCATATGAAGCACAAAGCGTCATGGAAAAGTTCAGAATAAAGAAAGCAGATTTGAAAGATGCAAAAGAAGATTTGGTGATTTTGCACCCACTTCCAAAGATAAATGAAATTGAAAGCTCGATTGATGAGATGCCACAGGCAAAATATTTCGAGCAGGCGCATTACGGAATTCCGCTAAGGCAAGCAGTTCTTGATTATATTCTAAGGTGATATGAAATGCTCAAAGTAGATACAATTGAAATGGGAACAGTAGTTGACCACATTAAACCAGGAAAAGGATACAAGGTTCTTGAGATTCTAAACATTGTTGAGGATTATCCTCACAGAGTTGCTTTGATGATGCATGTTCCAAGCAAACAAGGAGGAACAAAAGATATTGTAAAAATCGAGGGAAAAATAGTAGACAAGAGTGCTGCAGACATTATTGCATTGATTTCTCCAGGCTCTACAATCAATATTATCAAAGGAGAAAAAGTCGCGGATAAATTCAAGGTAGAACTTCCAGATGAACTTGAAAACGCTGGAAAGTGCCCAAACCCTAACTGCATAACAAATAGCGAAAAGGCAACCAACAAATTCAAAAAAGAAAGTGAAAGCTACAGATGTTATTACTGTGAGAGGATTTTCAAGGCAGAAGAATTAGTATAGTTAAGGTGAAACAAGATATGCAGTGGAAAAAAGGAGAATATGAAGTTGTAATAAGACTGGATCAAGGAGACGAAATCCAAAAATCAGTAATAGAAGTCTGCAAAGCAGAAAATATCAAAAGTGCATATCTATCTGGCATTGGTTCGCTGAAAAATGTGGAAATTGCCCATTATGACACTGTTTATGCAAAATACGGATCGGGAATGTTTGAGGGCATGTTTGAGATTGCTTCCATGACTGGCAATATTTCAACGGCAGAAGAGAAACACATAGCACATATCCACATAGTTCTTGGAAAGTCTGACTTTTCTACATTAGGAGGACATTTAGTTAACGGAATTGTCGGGCCTACCTGCGAGATAATATTGCTTCCTCTTGAAACTCAGATCAGAAGAGAAAAAGATAAAAAAACAGGGCTGATGCTAACAAAATTTTAAAATAGGGGCAGCAACGCCGAAGCGCTGTACGAAAAGTTACACACAAATTTTGCCACCAAGACCAAGAGGTCTATGTGCGAAAGTATCACTTTCCGACAGTCTGCCCCGTATAAAATTACCCAGTTAAATAATATAAATCTAGCCTTTATACTTGAGAACCACAAAAAGATGGTCCTTATCATAGGGCTCAAGCTTCATTTTTTCCAAAACCTCGAAATGCTCCTCAAGTTTTGCTATAACCTCGGAAAACACAACGTCTGGAGGTTTTGTTACATCAATACTTTGGCTTTTGATGCAAAACATTGCAATTCCTCCAGGCTTCAAAAACATTTTGGCATTTCGGATTAGTATATCGTCCTGATCAGGCTGCGCAACATCCTGATAAATAATCTCAACCTGCCCAACCTCTTCATACTCCTCAGGTTTTTTGGCATTGGCATGGATTGGAATGACATTTTCACGATTCTCCATATTTTTTAGAAAAAGTTTCATGCACTGATGGGCTATCTCAACTGAATAAATTTCGCCTTCCACGCCTACAATATCAGAAAGATGAGAGATAGTAGTTCCTGTAGATGCTCCAAGATAAAGAATTTTGCTTCCGCTTGTAAATGGAAATGTTTTGAGGCCTTTTTTCATGGCACCACAGAGTTTGCTTCGAAATGCATCCCATTGGCGAAATTCTTTCCCATCCTTTTTGCTCAGCTTCTCACCGTAGACCTTTTTTCCAGGCTCTGCATTTATAGTAGCAAATGATCTGCCAATAATATAAACTCCATAATAAGACATACAAGTTTCTTTCAAAAGAAGAGTTTTAAACCCCAGATGGCTCGAAAGATAGCTTTTAATAGTATTGTATATACCAAAGTGATACCGTTGCATCCAAATTTTACATTTAAAACCATGGGTTTCAACAAGGTAAGGTGTATACATGGTCACAGTATTTGACGTAGAAGCAAATAAGCTCATTGAAAATGCAGCTTTGAAATTGAAAGAGATGAAGATAGAGAAGCCAACATTCGTTGGCATTGTTAAGAGTGGGGCTCATGCAGAAAGACCACCAGAGGATGATGATTTCTGGTATGTTCGATGTGCATCCGTTCTCAGACAAATATATGTCCACAATTCTGTTGGAGTTCAAAAGCTCCGAAAGCATTATGGTGGAAGAAAGAGAAGGGGAGTAAGACCCGAAAAACACGTTGATGCAGGCGGATCTACAATCAGAAAGGCAATGCAACAACTAGAAAAGGCAGGATTCCTTGTAAAAGAAAAACAAGGAAGAGTGCTCAGTGCAAAAGGAAGAGCTTTCATGGATGGTATTGCCAAAGAGTGCGTCTGAAATGAATGATGAAGAAGAGATCAGAAAAAAGCGTCAAGAAACAAAAAGGATTCAGGAACAACTCAAATCAGCATTAAGAACTGCTTTGACTGAAGATGCTTATGATCGTATAATGAATGTATCGGTTGCCAACAATGATATGTATTTGATGGCAGCAAAAAACGCCCTTATGCTGTATAAGCGTATGGGAAGAAGAATTGGGGATGTTGAATTGCTCTCTCTTCTTCGAGCAATAAAAGGCCAAACAGAAAAAGAAACCAAAATCACGTTTCATAAAAAATAGGTTGATATTTATGGGAAGCAAAGAGTTAGGAAAAAAGATGAGGCTTTCAAAAGCAAAGAGAAAGATCAAGCGGATACCCGCGTTTGTTATGATTAGAACTGAGAGAAAGGTCACCCAGAACAGAAATAGAAGAGACTGGAGAACCGACAAACTTAGGATAGAGTGATTATTATGGCAGATTTAGAAAGAATTTACACTATTCCTCTTGGAGATGCATATAAGGCAGTTAGAAACAAGAGAGCTCCAAAAGCAGTCAAAATACTTCGATCATTTATCTCAAAACACATGAAAGAAGAGGAAACCGGAGTTATTCTTAGCAATTCGCTAAACAGCTTTATTTGGCAAAGAAGCATTCAGAAGCCTCCAAGAAGAATAAAGATTCGGGCAATTAAAAGCAAAGATTATACGAGAGTCTACCTGGCAGATGAAAAAATCGAAGAGCCAAAGAAAGTAGAGGAACCAAAGAAGGATGAGAAGAAAGTTCCAGTGAAAAAGCTCGAAGAAGAACCAAAGAAAGAATCCAAAGAAGTAGCTAAAAAAGATGAAAAGACAGAAGCTACGGAAAAGCCAGCAAAAGAAGACCCAAAGAAAGAGGCTAAAGCTGAGACAAAATGATAAAAACCACATACTTTGGAAATCCCTGGATAGGGATGTTCATTAAAACAAATGATGAGTTTACCATGCTGCCGATTGACAGCATGAAAAAACTTGAGACAATTGTTGAAGAAACTCTAAAAACAGAGATCATCAAGGTTGGGATCTCTGATTCAAATCTTCTTGGAGTTTATCTTGCTATGAATTCAAATGGAATAATTCTTCCAAATGTCATAGCTCAAGAAGAGACAGACAAAATCAAAAAAAGCGGTCTCAATGTTTATGTTTCAAAGGACAGTCAAAATGCAAATGGTAACAACATTGCAGCAAACGACAAAGCAGGGATAGTAAATCCGCATCTTGATAAAAAGGAAGTAAAAAAAATGGAAGATGCACTTGACGTTGAACTTGTTCCTATGATGATTGCAGGACACAGTACTGTTGGAAGCACTTGCATAGCAACCAACAATGGATTCTTAACTCATTTCAAAACAAGCAGTGATGAAATGGAGCAATTGAAAGATATACTAAAAGTACGTGGCAATAAAGGAACAATTAATACTGGAACAGGATATGTTAGTTATGGAGTTGTTGTTAACAGCCACGGTTATGTAGCTGGAGAAGCAACAACTGCATTTGAACTTGGACGTGTCGAAGAGGCACTTGGTTTAATAAAATAATATTTGGAGGGTTCACAATGGAATTCAATATTAGTGGAACTATAATGCTCGGAAAAGAAAAGAGACCATTTTCAAAAACAATTGAAGCACCAACTGAAAATGCAGCACGGGATAAGGCATATGGATTGTTTGGATCGCACAATGGTATCAAGAGAAATAGGATAATCATTGAAAAGGTAGAAAAGGCATAAGTTGATTTGTATGACTACAGCAGAACAAAACAGAATGCAACTTAATTATGAACTTGCAGTTTACAAAGAACAAATCCAAATGATTAAGCGTGAAACTGAGCGAATCAGCCTCACTACTGTAGATCTAACAAACGCACTCAAAGCAGTTGAAGGATTGAAAGATGAAAAGGCTCTTGTCCCGATTGGAGGAGGCGCCCTTGTTAGAGGATCACTTGAAGGAGAACATGTACTTATTCCAATTGGAGCTCAATACTTAATGGAAATGAAAAAGGAAAATGCAAAAATTGAGCTTGAAAAAAGAATTGAAGCAACTAAAAATGCAGTTACAAAATTGACTGAAGAATTCAACAAAATTGTAACCAAACTCAAAGACGCATCAGGACAGCTTCAAACAATGGAAGAGCAAAACAGACTTAGCCAGAGAGTAGATGATAATATTAGAGAGGATTATATCTAATTTTTTAACCTTTTAATTATTTAAAAAAAGGGTTTTGAAAAATGTTTGACTTCTTAAAGAAAAAAATCGGAGGGTTTGTTGACAAACTCACTAAAACCGAAGAAGAGAAAGAACCAAAACCAGAAAAGAAAAAAGTCCAGGTTGAAAAGAAGAAAGAAAGTAAACCTGTAAAAAAACAAGAGAAAAAAACCAAACCTGTAGAGAAACCAAAGGCAGTTATTGAAAAAAAACCAGAAGCCAAGTCAGAGAAAAAACCAGAACCGGTTAAAACAACTCCAGAAAAGAAAATTGAAAAATCTACTCCTCAAGAAAAACCAATTATCAAAGAAGAAATAATTGAAGAACCTGTTGAAGTTATTTCGCCAGAACAAGAAATAACTGATGAAGAAGAGGATGTTCAATATGAAGAAATAATTGAAGAGGCAAATGAAATTTCTCAGCCTGAAGAAGTTATTGAAGAACCTGTTGAAATGTCTGAGCCTGAAGAAATCACCACGCCAAAAATTGAAAAACCCGAAGAGATAGTTTTTCCAAAAGAAGAACCTGAAAGGATTGTAGAAGAAAAAAGTCCTGAAAAAGAGCCTGAAAAAATTGTTGAAGAAAAACCAAAGGAAAGGATAAAAGTTGGGGCTCTTGGTGCAATTAAAAGTTTTATCACTAGAGAAGTTGAGATAAGCTCAAAGGATGTAGAAAACCTTCTTGAAGAGTTTGAGCTTGAATTGCTTGAAGCAGATGTTGAAATGTCTGTTGCAGAAGCAATACGCGCTGAGCTTAGCGAAAAATTGATTGGAAGCAAAATCAAAAAAGATGATCTTCATTCTTTTATCAATCAGACAATGAAGGAAACATTGGTTGATATGCTTGAAAATGAAAATATATTTGACATACTTGAACGTGTCAAATCATCTAGCGAACCAGTAAAAATAATATTTCTTGGAATCAATGGCGCTGGAAAAACAACAACTATTGCAAAGGTTGCAAAACTGCTTCTTGACAATGATCAAAAGGTTGTTTTTGCTGCAGCAGATACTTTTAGAGCAGCTGCAATTGAACAGATGCAGGTGCACGCAGACAGATTGAATGTCAAGATGATAAAAAGAGAATATGGCAGTGATCCTACTTCTGTTGCCTATGATGCGGCCAATTATGCAAAAGCTCATGGAATTAATGCTGTTTTAATTGATACTGCAGGACGGCAGGATACAAACATCAGCCTGATCAATGAAATGAAGAAAATGACAAGGGTAATTGAACCTGATCTAACAATTTATATTGGAGAGAGCATTGCAGGAAATGCAATAATTGAACAGATTTCTTCATTTAACAAAGAAATTGGAATAGATGGGGTAATTCTCACAAAACTAGATTGCGATCCTAAGGGAGGAACTATGCTTTCAATAAACAAGGCAACAGGAATCCCTATTATTTATGTTGGAATGGGACAACAATATACAGATCTTGAGCCTTTTGATGCAAAGAAAATAATTGATAGGATTGTCTGATTGTCAAAATGCTCAGTAGGCCCGCAGTTGTATTTTGACAGGTGGAGATTTCCACTAAATATTCTTCTATTTACGATCAAATAGGCATGTGGAAATCTGCGGATTTGGACTTTGCACGAAACCCCACAAATAAATACATTTAAAAAGAATAGGAGACACATTATACTACTGAGTATAATTGAAATATAATGATAATCAGGTGTAAATATGGCGGATAGTACAGGTATGAAACAAGCACAGACGAGAGATCCAGCAGTTGGAGTAGCTAGAAGAGCAGCTGGAGCAGTAGGGGGAGCAGCAAAAAAAGGTTGGGCAGCCAGACCATTTTCAAGGTCTAGAAAAACCCTAATTGCCGCAGATGAAGAGCGGGCAAGGCTTGCTGCTCGAGATGAACATGAAGAAGCAAAAGGAAAGGCAACAAAAGGAGCAGACAGCTCAGACGTTGCAAATGCAGGGCTTCATGGCTTTAACAAGATACTCATTAATGCACTTCGAAGAGGAAACGTCAGAGCAGAAGGATATGAAACTTCAGACGATTTGATGCGAACAGTAATGTGCCAGGATCAGTTCATTGCAATCGTAAGAAATCAGGACCAGCTTCCAACTCCGCTAGAGGAAGCAAGTCCAAAATACAAAGAACAGATGGTTAAGGTAAGAGAAAGACTTGCTGGAATGCTTAAGAAACGTACCGTCGAGGAGTTATCAGCAGATGACCTTGATATATTATATGTTACATTAATAGGATTGAAATCAGTAATGGTAAGAGGAGGAGCCGCAGAATTTTGGGGAGGATGGAATGCAGAATGCCCATCACCGCCAGAAGCATTTTTCGCATTTTTGGAAAATGTTGCCAAAACAGAGAGCCAGGGTACAGAGGGTGAATACATTGGTAGTGTCCTTAAACAGCTATCTGAGAGAAAGTCCCTTACTACAGATGCAAAATTAAGAGTTCAAAGAGGACTTGTTGATCCTAATTACGTAGATACTTATCTAGAGCAAAAATCAAATGAACCAATAGAGAGAACAGTTGATGAGTTTAGAAAAGTGGTTCGGGAGATTATGCAAACTCCTTCAAATGAAATCCATGCCGAAACAGGAGTTCCAGGTCTTGGACTTGAGCAGGTCAGCAAAGAAGCAGTTGAACAGGCAGCAGAGCCGATGAATACTCTAATTCCTAAAGTAAAAGAAGCTCAGGCAATATTGCAAGATGCAAAACAAAAAAGATCAGAAGCAGCTGAAAAAATCAAGCAGGCAAGAGATAAAGGAGAGATTGTTGGAGATAAGGTAGAGCAGGTAAGGCAAATTGAAGAGAACCTTAATCAGGAAGTTGAAATTGCAGAACAAAATGTTACACGCCTTACCAGTCTGTTAAAAGGAGTAAGCGCAGCATATCAGGAAGCTTCTGGCAAAAGAAAATTCTTTGTAAAAAAACTTACAGAATTTGAAACAGCATTCAGAAGAAAACTCCTTGAGGCAAATGATGCTGGACTTTTGAAAGAAATGCCTGAAACAATGAAATGGGCAGAATATCCAAAAATCACATTGATATTAGATGATGTTGAAGAAGCTCTTTCAGAAAAAGAGTCATTGATGCAAGCACTTGCAAATGAAAGAGGACCACAAATCAAAGAAACTGGAGGATTTGCAAAAACAATTGAGCAGGTTGCAAAAGAATCTTTTGAAAAGGAATGGGAAGAATTTAATGCAAAAATCAACAAGCTTGCAGAAGATGTTGAAACCTCAGAATTACCTGAAGAAGTAAAGAAAGAACTTCAAAAAATAGTTGAAGCAACAAGAAACATGAATCTTCCAAAAGGATATGTTGAAGGAAAATGCACAAAATTCAAGAACAAGTATGCATACCCGGCTCGGGAAGCAGCTAAACTTGCAATTAAGAAACTTGAAGATGGTTCTATCATGGAGATCGGAGAGATCAGTGAAACGCAGTGGGTTATTGCAAAAACTATTTGGGAAAAGACTGGAGAAAAAGTTGAAGCATTGCATATGAATGTGGAGGGGTTATTTGACAGAATTGCACATGGCTTCTATAGAACATTCTTCACCCTTGATGTAATTGGATGGATAGCAGGTAAAGTATACACTATCACAACACTCAGAACACTCGTAAAGAATTTAATTAAAGAAAGAAGACAGGTTATTCCAAGAATTGGAAATGACAATAAAAAAACATACAAAATGTTTGGATGGTTCAACCTCAAAAGATGGCACGTTGGAATTATACATGCAATCACATTGGGGTATGTAGTTGGAACTGGAATTTATGGAAATTATGCATCTCCAAGTGTATGGCAGCATTACACTGCAACTGTTCCCCAAAATACTAGGTTTGCATTGGATGGACACAGCAGATTATATCAGCCATGGACATGGATAACTTCAGTTGACACACCACAAACTCATAGAAGACTCATCAATGACAGTAAGGATGATTACACCAAACTAGCTGGTAGAGGAGAACAATTTTACAGGGACAATTATGGAGTTCGAGGTGAAGAAAATCTTGAGTGGGTTGCTGAGAATCCAGAAGTTCTGAGATTCTTCCAGGAGAGAAGATCACTTATCAGAGTAAAGAGTGAGCCAAGAGAACTTCCAGTTGATACCCCTGAAACATGCAGCACGAAAAAGGTACATATTCCAGAAAGCTGCAAAGCTGCTCCATTCAGTTTTGAAAATGATGATGATGTTGCAGCATTTAGCGCACCCGACCTTGTTACTGATGAGGGATGGGTACCAAACAAAGCAATGCCAGTATGTTGTTTGCTTGAAATGGATACTGAACAAATTACAGATAAACTAAAGCTCAACAGACAAAAAGCAGATGAATTTGTCAATTATCTTAGAACTCAGCAGGGAGAGGAAGGTGAAGAAGGAGGCGCAAAAATAGATGGTGCATTCCTTCGAGATACCAAGAACATGATTACCTGGAACGAGCGAAGATTCCTTATCACTGAACAACAGGATGAGGCTATGGAAAGATTCGGAATCAGTGGAGATGAAAATGTTGACTTTGCAGTTGCACAGAAAACAATGGTAACAACACTTATGCTTCCACTTGTAAATCGCGGTGAAGCAGAGAGATTTGTAAAGACTGAACACAGAGAAGAATTCCTGGCAGCTTGGAGAAGCGAAATATCAACAGGAGAAGGCACTCCAAATCCACTTTCAGATGAAGTTCCAGAAGAAACCATGAGAAGCACATTTGCCAAGGTTATGACAAAGGCAGGAGAGAGCGGATGGGACGAAGACTGTACAACCGAGTATAGACTGAATCAAGCAGAAAAAGCAATATCCCAGCTCAACTTACAACTGCAACCTTCAAAAGATGCGTTTGTTGCCCAGCCAGATGTTCGAGAACTTCTTGAAAAGTTCGTCAAAAATGGTGCACTGTACAAGATAAACACTGGAAGATCAGATCAGTTTGTACAGCTTCTTGTAAGGCATAAGGAATCTGGAGGATCAGTAAGTGATTATGATCCGTTTACAGAGCCAAGAGGAAAAAGCGCTCAGGGTGCAATTAATGCCGGTTACATATTCAGTGCAGAGGATATGAGATCTACTGAGACAAGAGCAGGCCCAACAAAAGCAGAGCAAACCAAGGTAGCAAGCCAGTTCTATGCTGATGAGAGATTCACAGAATGGACAGAATTCGTGGATATAACATTTGAAAGACTGTATGAAGACCAAGAGTCCCTGCAAAAGCTATATGGCGGAGACCGAGCTAGAGCTGAAACTGCAGTTAAAGGAGAAGTTCTAAGAGTGCTTGAGGGAACCAGCAAAAGAAGCGCACAGTTAAGAAAAGGCTGGGGAGTAGAAGTAGTAAAAGCAAGTACAGGTGAGGGCGAAGAAGCGCATGAAGAGATAACTGAAGTTACATTTGATGCAAGGCGCGCTCGAAAAGGACTCTCATCACACATCATGACTTTTGCTCGTGCAAATAGAGATGCAGAATAAATTTTTTCTTTTTTCTAATTTATTTTTCTAATTTTACTGCCATAATCCATACTAATAATATTCAATAGGCTCAAAGCCACATTTATAAAGTTGCTTCGGCATACTTTTTTATAGGTGTGTCTATGTCTAAAAAGAAACCTTCACGTAAATCAGAAGTAACAAAAATCCCAAAAAAACTGGATATTAATTCTGTTGAAGATGAAACAATGAAACGTGTGGGGCGCACACTTAATTCTCTGGAGAGTTTCCTTGCAAAATGGGATGCTGCACCAACAAAACCAGACAATATTTTTCCGCAGGTTGTAAAGATCAGAAATTTCCATGGCGCTCTTGAAAGCTGGCAGAGAGACGCGCTTCGGACAAAGGGAAAAGAAGATGAAAGGGCTCGCATGGACAGATTGCGTGATTTTGTTCTAATTTGTCAAACATACTCATAGGTGAAGATTATGGCAGAACGTCAAAGAAGAAGACCGGAAACAAGAGAAGAAAGTCACCTTCCAATTTCTATTGTACCAATTCGAACAGTAGTAAGTCCAGGACAAGAGCAGGAACTTAGAGCAGGACTTGCACGAGTTCAGTCACAGATCAGTGAACTGCTTGAATACGCAGGAGAAATGAGAGTAAGCCCTGGAGCAAGAACATCAGAAGGAGTTCAAAGAGATGCAGATATGCTTCGAAGAACAGTTAGAAGAATGAATCTTACATCTGTTCCTATCCTTGGTGATAGATATACAAACGAGCTTGAAATGATAGAAACAGTGATTGCGAGATCAGTAACCGAAGCAAATGAAGGAAGACTTGGAAATGCAGTGAGATCCCTTGCAGAAGCAAGAGATAAGATTGTAAGAATCGGAGAAGTTTATGATATTGGAATGAGACTGCTTCTTGCAGGCTCTCCAACAAGTGTCCAGATTCCAGGAATTGAGATTGAAGACATTCCAGCTGAGGTATTAAACGGACTGGAATCAGCGCTTATCGATATTGGAACACGCAACAATCAAAGAGGAATGAATATTTTAGCAGTTGGAAGATTGCTTGCAGCCCGTCCTCAGCTTAGCAGAATTGAAGGTTCCGAGGCATCAGTTATTCGAGATCGAGGATATAGATTTATTATTGAGAGAGGACGAGAAGCCAGAGAAGGGGCAATATATTCACAGGACGATGCAACAGCAGACCAGCAGTTCATTGAACAATTTACTGAGGATCTGCAAAGCGCACAAACAACAATTAGAACTGAAACAATAGCAACAATCACACATTACAGGCAGCAATTGGAACTGATTTCGGCAGATGTTGCACAAGATAGAATCCGTGCAGCATCCATTCAAAGCCTTCAGCAGGATATGGACAGCTTACTCGCAAGACTTAGAAGACAAAGAACAGTTGATCTTGAGCAAGCTCGCGGACTGATTCAAAGATACCACATATTAACTGGAACAGAGCAGCCAAGAACTGAAACTGAACAAGTTGAACAGTTGAGGCAAAGGGCAGTTGAACTTAGAGGAACTTCGAGAAGAGCTCCAGCAGAACATAGTGCTGCTTGGTATGCTCAAAGAGCGCTTGATGCACTTGATTCGAGTGAGGTTCAAATTGCAAGACTTTCAATGATGATGGGTCTTCTTGAGCAGATTGCAAATGGACAGGGAAGAAGATACCTGGATAATTATGAAGAGATGAACAGGATCATTGATGGAAGGATTCCATTCACGCCAGCAATGGCCCATAGGTTCCAAGATACTCTCAATATTGCAACACTAAGAGCAGACATGGATTCTCTTGAAGCAGGATATAGAACCAGAGGCCCAGCAGCAAAAAGAGAAAGAATCCGAGCAGCAATTCAGGCTGCACGAATTAGACTCCAAAGTGGAGATGTTGCTGGAGCAGAAAGATTATTTGATATAGTAAGCGCATATACAGCAATTGGTGAGCAGAGAAGATGGGGAACATTTGCAGGTTCAGAACAGATGGAAGCTGCCATGGATGCAGAGCTTACTGGAGCAGATGGCAGTGAAATGTTCCATGATGGAATACTTCGTCATGAATATGCTTCAACAGCAAGCGAACTTAGAACAAGAATAGGAACCTGGGGAAGGTTTTCACAAAAAACAGTTGCAACTGAAACACTAAATCATGTTGATGAGCTTATTGCACAAGGTAACCTCACAAGAGCAAGAAGAGTTTTGACATTCATTGTAATGTATAGCGAAGCAGTTGAAAGACTTGGAGTTCGAAGAAGCGGAAGAATAACATCAGTAGCAGAATCTGATGCAGCCTTCCTTCAAGGAATGGAACGAATAATGGAATATGCAAGAGGAGGAAGATTCACTCTTGCAGGAGAGCCTATTGAACAGAGATTCGTAGAGAGTTATGCAGCTGCACAAAATGCATATATAAGGCGCGAGACAGGAAGACTTGAAACAGCGATTGCAGGAAGAGAACTTGGACAAGAAGGAATACGAGATGCACTTGCAACTGCAAGAGAACGGGCTAGTCATGGAGACTTTAATGGAGCGCACATACTTCTTCAATATGCCAGAGATTATTATGGAACTGCAGAGAGCAGACAAAGAGAAGGATGGAGATACGGACTTTTTTCAACCAGCTTTGGACAAAGAACCCCTGGCTATGTTGAAGGAAGACAAGAGATGCTAGAAGCAATTGAAATGGAAATAAATGCACAGACAATAGAACAGCATACTGCTGCAGCTGAAAGATTTGATTCAGGTTCAGCAAGAATTGCAAACACAGAACTTCTTCTAACCAGAGCGCAGCAGCTTGAAGACAGAATCATGGGAAGACGGGATTGGGTCGATGGACAAACAGATACCAGAGGGCAATTGCCTCTTGGAACAAGAGCTGGCGGAAGATATCCTGGATATGTTGATCTTGCAGATGTGAGAAGATATGAAAGAGACTTTGCTGGAACTGATCCAAGACTGCGTGGACAAAGAACATTAAGGCAATTGATGGGTGATGTTAGACGTGCTGCTACAACAGGAAATATGACAGAATTCAACAGGGCAATTGACAGATTCAATATCAGACTTGGGCATGTTAAAGCAGGAACAGTAAGGCAGGAAAACCTTCAAAGTGCAAGAGAAAGACTTCTTGAAGTAAATAGGATGCTCGTAGAAATTACTGGACTTTATGATAATTTACCAGAAGGAGTTTCAGCACCATCTGCAAGAGAACTTGCACCAAGGCGAACAGCATTAGTAACACTTGAAGCAAGAAGAACTGCACTTATTCATTATATCAGCTCGCTTCAGGCAACTTCAACATATGTAATGCCACACCTGACTGGAGAGGCACTTGCTTTCTTTGAACAATTGCAAGGATTAAATGGAGCATTCCCAGAAGAACAACTAGGAGAATTCCTTGGAGAAGTGGGCAGAGAAGCAAGAATTGCACGTGCATTTTCAGTTCTAAATGGACAGCTTGCTCTTAACGAACAATACAGACAGGTCGTGTTAACTACAAGTGGAGAAGTAGCAGCGCGAACTGGAGCACTGATAGTTCAGTGTACAGGACAACTTGAAACTACAAGAAGACAGATCTTAGCTGGAAACTTTGAAGCAGCAGAACAGTCCTATATGCAGGCAGTATCAAGCAGGGAGGAAGCCCTGATGGGATACCTGGCAGAAAACTCTCCAATGGCAACACAAATTATACATGCACACGCGCCAGGACTCGCGCAGGCTCTTGGGGGAAGACAAGCAGTTAGAACTGCATATGATGAACAGCGAAGAATGCAAGGTTTTGAATTTTATAGATCTGCGCATTTGAGCACATTCCACAATATTCTCTTTGGAAATGTCAGTGATGATGAGCTCAATAGAAGAGGGCAAATTGCAACTCTTCTTGAAACTTCAATATTTGCAATACCGCAAAGTGGAGCAGCCCAGATAACTACTGATTATGCAAGAGCGCAAAGTGAAGTGATGAGTCAGCTTCGCTATGCTTACGAACATCAAGGAGAAGTAGCAACTGCTTCACTGGAGCGAGCACAATCAATACTTAGAGTAATGCAGGAAACAGTTGTTACAAATCAGCAAGCGCTTCAGTGGGCGTTAATTGGAGCTGGACTTGTATCTGTATTTATCCCAGTAGTTGGTCCGTATGTGTCTGGAGCAATATTCCTTGGAATGGCAGCTGAACAGATTGTAACTGAATATAGAGTTCATGGCCATGCATCAGCAGAAAGCTGGGCAATGGCAGGACTTGTAGTTGTAAGCCTTGGAATGATGGGAGCAGCAGCAAGAGTAGGCAGAGCCGCACTTGCAGCCCGGGCAGCTGGCGCTACTACTCATGCAATACGACTCTCAAGAATTGCAACTGGATTGAATATTGCAAATCTAGGAATTGCAACCTTCTTCTCAGGATATGCAGGTTATCATGGATACCAGGCATTCCAAAGAGGAGATAGTACTACTGGAACTCTTATGTTTGCACTTGCGGTTTTCCCATGGGCAGTAATGGGAGGATCTGCTCTGGGAAGAGCAGCCATTGCAGGATCTGGAAGAGCTCAAGCAAGAATTTATGCAAGAGAATTTGCACTAGAATTTGGAGAAGCGCCACCTGAGATATTGGGAGCGCGTGAGCTTGGAAACCCAAGTACAATGTTTAGATTCATGAGACTGCTTCGTGCGCAGAACCCGATTGCACTTGAAATTTTCGGAGGATTCTCATCAAGACTTAGAACTCAAATTTCTCATCTTATGAGGCAAAGTGCAATTCGAACTGCACTTCGCGGAGGAGAACTAAACCAAATTGCAGAAGCTGCACTAGTGCGCGGAATTAGAGGATTGGAATTCCCGCCTCCAAGAGGACCAGGAGGAGGAGCAAGAGTAGCAATTAGTGATCTTGCGTCATTTATTTCAAACCCTGAGAGATTCAGATCATTTTTGGGAGAGCTTGCAAGGTTTGAAGCAACTCCTGCAGAAGCAAGAACAAGCAGCATGATTGCAGCACGGGCAAGACTCGAAGCAATAAGAGCAGAAAACCCACAAGCAGGTGCTAGAATAGATGCACTTCTTCAGCACAGAGCAGTGAGACATGCACTTGATACTGGAATAGATACACCATTTTCAACTCGTGCAATACAGCAAGAATTCGGAACACCGCAAAGACCAGGACCACTTAGAAGACTTGTTCCGGATGAAGTGATTACTGAAGCAAATGCAGCAGAAGCAACCATGGAATTCGAGGTCGTAAGAACAGGTACTGGAACAGAATATGTCATTGAAGTTCCAGGACAGCCACAAGTAACTGCCGGAACAACTATGCCGCCAATTCGGGCAAGTGCCACTCCTCCATCAGGACCTCCTATAGGAACTGGAGCACCAGCAGGTGGAGCAAGCAGGCAAGTATCAGAAGGCGGAAGACGAAGAGGCGGAACTCCTAGAGAACCAACTGGAGTAAGAGAACCTGCTCCAGTTGAAGAACCCCCAGCACCTGTTCCAGAAGTTCAAAGAATTGCAAGAGTCGGAGTAATAGAACGTGCATATGGAAGAACACGTGATGCAGTTCGTGGATGGAGACAAAGAAGAGCAGCAGCAAGAAGAAGCGCTGAGCCTCCAAACGCAGATGCAATTTTAGAAGATGCACAAGCAAGAATGGGAGATATATTATCAGATATTACTATGAGTCCTGAAGAAACAGCTCTTGTAATTAGAAGAGCAAGCGCAGAAGCAGCTAGAGCAGAAGCAAATGTCCAGACATTAAGGCAAGGCGGAGCACCATCAGCTGAAATTCAGGCAGCAGAACGTGCAGCAGTTCAAGCAAGAGCAGAAGCAACTGAAATTGGAAATGTTGCTCGTAACAGTGTACAGAGATCAGTTGAATTATTTTCCAGAATAGACAGAATGGCAACAAGTGCAGGCAGAGGAACCAGAGATGGGTATCTAGGAGTCTTGAGAAAAATGTATTCTTCTCCAAACCTGAGGCCGCATCTTGAAGCAGCAGCAAGAACTGACCCCGCACTTGCAAGAGCACTTGCAAGAACACAAGGATCAATTAGAAGCGCAGCTGGAAGCAGGGGAACAGCAGAAGCTTATATGGAATTGACTGATGCAAGACCATTTTCAAGAGAGGAGATGACATTAATATTAGAAGCAACAGAACGCACTGCAGCAGCAAGACTTGCAGAGCTTGAAAGTGGCGTTGCAAGTTCTGAAGCAGTAGTTGAGAGAACAGGACAAGCTCTTGAAACAGCACGAATAAATCTTGAAGCTGGAAGAACAAGAGGATTGACTGGACGAAGACTCGCAAGACTTGAAAGGGCACATGATCAGGCAAACACATCTCATGAAACAGCATTTGAACAAAATCAGCAATTGATTCATCAAACAAGGGAACAGAGAGCTGCACTAAGGCCACTTGCACAAACTGAAAGACTTCTTGGAACAGAATTTGGAGCTGGAGATCGTACTGCATTATTATTGCAACTTGAAAGCAGAGGAGCAATTTCCGGAGATACAATAATTGCAGAAGGACTTACACTTAGAAATGCAACAAGAGACATGATTAGAAGAATCCCTGCAGAAGGGGATCCTGTTGCACAGGCAGTTCGAAGAGGCCTTTCAGAGCAGATGCTACAAGGGGGAAACCTGGATGAGGCAATAACAACTGTGCTTCGAAGCGATAGAGTCGCAAGAGCAGTTCGGGAAAATTATGGACCACAGCAACGAAGAATATTTGAACATGCAATTGCCGAAGGAGGGAATATGGAGGTAGTTCTTGATATGGGAACTCCAGTATCAAGAGTATTAAGATCATTTAGAACTCCTGAGATGCGTGGAAACTTCCATGCAATAGAAATATCAAACCCAAGAATAGAGCAGCTAATACCAGGAATTTCAGAGCAGGCAGGAATACTTGCAAGAGACGCTTCCCTGACAGTACGTGGAACAGTCCGTGAATCTGTAAGCGGAGCAGGTAGATGGTTTTTGGCACATGAACCAGGTGTGCATTGGGGAGGACTTCAATATTATAGAGCAGTTCGAGCATCAAGAGGAGCTGGTGGATCAACACCTTATGCAGCGCTTCGCCCATCAAACTCTCTGAGAATGGTGCCTCAAATTGCAGCTTGGGCAGGACTTGGATATATCGGATGGAATTTTGTATATCAGCCGCTTCATGACATGCTTTCTGATGAAGATGAAATCAGACAAGGTATTGCAGCAGCACAAAGAGACTTTGGAATTTCTATATCAGAAGAAAATGCGCTTTGGATAATCAATGATGACGGTGGAAGGCAATTTTATTACCATTTGCCAAACACACTTCCACAATCAACTGACAGAAGACCAGGAAACCAGCAACAATTGCAAAGTCTTCTTGAAGGAAGCGGACATTACCTGAATCCAAGGATGATGAATGAGTTCATCACAGATGGACGAGAAATGGCAGGACAGCTTGAAGAGATCAATGAATTATTAACAACCAGAAGAACTGCTGCAGAAGGAAGTGCAGACCGCACTGAAGCAGAAAGACAATTGCTTGCAATAATCCAGCCATGGGGAATGAGTCTTGAAGCAGTTGATGTGATTTTATTAAATGAGCATAAGCAGCAGCTTGACATAACTGATCTGGCAGACCTTAGAATGCCAAACTGGAGATCACGCGGAATTGTTATGTCATTTGCACAGGGAGTTGCAACTCAGATGCTTGTTGATGCAGGAGTTATTTCAACTTCTGAGCTTCGATCAGGACAAATCAGCGAGGAACACGCAAATATGGTTTCATTCCTCAGTGATAATCCAAACATATTTGCATTTATCTGGATGCAGGTTCAGCAGGGACATATACCTGTAGTATATATAGATAATGCAATTTCACAATTTTCTTCACAAAGATACGGACGAGAAACTTCAGATGAGGTGTTGCAACAGAGGTTAACCGAGCAGCATTTATACCTCGCAACAGCAATTGCACAGAATTCATTCTTAGGAAATCTTGACCGAAGAGCTTGCACTGATCCAGAAATTAGATCAACACTTGAATCACTGATTCGAACATATGGAAGCAACACTGCTGCTCTTCGTGCATTCAACAGATTCAATCTTACTGAAGGAGAATTTGGTGAAGAGATTTACGGAGACTTAAATGCACTTGCAACATTGATTGCAGAAAACCCAGGAACAGCACTTGCAACTGCAAGAGAAAGCGGACAAGTTGCACCTAGAATATTTGCTCAGATGGATGGAGCACTTCGAGGCAGTGAATATGCAGAAGCAATTGCATTTGCAATAACTCATACTGAAATGCGCGGAGGACGAGCTACAAATGGAGTGATGAAGTGGATGGCAGACAATAGCCATCAGATCGAAAATTTACATGAAATTCTAAGACATATTCAAGCAAATGCACAAACTCAAGACATGGCTCCGCAAGCAATCTATGAGTATCTCGATAGGCAATCAGGCTATTATAGATCAAGAGGCTGGTGGAGCGGATCAACCCCAGTTGAAATAAGAGAACAGGCAGGTGGAGCAGAACGAAGAGGCAGAGGAGATGCAAGAAGCGCAACTCCACCAAGAACAGGAGCTGGCAGAACGCGGGCAGAAGTACTTGAGCATGAAGAAACTCCAGTATATCCAAGAAGACCAGGCTTTGAAACAAGGCAACCTGCAGAAGTGCAGGATGAAGCACCAGATGAGCCAGCAGAAGTAGAGAGAACTCCAACAGTTGGACTTAGTGCAGAGGCGCAAAGCTTTTATCAAAGTGAAGAGCGCGGCGGAGTTCAAATAGCTGAGTTCGTTGATGCTAGAGTTGACGCACTGTTTAATGATATTGAAGGTGAAGGCACACGTAGAACCGGCGATGGTGTTGTGATGAGAGCAGCATTTGGAGAGGATCAGGAAGGCATCGAAGCAAGACAGCAGCCAAACAGACAGCGCGCTAGAACAGAAATAAAAGCAGATTTATACAGAATAATTACTGGAACATCTGAGAGATCAGCTAGGCTAAGGAGATCTCTTGGAATAACAGTTGAAGGAGAAGGAGCGAATATGACAGTTTCATTTAGCGCAAGAGGAGCTAGAACTGCATACAGAAATCATATCCACGGATATGCAAGAGCACATAGAACGAGGCGGCAATAATGGCAGGCGCAAGAGTAGAACTTCAGGGAAACACATTGGTCGTAGTTGGACCAAGTGGATGGAGAAGAGTTACTGGAATTACTGTTAGTGCAGATGATACTATTGCAATATTGACTGGAAAAGTCAGAAGAGCAATTAATGTAGGAATTGGAGGAGCTCCTGAGGCTGATGCAGCTGCATTTGAACGGCTAGGTGCCAGAGGAATTGCAAGTGGAATTCATGGACAATTACATCCAGGCGCAAGAGAAGAAACAGGTGGGGGAACAGCACCAAGGACCACTCCAAGATCCCGTCCCCCAAGAAGCAGACCTCCACGAGAAAGAACTCCAGCAGCAAGGCCACCAACTCCACCTCCACGAGAGGCTCCAAGACCAACAATTTCTGCACAGTGGATAGAAACACAGCTTAGACATTCCAGGGGATCTGACAGAGCTTCCACAGGTGCTGCAAGCGCACTTCACACAAATAGCAGGTATGTTGAGCAGTTCCTAACTACAGGAGAAAGAGCAGGAAGCGCCGCCGGAACACCTAATCAAAGAGCAACAACAGTTTCTGTTTTCAATGAATTATTGCAGATTCCAAGATTCAGATTATATCTCTCATCACAAGCTGGAACTAATGCGGATTTCACAAGACTTCAAAGTGCAATTACTGCAAGCAGTGGAACTATTGCAGCAGATGCAAGTGATCCTGTAATTAGAGCTGCTAATTTCTATATTAGATATTACTTGATGCATTTTGAAGCGCGTCCAAATGGTGGAAACACGAGATTCAGACAAGAAATAAGCCAACTCCTAACCAATCAGGATACAGAACATGGAAGACTTGCACATGTTGATTTAGTTCGAACTCCAGAGCAAGATGCAGATAGAGAAGAAGTGAGATTGGTTTTCCAAAGAGCATACCTTAGCAGTCCAATAGATGCAGATACAGTAACAAGCTCATCACTATATATGAGAAGATGGTATCAGGAGCATCCGGCACGCGGAAGAGGAAGAGCGCAAAGCAGAATTGCAACATGGCAAGCTCCTGAAGTTCTTGAGATTCCAGGGGCACAACCAGCAGAAACAACAAGAGTTGCAGAAGCACAAACTGGTTTGGATATGAGCAGATACGCAGCTGCTCTTGCAAATCCAAATGTACTAATTGTTGGAGCTTCACTTACTGAGGGAGGGGCAATTGGAAGGGAGCTGCAAAGACTTCTTAGAAGAGATGCTCCAAGCGCACGCGTTGAATCTGACGGTGTTTCAGGAGAGGCAATGTCAGGAGTTTTAAGAAGATATAATGGCCATAGAATCGGCGGACGTGGACGGCCGAACATAGTAGTAATATCAGGAGCAGTAATTGTAAATGACGGAAGATCACTTGAAACAGTTCAAGCCAATTTAGAGACAATGATTGCAAGGGCTCATAGTGCAGGAGTGTTGCCAGTTGTTTGGGGGAGTCCTCCTTATGCAACATATCCCACATGGAGTGCAGGTGCTCAAAGAAGAGCAGATGCAATTGACGCATGGCTTCGCCAGAGAACAGATATCATATTTGTTGACTTGTCATCGCTTGGAACCGGAACCCCGGCAACGCTAAGACCTGAATATGACGGAGGAGATCATCTTCATCCAAATTTAAGAGGAAGAAATGAAATTGGAAGAATGATCCAGCAGGCAGTCTGGCAAAGAGCAGTAACAAGAACTGCACAGCCGGCACAACCACAAAGAACCCCGCTTGAAGAACATGCGCACAGGCATTGGCAAAACCTTCAGGTCGAATTGTTTAGGGCAGTGCAAACCGGAAGGCCAGAAGGGATTGTATCTATCTTAAGGCTTCCTACTGATGTTGCCTCAACTGTTCCAGGAAGTGCGACTACACCAGTCTTTGAAAGAGCACTGAGACACCTTAACAGAGATGACCTTCCACGAGCATTTGATAGAGTATTCAATGAACTTTTCCATGATACAAGTACTCCAGTAGGACGAGCATTTCATGCTTGGGCATCAGGACAGACAAGATATCAACCAGTAACAAGACCATCTGTCAGACTCAGCGAAACTACACCTGCTGGAGATCGAAGAATAATGATTGAAGCAATGGTAGCATTTGTCAATCATGTTGCAGGACTTACTGGAGAAACAAATCAAAGACTTGCAGAAGATTTGAGAATATTAAATAGACAAGTGTTTCCAGGAACAACAGATACACTAACAGCAGACGGACGTGAAAGTGCGCAAGCACTTACAGCTCTTGCAGTGTATTCATGGAGACAAAGAAATAGAACAAGGCCAGCAGGACATTGGGCACGCGGAATTGAAGGAATAACTCTTGAAGAGCAACAAGCACCAGCTCAAACTGCGCCAGTACAACCAGAAAGAGGACAACAGCGAAGAGTACTAAGAGGACTGTAACTGCTTTGTATAGTGATTCTCTGAATATCCAATAATTATTTTCCTGGTTCGAAGAAGCTGCTTCTTTTCATCACAGGGTATGCTATAGCCAAGCCAACAATGTAAAGTCCCCAAAATAAAAGGATTATAGGCAGTTCAAACTCCGAGAGATCGGCCTGGAGCACATCTTTAATGAATCCAAAAATCATCCCTGCCATAATTGGAACCAAAGAAAATCCAAAAACAATGAAAAGGACAAAATAAATTTTTATCATGAGTTTTCCTGCCCTTTTATGCTTAGCCTTGTCCATTTTTTTCTCAAGAACCGAGCCTATTATGGAAATCAAAATGAAAAAGGCAAGGCAAATTCCTGCTAAAATAAGGCTGTAATCAAATATAGTATCCATGCTATCCCCCTATGTAGATATCTTTTCGACAGAGTGTTTCAGCTTACCATCAACAGGCACTTTCTCATCCTTCAAAAACACCATGTGAACCTGACAGTCGCAATGCCGATTCCCATTTGCCGGGCACTTCCCAATTTCAACAACTACCATCTTAGCGTCCTTTTCGCTTATCCCATAAACATAAAACTGCCCGTGATCGAAATCAGAATGGTCAAAGAAAGTTGTCAGATAGTATTTGCCACAGTCAGGACAGCGGAAAATATTGTGCGAGACATCCCCGCCACAGCAGGACATTCCTTTTATGATAGTAGCCAGTTTCTCCAGAACATCCCCTTCAAAAAGGCCCTCCAGGCATCTGCTGCATTTGCCGCTTGCTCTCAAATCATATATCTTCAGCGCATTGAGGGCCTCCTCTCCGGCTGAGTTATCTGAGAGCACTGATTTTAGCGCAGGAACAGCAAAAGAAATATCAATACCAGTTTCTGATGCTTTTCTAAGAACCGAAGCCGCCTCTTTCCTTGAGTCAAAGTCGCCATCTTTGAGCATGCTCAAGAGACTTGGAAGCTCAATAACCCCACTGACAAAATCCTGCAGGGCAACGATAATTTCATATTTGCCCCGCGCTCCCTTGGCAACCAGAATTGCATTTATATCATTCCATTGTTTTCTTTTGGCATAATAGGCAACTATCGCCTGGCCAGCCACACGCCGAACATCCACATCCATGCCAATTAGCACTTTCATAAGAGGCACAAGAGCAGCTGTTATGTCAGCTCCGGCCATGCTGGCATTTCGCAATTCCTTTGCAGTGTAGTATCTAACCCGTTCATTCTTATCATCAAGAAACTTGACTGCCTCATCTGTCATGCCTTTTTGAACATAATGCGCGGCAAGAGCCCCTGCCAAAATTCCTTTGATCCAGGTGTCCTTCTCTTTACCGAACGCCTCCTTTATTGCAGGCAATGCCTGAGCTATATCCATACCGGATTCCGAAAGATTATTAGCAGCCTTCCTCCTCTGTGCAATGTCCGGGCTTTTCAGCTTTTCAAGCAGGTCATTCATGATTCTCACTTAGAATTAAATGTAAATGTCTCTGTTTTTTCAGAGCCATCAGCAGTTTCCAGATATTTCACCCATTCAGGAGTTATCAGAGCGATTTTCAGTCTCTCTTGAGTCTGATATTGAATTACCAGCTCGTTTTTGCCAGTTTTCACATTCTCAAGCACAACCTGACCAGGCGTGCCATTTAGGCTCATCCCCTCCTTGCCGTTCAATATTGGAGTGACATTACAATTCATACTCTGCACATGGATGAATACGAGCTTGTTCTCTCCTGCATCCGAAACAAATACTGGCATGAACTCACCTTCAGAAGGGATCTGAATGGAGCTTTTTATTTTAGATGAAGCTTTTGTTCTGCTATGTAGCAGAAAAACCGGCGCAGGAAAACCTTCCAGTTCCATTGAGATTTGCAGATAATCTCTTTCATTGGCAGATGTTTTGCTAAACTCGAGCGATATCTCATTTGCACCATTTTTCAGAACAAAAAACTTTTCCCGCATTTCAGGAGGTGCCTCATCATACATGGGGTGGTCAGTGCCAAATATCCGTTTGCCCTCTGACTTTCCACCTGATAAGCCTATATCCTTACCATTGACAAGCATCTTCACAGAATACCCATATCCCCAGCAGGAGATTGTTCCGACTATTCCATCAGCCATATTTTAACCTCAAGCATTGCTACTCATGAGAATTATTTAATCCTTGAGTTACAGAATACTGAAAACAAAGATAAGGTTAAGGAGACAAAACATCTGTGGAGCTTTTTTGCATTTTAATAAACTGGATTTTGTGCAAAGGCAGACTTTGACCTTTGATAGTCACTTTCTGAAACAACCCTTTTTTAATTTTTCTTAACACAACTAGTATAGATAAGTTATCGTAAAATAATTACAGTCCGATCCATACAAGTTTAGTGAATCCCCTTGGGGGGATACGCGATGTTAAATATTAGATGTGTTGTAATCAGTATAGGCAACTGTAATTAGGATTGTAATAATATTGGCGACTATAATCTACAAGTGCAAACCGAATAGGAGAATCAGGAAATGGTTGGATCCAAAATAAAACATGATCAAAAGGGGGATCATGGGGAGCTACCGCGCCGCAGAAAAATTTCTATTTTTGGAAAATATTTGCTTGCACCTGTAGTTGCAGTCTCAGTTTTCTTAGGCGGTAATAATATAAATTATCTCGGGGTAAATTCTGTTATGGCACAACCGGCAACTCGACGTAGGGGAGCTACCCACGCGGAACAGGAAGAAGTAGCAGGCCTTCAGCAAAGAGCTAGGGATGCTGCAACCGCATATCAAAGTTATATTTTAACAGGAAATGAAGCTGATTATACAAGATACAGGGCTCTTATCACAAGTCAATTTCAGGAGCAGCCGGTAACTGAAAACAGAGAATTTATGGATGAGCTTCATAGCAGAATGACAACAATGAGAAGTGATGCTCAAGTTCGTCCAATTCTTGAAGCATATGAAGCTGATCTTGATCATGTTATTGGAATTCGAATGGAACCTTCTATTATGGAAGATTTTATTACCAAAGTTCGTGAGATTAGAACACGGCTTGCTGCCAATGCAACTACATGGGCACTTATAGATGCAGTGGTTCAGCGAGTAGAGAGAGCAGGAGAAACAGAGGCTCCAGCAGAAAGTGAAATTGGAAGATTCAGAGCATATAGAAGAGCTCATACAGATGCTACTGCAGAAGATGCTGCAAGACATGTACTCGAAGGAACAGGACTTGCTGAAATAAGAGAGCGACATGGAGAAAATTTAACTAATCTTTTATCTGGAGAATTGCCAAACCAGCAAGCAACAAGATGTGTTGATTCTCTTCGAAACTTTATGCTCACTGGAGATACTGCACAGCGAGATGAATTTAGAAGAATATTTGGAGCGCACAGTACATCAGGAGAATTCTGGACCGGATTCCAAAGATTATTTCTGGAGCGCATAACAAGAGACCAGGTTGGAGAGGAAGGCCATAGACAGCCATCACCAATTTCCCTTGTTTACAGATCATATTATACTCACCACAATAACCAGGTAGATCCAGAAGCATTTGCAACTGCAGTTTCGCAAATGTATGAAGCTGCAAGTACAGGCAATGTCTCAAGGCTTCAAGAGCTTAGGCAGGCACATGGAAATGAAACAGTTGACAGATTTGTTGACATTATTTCGCTTGGACTAGCCAGAAGATGTGCAACTTTAATGGAGCAGGTGCTTGCAACTGGAAGTACAACTGCAAGAGATGAATTTATCAGAATTTATAGTGGGAATTTTGTTGCTGGTGCAGGTGAAATCGGATCTCGAACATACACTAGAGTACCGCTTGAGAGAAATGATACTTTCTTCAATGAATTTGTAAGATTATATAGAGCGCAAATCCAGGGCAACAGCACAGTCTCAAGTATTGAAATGAATTTCAGAAGAAATGTGAGATCAATTGCAATCAGGGATATTTACATAGAACTTCTCAGAAGCCCTCCAAATATGGATAGACTCAGAGGAGCATACAGTCCTGAATTGATAGCACTTGTTTCAGCAAGAAGACCAACCTGGATGATAAGAACTGCCACTGATCTAAACAGAGTATTAACAGATAGAGCACGCGAAGAAGACATACATGCAAGACGTATTTCTTCAATGACAATTAGAGTGGAAGCCGGAGAAAGACTTGACAGAGGCGCTGCACTTGCAGATGTTTATGGACAGCTTGCAACAGAGCGACTTGCAATAGGTGCTGTTCCGGCAGGCTCAATTATCACTGAACATTATGCTGAACTATCCTGGCTTGCAGGAACTCCAGAACAGGTACAGGCCGAACTTGATCGAAGATCAGCACCTGGAAGAGGAGCAGAATCAGATGAAGTTGCAGTTCAGCTAAAGGCGCTTTTCCCACAAGACGGCGGAACTACATTATCTGCAGCATACGCACAGATTACATTATTCAGGCAAACAAGAGAATTGCTTGCTACAAGATATGGTAGTGAATTTGTGAATTATGTTTCACAAAATCTTGATACATTACACTGGGCAGTTCGACCAGTAGGGCAAATAGAACATGAGATGACAACAAGAACATCTGATGTTTTTGTTCGTGACGCTGATACACTGACTACTCAAGGAGGAGCACCTGCAATTGGATATTCAATTGGAGGTCTTGCAAGAGCACTTCATGCAATTTATGCAGCTCATGGACAGGCAAGTCCAACTACAGCAGAATTAGTTACTCAGTATGGGCAAGCCGCAGTAGATTTTGTTACTCAAAACAGAGCGCAATTAGAATGGCTAGGCGGAAATGTTGCAAGTATTGAACAACGACTTTTGCGAGGACAAGACCAAATAACAAGATCAGCAAAAGAATTACTATTTCCATTTACTCCAGTACAATTCATTCTGTCATATGCCAGTGGAAGAGAAGCTTTGACTAGAGGCGGACTTGCCAGAATGGATGGAATTGATTCGCTTGGAAGATTTTTCCTAACTCCAGTTGCAAGCAGAGAAGCAGCAAGAACAAGGGGAATATCAGGAGAAGCTCTTGAAGGAAGCCGAGGCGAGATCACAGCAAATTCCAGTACAATTGAACGTGATCTTGAGAGCATGAGAAGGCAGCTTGAAGATCCTATGCTTGCACCTGCACGTCCAATGCTTGAAGAAAGAATCAATAGGTGGGAAGAAGAAAGTAGAAGAATAAGACTTGCAGCAGGTGGTGCTGATCAAGCAGAAATACAAACTCTTCTTCAAGAACAGCGAGCACTGCAAGAAAGCATGATTAGTGGAACTGAACTTAGAAGATCAGTTGAACTTGCATTTTCAATGATTCATCTTGCAGAAACTGGAGGAGACCTTTCAAGAACTGCAGGCAGTATTGATGGATTTTCAGAAACAATTGCAAGCTCAAGCGATGTTGGATCGCTTCGAAGTGGAATGGCCTGGTATAGTGGAGTTACAAATCCAGACAAACAAGCAGTAATCGGAGATATTATTTTTGCTGTACTTGGCAGAGCTGATCCAGAGCTTAGAGCATTTATTTCCAGCATGGGAGACCGTGGATTTAGCAGAGACCTTGGAACTGCATACAATGCAATTTCAAGAGGAAGCGGGAATGTAGCTGATGTGCAAAGAAGACATGGAACTGAATTTGTCAGATTGATAAATGATCACAGACCAGTTCTTGGGTTCCTTGAAAATTTAACTGGCATCAGCGAACAAAATTTGAGAATGGGCCAAAACGTATTGTTTGCAAATATAACTATCAGAGTTTATCGTGCAATAGCTCGTCCTGATGGAACTGAGACGAGAGAGAGAATGGTAGAGCTTTATGGCGATAGATTTGTCAGTGCAGTGGAAAGACAAAGAGAACATTTAGCTCCGCTTGCAGAGGCAAGAGCAGGACTTGAAGAAGTAACTGCACTTCCAGAATCAGTAAGACAATCATTATACCGCGCATATCCACAAGCATATACCAGAGTAGTTACTGCGCTTCACAGAGCATACAGACACCAAGACGAACAACTGCTTTATGCACTTGGTTCTGTTTATGGAGCTTTGAACACTCCGGCATCAGAAGCAAGAACTGCAAGAATTGCAGGACTGAGACAAATATATGGAGCAGCATTTGTGCAAATGGTTGAGAGAAACAGAGCGCAACTTAGGTTCCTTGAAAACCTGAGCACTAGTGATCTTGAGCACCTAAGACAAGTTGATGCGGCTGCATTAGAGCAGCTACAAAGAAGCTTTGAAGCAGGAGATGGAGTTGCACGTGGAGAATTTATGCAAAACTTCAGGCACGTTGCAGATGTTCTTCCAGGAGTTTATTCCAGACTCAAAGGAGTTCTTGTTTTTGCAACTGCAACCAGTGATGATCTTGGTGCGAACTTAACTCTTGCAATTAACCATTACAGAGACCAGTTTGGATCAAACGATTATCTGTTTAGAAATTTCATTAATCTGGACCTTCTAAATTCACAACTGCAAACACTTGCAAGAAGATACAGTATCAGTCTTCCGCCAGGAACTGCAGAAAGCGGACTTCAAACTCCAGAAGACCTTGCACGTTTCCTTGGCAGTGAATCAGGAAGAGATTTGATTACTGCAGGAAGAACATTCTACGGGCAGCTTGAGAGCACATATCTCCAGGGAAGACGTGAGAGCGGAATAGCTGCTGATGCAGAAGATGCACGAGGGTTTACTGAAGGAGAAGCAACAAATCTTAGAAACCAGCTCTCAATTATTGATGCACTTTATCTTGGAGTTGGACTTGGCAGAATTGGAAGCCTGGGCTCAGAATTTGGAACAAGTGCCGCGCGGGCAACAATGAATTCTCTATTATTGATTAGTCAAAGAGATCCATACTTAGTTGGTCCATTCATTCTGCAGGTTCTTCCAGCAATAATCAGCGTTGCACAGGATGAAAGAACACTTGTTGCCGGAATTGAAGCGTTCAATACAATATTCAGCAGGATGTACTCAACAGCAGGAGCTACTCTTTCTTACAGCACACATAGAAACAGAGAATACTTCCTTGAAGTGTTTGCCAGAATTGGACAGAGACTTCCAGGAGTTACTGCAACATATGATCACAATAGAATGGAGGATGAACTTAGAAGAGTTCCGGAAAGGCAACTTATGGAAAGCCCATGGAATCCTCAAGGATATAGGTACAGGCCCCACTTCCTGCAAATGGAAGGAATGGAACCACTTCCACAACTTTATGGACAAGCAGCACAACCTTGGAATTTAATCCCATCTCCAACAATGCCAAGAAGTTTGATTGAGCCTCCAAGCAGATTTGGACTTGATTCTGGTGCAACTGAATATTTCTCAAGAAGGTATGACATGCTGCACCCAACACTTGGAAGACATATGATACACGGAATTCCGCAAAGATATAGAATCGGAGCCCTTGGCGCGTCAACTATTATAAGAGAAATAACAAGATTATTTGGTGAGATGCCAATAGACTATAGTAGCTATTGGCTTCGTCATGATTGGGAAGTTGGTGGCTATTACGGTCATGAGGGAACCATCCCAACTGCAACAGACTCAGATACAACTTCAACAGACGCAGTAGCAGTTGGAGGAGTTGGACAGGGAAGAACAATTACCGGAGGAGTTCGAGGCCGGGGGGTTGTAACTCATAGAAGAACAGCAGTAGAATCAGAGGATTCAGGAGATAGTGAAACAGCTGAAACTGATGTTGATATTGAAGCTCAGGCAGCAGGACTTCCAGTTGGAGTTGCTGGAGTTATTCCAGTTGCATTTGGACAGGGAGTTGGATTGCAGCGAGGAAATATACGATTCAACTATGAAGGAGCTAACCAAACAACTGAAGAAACTGGAGAGGTACAAAGTAGAGAAAGATACACTGGACTTCTTGAAACATATTCCAGAATTGCAAGAGACTCTGGAGGAGATATGCTTGTTATAGTCGGCGGAGAACATGCGCCAGAGCTTCGCGCGCCAGTTCCAGAAGGTGCTCCTGCAGGCACAGTTGGTGAGTTATTGCAGGATGAGAGAAGCCAGCTTAGAACAAGGCTGTTCTACATTGATGGATCAACTGGAAATGCATATGATCTTGCATATGGAATTGATACGCACGCACAGATACTCAATTACTTATATGGAAGTACAGATACCAGAAATATTCTGGCAGGCCTTAGATTTGCAGGAAGAAATAGTGCAGTTGCACCAGCACTTTCAGGTGCAGAGAGAACTAGATTAATAGAAAGACATCTTGGGCTAAATGCAGAGCAGCAAGCTCAAACCGGCGAAGCAGAAATTGAGAGACTTGCGCGCGAGCAGGGAGTTTGGAATGAGATTAACGGAGAATCTGCTCTTGCTGGTTTTGATGGCGCTGCAGTAGGTTTTACTATTCCAACTACTAGGGGAGATACTTCAACTACTCTCGCACTTGGACAGGTTGTTCGGGATATGGGAACTATGACTCCACAACATGCTGAAGAGGCCATGGGACAAGCAATAACCCACATTCTCAGTGATGGACGAGCTCGAGATATTTATGCAGGATTCTATAGGGGAGCACAGATTCTTGAAATGAATCCTGAGGATTCTACAAGTATAGATGGATCGCATTGGGCAGAGGGCTCTGGAGAATTCATGTGGAGAAGAATGGCAATTGCTCCAAGACAAGCATCAATGGAATTCCGTGCAGTTGGTGGATATCCACTAACAGCTGGTGCCAGATGGAGATATGAAAGGCAGACAGGCGCGCACAGATCATATGGGCATGGACTTACTGGTGGATATACTGAAGTAGATCTGCTGCGAGAATTCAGAGCAGTAGATCAGGAATCAGAGGAAGTTTTTGCAACAATGAGAAATGTTCTTGTCAGCATGTATGGTTGGGGAGAGGACGAGGCTCGTGATACTGGATGGTTAGTAGCTGGAACATACATGTATGGAAGAATGGAGGGCTGGCAAGGAACAGCAGAAGATCAGCCAGAAACACCGAATGAACATTATGCAAGTTTACTTATGGCATACTGGGCAAGGAGACATGGAATTCTTGCTGGAGTGCAAAGAGTTCCTGGATTTAGTAGACTGTATGACAGGATAGACCAGGCAATGTTAGACATTCAGCAAAATCCAACAAACGAAGAACAGATTCTACAAGGATTATCAACAAGTCTTCAAAATGACTTTACAAGTGATATTTGGAGATTTGCACTTGGTTATGGATATGATGGAGAGCGATTAAGGATTTACACAATTGCAACAGGACAGTGGACCGATGATGAAACAGCATATGCAAATCTTTATGGAATGTTTATATTTGGAAGGCCGGCTCGTGCATACATCGACCTTCTTGGTCATGGGTACACCCATTCATCAATAATGATTGTAGAAGATGCTGATTCAACAGGAGGATTCCAGGTACAAAGAAGTGAGAGGGCAAATCCATATCTTGATGCATATATGGGTTTTGGAGTTCTTGATTGGCCTTCAATTGAACTGTCAAGATATGAGCGCAATGTTACGCTTCATAGAACTTCAGATCATCCAGCCGCTGCTCGTGATGCATATATCAGGCTTGGAAGTGTTGCATACAGCCATGATAGAATGGAAAGAATTTATGGCGAAGGATTTGCAGATATTGTTCATGCACAAAGAGGAAATGGTCTTGAGTGGATGATTCGCCCTGTTGCACAAGTGAGAACTGAACTTGCAAGAATGATTGAAGAGGATGAAGATCCCCTTGCAATGTTAATTTCTTCAAGAAGAAGCAGCGAAACTGCAGAAGCAATTGTAGACATATATAGAGAACTTAGAAGAGTTAATCCAAACAGAGAACGCATTGCTACTGCATATGGAGAAGAACTGGTACAGCTCATTGAAAATAATGTTCATTCTCTTGGATGGGTATTGAGAACTCCTGAAGAAGTAGAAACTGAATTTGTACGAAGAGCAGGAACAAGCGGAAGCGTTGAAGCAAGTTTATCTGAAGTCAATATTAGACAGCCGCCAGCAAGAGCAGAATTAACTGGAGACGAAGTTCGAAGAATAATTGAGCAGAACATAAGACCTTGCCTTGCAGCAGCATTGAACTCGCATGGAAGACAGCAGGCAGAGCGATATGATGTTATCTATGGAAGCCACCTCAATGCAGAAATGGAAGGAGGCAGTCCAGAGAGAAGAAATAGATATTTCATCATGGTAACCCGAATTGGAACAGGTCCAAATTCAAGAGGTTCTATCATGATTGGAACTCAGGAAGACCTTGATGAATGGGAAGAATCTGGCAACTACATTGGACATGGAGTTAGCAGACTGGACATTTCAACAGAAGGCGAAGACTACGAATTTACATTCTCAGGAGATCGAAGACTTCGAACACTGACAGCATTTAGACTCATGGGAGGACTAACAATACCTCTTACCGAAGCAGGTCATGAGCAGTATAGCCCAGGGGGCAATTGGACAATAGGTGCACTTGCACAGTTATTGCAAGATCACAGACAGGATCTTCTTGCAGGTGTATTGTATGGTCAGAGAACATATGGAAACGAGCAATGGACCAATTGGCAGGTTGGATTAAGTCATCGCCTTACACTGCTTAATACTGAAAGGGTAAACGAACAGCTATACTCATACGTGTTCTTCAACCAGACAACAAGACAAGTAGTATTTGCAAGTGATGATGTCTTTGAAAATGCTGATGAAATGGCTCAGGTTTGTTCAAGGCTAAGCGGAGGGGAGTGTTCAGACTTAAATGAGCTTCAAAGAACCACTGCGGGAGTTGGACTCACATGGGCAAGAACAAACATCACTACAGGTGAATCTCTTAGTCTCCATTTCTTCTTTGAAGGAGGAGCTGAGAGAAGGAGAATGCTTGAGGATGCATCCACAAGTCCAGAGCCTGAAGGGTCCCTTCATCCAGCAGCAGAATACGAAACATATCCAGTTCTAAGAGGAGGCCTTGGAGTAACCTATGAAAGGCAGGATCCAGGAAGCAGTGACCCAGGAACGATAATCTCTGGTCATATTATGGGATACTCAGGAAGCTGGCCAACAGCACCAGGTTCAGTTACATCCCCAGAACAACTCAGTCCATGGGCAGGACAAGAAGAAAGCGTTACTGGAATTATGAATGCTCCTATGGGATGGGGAATCATGGGTAACTTTAGAGTGATGTGGTGATTCTTTTTTTTATTTTTTTAAAAAAAATAGTGAGAAAAAATTATTTTTTCTTCTTTGATTTCATTTGAACTCGTTTTGGCTCAAGTGACTCAGATGTAATTAAAGGAGGCATAAATGGTGGAAGCAAGTTAAATGGCCTAATTAAGAAAATTGCATTCATTCCAGCATTGGCATTGATCATATTCAAAACTTCGCCTGAAACTTCAAATGGAAGTTTCTTGGTTTTCTTATAGGTTAAAAGTGCTTTTCTGATGTTAGGAGCACTATCCTGACAATATGCATGGCCAGTCAACCTTACTCTTGCGATTTTTGGCAGATAATCAATAATATATGCAAAATCAAGAGTAATTGTTGTTGCATCTTTTTTCGTGATTTTTGTAACTGCAAGATCAACATTAACACTCTTTGGAATGCTGCTAGTTGCCTTTTTCACATCTGCTCCGGTTAAAACAAGACCCATAAGTTTCATCATATTAATCCCGAGAGATACAATTAGGCATCAAATATAAAGTTTTCTGTTTGAGGAATTTTGGAAAAAATACAATAAAAATAAAATTTGAAAGTGCTAAACAAATTCTTTCCCTTTTGCTGACGGCTTTATCCGAATCTTTCCGCCAAAATCAATGCCTTCAAGTTCTGCTCCAGAGCAGATTCTATCAAGAGTTATTGCAAGTGCAGCTACCTCGCTATGTGGTTGATTAGTGATAGAGACATTGTAATTCGATGACTCGTAAACATCCCCGGGAACCGCTTCAGAACCAACAATCAGAAGAATTTTTTCTTCAAGCTTGAGTTTTGAGAGGACATCCTGAACCGGAAGACCATACATTGTAAGATGAACCAGAGAATAACCGTGCTTTTTATACTGAGAAATAACTTTCTTATAGCTAGAAGAATATTCAATTGCAAAGTCTCCGCCCCAGCGTGCGCAAATTCTAGAGATACTGTCCTCAAGACCAGAATCATGCTGACCGCAATATGTAATTTTTCCAGCTCCAAAGGCACGGGCAACAAGTGCAACATGTGTTGAGATTCGCTCATCACGAGGAAGCCTGTGACCAAGACGAAGAATATGAATTTCCATGATTATAGAATAAAGGATAAAAAAGAAAAGGCTATTTCTTTGTGACTTTCTGTTCCTTGAGCACAAGTTTAGCAATCATGAAGACAACTAATGCTATTATCAAGAAATTTATAAGTTCAGCGAGGAACGGACCCCAGCCAATTATTGCCGGCCCTATCTGAGCAGTTGCTTCCTGCCATGACCCATCGGGGAGAAGAACAGCAACAAATGGCATGATAATATTATCTACAAGCGACTTCACAAGAGCGGTTGTTGCAACACCCATAATGAATGCAACAGCAAGGCCAGCTACTTTGTATTCTTTCAAAAAATCCTTAAATTCAGATATGATTCCTATAGTATCACCGTATGAAGACTTCGAGTTAAGAGTTAAAAAGTTTCATTTTTTCCAATTGGAAAAATAACAGACCAAAAATAACGACTTCGGAAGCATTTTAAACCTCGAAACTAAATCTAGTATATGGCGAAATATTTCGGAACAAACGGCGTGAGGGGACTTTTCAATGAACTTGATCCTGCTCTTGCCATGAAACTAGCACAAGCAATAGGACGATACTTAAAAGGAAAAATAATTGTTGCTCGGGATTGCAGATTAACAGGAGGAACTCTCAAGGCAAGTGTTGTTTCAGGACTTGCAAGTGTTGGATGTGATGTAATAGATCTTGGGATAGTAAGCTCACCAACAGCCGAATTTATGATAAAAAAGCTCAAAGCAGAAGGATGCGTAATTATTACCGCATCCCATAATCCTCCAGAATGGAATGCAATAAAAGTAGTTGATGGAAATGGGATTGCCATTTCAAAAGAGCGTGGAGAGAAAATTGAAAAACTAATGGAAGGAGTTCTTGCTCCTTGGGATAAGGTTGGGAGAATAACACGCTATGAAAATGCAACAAAGGATCACATTAATGCAATTAAAAAGCTAGTTGGAGCAGTTGAAAAAAAGAAGATTGTACTGGATTGCGGAAATGGAACTGCAGCAGTTATTGCACCAGCACTTTTCAAAGAACTTGGAGCAGAAATTGTTACACTAAACTCACACCTCGATGGAAAGTTTCCTGGAAGGCCATCTGAGCCAACCAAAGACAATGTCAAAGAATTGATAATAACAGTAAAATCAACAAATGCAGATGCTGGAATTGCATGGGATGCTGATGGAGACCGGGTAATTTTTGTTGATGAGACTGGAGAATATGTTATTGGGGACAAAGTATTTGCACTTTCTATTCTTTGGAATGAAAAAAAGGGAGATGTTGTTACTACAGTTGCAACCAGCAAAGCAATTGAGGATGTTTCAGAAAATGTCAGATACACTGCAATAGGCGCTCCATACCTCTGTGAAGAGATGGTCAAAAAAGAAGCAGTAATGGGAGGAGAAGAAGTTGGCGGGGTTATATGGCCAGAACTTTGCCTTGCAAAAGACGGCTTTATGACCGGAGCAGTTCTACTAAAAAAACTCTCTGAAAAAAAACTCAGCAAATGGCTTGAAGAAGTTCCAGAATATCATAATGTAAAGCATAAAATTCCAGCAAATTCAGAAGAGAAAAAACAGATAGTTGCAAAGGTTCTTGAGCATGCAAAAACAAACAAACTCAATTATCTTGATGTTGATGGAGTTCGTATTAATCTTGAAAATTCATGGGTAATTGTCCGGGCTTCTGGAACTGAGGACTATGTCAGAATTTTTGCTGAGGCAAAAACAATAGAAGAAGCAGAAAAACTAGTTGCTGAATATGAAAAAATAATCAAATGATGCTTCTACAGTTACAACTTGAGCAATTGCATTACATCCACTTTGGCAGCTTCATTTGGAATTGAATTAGTAGTAAAAACACCATCAGAAACATCCAGCAGTTTCTCAAGAGATCCCTTGAGAAAGAATCCGTGAGTTGCAGCACAAAGAACTTTTTTTGCCTTTCCATTTCTAACATTGCCAACTGCCCGGATCATTGTTCCACCAGTTGAAATCATATCATCAATAATTAGAACATTTTTGCCTTCGACATCAAAGTTTCCCTCGACTTTGTCAATTGTCCTGTAGGCTTCATCTCCCTTTTGATATTCGCCGCGGACTTTAGTCATGCTCTTGCCTCCAAATTCAGTTACAAGATAGTTTGCACCCTGATCTGGAGAAATAATTTCAAGTTCATCTTCTCCAAGAATTTTCTTTGCATGTTCAATTAGCAATTTGTTTGCGCTGATGTTTTTGATTTTGAGTCCTCCATATTCAAACTCGCCCTCTTTTTTCAAAAAGTGACAGTCAAGAGTAATGAGCATTTGGGCACCTGCATGAGCTAACATGGAACAGAGAACCTGGGCACTGAGAGATTCTCCTTCCTTAAATGTTTTGTCCTGACGGGAGTATGGGAGATATGGAGTAACTAAGGTTGTTCTTGCCCCTACTCTCTTTAGAGTATCAAGCAGGAGAATCGCGTGAAAGATATTATTGTTTTGATCTGGATATAATCTGTGAAACAGGTTGACTTCTTCGCCCTGGCAGCCGGATAGGTTTTCAATTCTGACATAGCTGTCACCATCTGGGAAGTTTTTGAACTCGATATTAGGTTCCATTAAATCTGAGAAATTTGGACTGACTAGGTTCATGATAATGATATGGAGAAAATCAATATAAATGTTGGATTCGAAATGTATTTATGTCAAAAGTGCTTATGATAGTCGCTCAGGAGGGCTTTAGAGACGAAGAGCTGTTAGTTCCAAAGGAAATGCTGGAGAAAGAAGGACATGTTGTTAAGGTTGCAAGCTCAAGCAGATCAAAGGCAACAGGATCAATGGGAGGAACCATTCTGCCAGATATGGCATTTTTTGAAGCAAATCCAGAGTACTTTGATTGTTATGTAGTTATTGGAGGCCCGGGATCACCAAAACTGGCAGAAACAAAGGAAGTTGTTGAACTTATTGCAAATGCATACAAAGCAGGAAAGATCATTGCAGCGATATGTCTTGGACCAATGACACTTGCCAAGGCAGGAATTTTGTCTGAAAAAGTAGCAACAGTTTACCCAAGTAAAAATGGATTAGAAGCACTTCGAGCAGGAGGAGCGCTCTATAAGGCAAAACCAGTAATTGTTAGCGGAAAGATAATTACAGGCGATAGCCCACAAAGTGCAGGCAATTTTGCAAGTGAAATCATCAAAATGCTCAAAGATTAGATTTTAATTATTTTGTTAATAGATGAAGTCCTATGATTACTATTAAGCATGAAGGCTGTATCTTTTGTGTTGGATGTTCATCAGTATGTCCAGTGAATGCACTTGAAGCAGTTGGAACTAGGATACAGCATTATCCAGAGAAATGCATTGACTGTGGATTGTGTGTACGGGTATGTCCTGCAAATGTTATTTGCCTACATAAAGGCATCAAAAATTGTGCAGACCTGCCAAAGGATGATTAACATGGATCACGATGTAATTGTTATTGGAGGAGGACCAGCAGGAAGCAGTTTTGCCAGAATTGCAGCAGGTGCTGGACTGGACGTTCTTGTAGTTGACAAGAGGAAAGAGATAGGAGTGCCGGTCAGATGCGGAGAAGGACTTGGAGTCGGAGATTTGATCAAAGAAGGGCTTGATATTCCACGAGAATGCTATTCCACACAAGTTGACGGGGCTAAAGTGATTGCTCCAAACGGAAAATCAATAGTCTGGAAAACTGAGGATACCAAGGGGTATGTTCTTGAGAGAAAGATATTTGACAAATGGCTTTGCGAGCTTGCAATCAATAAAGGAGCAAAGGTAAAAACATACACCAGAGCAACTGAAGTTCTCAGGGATGAGCATGGAAAACCAAACGGAGTAAAGCTTAGCCACGGCGGAAGAGATTCGTATGAAGTTCATGCTCCATTAATCGTTTCTGCCGAGGGTATGGAATCATTTATGGCAAGAGATATGGGATTCAAAACAGTGCATCAGCTCTATGATGTTGATACATGCTACCAGTATGAAATGAAGCCATATGATCATGAGAACTTGATTGAATTGTACTTTGGAAATGCAATTGCCCCACGAGGCTATGTTTGGATTTTCCCAAAATCACACCGAAAGGCAAATGTTGGTATTGGTATTGGCGGGCAGCTTGAAAGTGGTGAAAAAAGAGGCGGAATGAAAGGTGCAACTCCAAAAGAGTACCTCGATAGATTTATTCAGGATCATGATCAGCTAAAAGATTCAAGCAGCCTTCTTGATTTTGGCGGGGTTATTTCAGTCGGAGCTCCAATCAACGAATTCGTAAAGGATAATTGTATGGTTATTGGAACTGCAGCAAAACAAGTTGATCCAATTCACGGCGGTGGAATAGGACTTGCAATGCAAACTGGGATCATGGCTGCAAAGGTCGCAATTAAGGCAAAGGAAAAGAAAGATTACAGCAAGGAAACTCTCTTTGAATATGAAAAGCAGTGGAGAATTGAGCCTGGCTCAACAGTTGATAAGAGACTTCTTCTTCGAAAAGTTACTGAAAAGATCAGTGATGATGACTTTAACCACATATTCAATTGCATAAATGATACTGACCTTATGCACGTTATGGATGGTAACTTTGCAGGAGTAGTTGCAAAAGTGGTTGCAACAAGACCGCAGATGCTTGGAGTGCTCAGTGCCTTGCTTCCAGGCAAATCCTAATTTTTTACAATACAATAAAAAGGGTTTTTGAGAAAGAAAAATCCATGGACGAGTTTAGTGAAGAAGAGAGGAGATTATTAGAGCCATTTGTAACAAACATGGATAAATCCGTGTTCGTCTTAACAAACCTTCCAGAGGTTGTCAAAGGCGCCTTG
>JAHJDH010000011.1 GCA_018812625.1 Microcaldota archaeon | reverse complement strand
CCAGCAGCTCCAACAATTGAACCTTTGGCTTCTCCAAAAATAACACCCATCTTGCCAAACTTCTTTCTAAGTTTATCAGAAGTAGCTACACCAAAAATACGTTTGTCTTCAACCATCTGGCCAGTACTATAGCCACCAACTGTAAGGATTTCTTTTATTTTGAGCTCTTTGCAATAATCAATGATTTTTCCAGTAACTTCATACTGGCCTTGAGAACTCATTGCCTGGATATCCCCAAGGAGGAAAACAAGATCTCGTTTTTTTCCTTTGAATAGATAAAAACTGTTTTTGATAATTCGAACTCCGCCTCTTTTTGTCATGAAAACTTGGTGAGGAAAATGAGGAGATATAAGGTTTGCTATTTTCTTTGCCTTTAGTTCTTCAACCATGTATCTTCCAACAACTTGACCAATTAAGCCGATTCCAGGAAGTCCAGTAACAAGAACAGGGCTTCTGAGCTTTTTTGGTTTTATTTTTTTAACTATGAGTGTTTCGAGCATTTTGCCATCCTCCTATATTTAGCATATTTATCATTTGGATTATATCGAAGCGGATGCGCGCTGCTGGTTTTTTCCTGGCAGTGAGAAAGTGAAAGAGTATAAGATTCACAAACAGTACAAATGCGCATTTTTTTCATGTTATTTTCGCTCGGATTCAAAATCACACTGATTCTTCTGTGCGAAGGCTTTTATATGTTCCAACACAGTATCGAGTTTCTTCTCGGCGCTTTTATAATCAGTTCCAATTAAGGAAATTTTGTATTTGGGGGCGCCAAGGTAGCTGAGATTGACTCCTTCTTCTTTTATGGTAAGTGCTTTTTTCAGAGTTTCAACACCATCGCCACCAAAACAGATAAGAGAGAATATTCTGTCAACTTCAATAACAGGTTTTTTGATAGTCTTTTTTGCAAGTTCAACCATCTGAGTTTTGAGTGCTTTGGGAAGATCAATATCTTTTAGTGCACTATCTCCTTCAAGACTTGCTTCTTTGAAACAATTGTAAACATCAGTATAATGTTCTTCGATAATTGCACGTGCTTTTTCAGGCTCAATCTTGACTTTTGCAGCTTTGATTGAAAGCTCAAGAAGTTTTGCTCCTCTCTTTTCATTTTGAACAAGTTCAAGCTTCTGTTTTTTTTCTTCTTCATTTACACGTTTGATAGATACATCAACTTGGTTTTTCTGAGCATCAACATGATGAACTTTTACAACATAACGCTGTCCTTCAGAAAGAAATTCGTGAATGTTTTTTATCCATCTTGGGGCAACTTCAGAAATATGCAAAAATCCTTCTAAGTCACCATATTCAGGAAGAGAACAAAATGCCCCATAGGGCATTATCTTCTTTATAATTGCAATAACAAGTTCGTCCTTATCTGGAAGTTCAGGTATCTAAATCCCCCAAGTTCCTCAACTATATCTCCGTGGATAATTGCAACCCCGCCGCTTGGATGAGCAAGAGGTTCGTTGCAGGAACTACAATTAACAATTTGTGTGGTATGACTGAATACTGTTTGTTCATTTCCACATTTGCATTTTACTTTCAAGTATTTGCTTTCCATAGATTCTCACCTACTTGGCTTTGAGTTCAATTTTTTTAGTTGTTCTGCCGCCAACAACTCTCTCTTGCTTCTTCTTGCAATCACTGCAGATAAGGGTAAGCTTCTGTCTTTTTCCCTGTTTCTTAACAGTTTTTTCACCAGCTCTCTTACTTCCATGTCCCATAAGAGATCTGTTGTGAGCCCGATTACCTTTGGCCATAGTTCTTGGCCTACCTTTGCTTGCTGCTTTCACCTTGTGAGGAGAATGCTTCTTACAAGACGGACAATAAGCATTTATTTCTTTTGGAAATTTCATAGTTTTCACCTATAGAAGTTCTGCCATTCCTGATTTCAACAACCATTCGACTTCAGGCTTGGGAAGATCTTGCTCTTCACCTTGCTCAAAAGGACCGTAGATTGTGTTATCAAGACCTCTATATTTATCAACATTTTTTAGAATCTTTACTCTCTGAGAAACATCATTTGATTCTTCTTTAGTTTCCCAAATATTCTTAACATTTTCTCTAGAATTCTTAATTATTGAGGTTAAGCCTTTTAACAGTTCCTTTTCTTCTGTCGTAAGACCAATTCCATCCCGAGATCCCCCAACAGCAAGCAAAACGATCTTTTCTTCTCGTTTGGAAGCAATTGAAGCAACGATTTTCTTAAGATTCTCATATTCTTTGATTGCAATAAGAGACTGTGAAGAAAACGCATCTCCCTTCTTTTTCTCAATTAATTGTGAGATAAGCTGATAGAAGTCATCTGGAAGACTAACAACTGCCGATGATTCCATCTCTTTTCTCTGGATATCTCTAAGATCAGAATAGTCTAACATACCTCAACTCCCAAAATGATATACTCGTTTGGCTTTTTATTTCTTCTTTTTAGTTTTTTTCTTGGATTTCTTTTTTGATAGACCCTCAGATTCTATTTTCATATCTTGTTTTTTCTTTTTTGTCTTAATAATCCCTTCTACTTCTCCTTTTTGAAGATCGGATTTCTTCTTGATTCTACCCTCAGTCATTGGTTTTGCGTGGCTAATTGGCATCTTTGAATGAACCTCAATAATTTCTGATTGTCTTGTTTGTTTTATACCAAATAGTGCCAAGAATTCCCCTATAATAAGCTCGATTAAAGATGTTTGTTTTTGAACTCGAAGAGGACGAACAGGAAGCCGTTGTGCTGCTCCGGAAGGGCCTCCGCCAACAAGCCCCCAGGTTTCCTGCTCTGCACCAAGACAGCTTTTGCAAAGCCGCCTTCCATTCCAGATATAAACAGTATCAAGATTCTTACCGCAGCGCTCGCAAGTTTCTGAATAAGTAATGCGCTGAAGCTTGGGCTTTGTGTGAACATATTCTGTTTCTTTTCTATCTTTGGCACGTAGATCCTGAATGCAAATAGGGCAGATCCACTGACCGCGATATTGCTGAAGCTCGCTAGCTGGAAGGTACATACCACACTTCCAGCATTGCTTGTTCAGCCCATAAAATACGCATGACGAACAATAAGAAAGACCATCTGAACCATATTCCATATGACCTTGTTGACCACACCTTGAACACATCCCCATTGATGAAAACTATCACATCAAGATATTAAAATCAGTGAGTGTCCAAATATTGGATCATTCTGCGACCTTCTGCCCCCTGTCCACGCAAAGATGTTCTTATATTTTCCTTAAACTGAGCCAAATTCCTATTAAGTCTAACTGCTCCGTGTTCCAGTCTTGCAACATGCTGGCGAATAATGGAAAGTATGCCTGTATATGTTGTAGCTACTCTGCTATCTGCAAGTTGAGCAAGATTCACTCTTGCAACATAGCGCCTTCCATAAAAAGTGAATGGAACATCAGTTTCAGTCGCTCCAAGACCTGTTCTTCCTCTTCCAACAGTATATCTGACTTGATAAGGAGCGCTTCTTGTTCCTGATCCGCCTGTAACCCCATCAACTTGTTCCCTAGTCGCTCTGGGCCTTGGTGTTGGGCCGGGAACTACAGGCTCAACAGGCGTTGTGACTTGTGGTGGCGGAGGGGTTGTAATAGTTCTTCTTGGAGTTGGAGTTTCAGTTCTTCGCGGGGTTGGCTGAGGCTGCACTACAGTTCGCCTTGGAGTAGGAGATACAGTAACCGCAGAATGTGGAACAAAATCAAAATTAAACCTGTCCCTCTGATTCCCAAAATAAGCATTGATCATAGATTGCTGATTTCTCTCAATCCATGTGCGAACAAACGGTTCTCTTTGAGCAGGTGGCAATGTTGCCAAATGAGTGGTAAGCTCCAGAACGCGTTCTTGAGGGATTCTGGCAACAAGATATTGCCTGTTTGCTCCTCTTGCAGGACCAAATGTTGGGACAATTAAGGTAATTCTGCTAATTTGTCCTCTCGTAGTTTCAACAGGATTTGCAATAATACGAGTTGCAGCCGCATTTGTCATATATGTTCTGTCGCAACGCAATTGAGTAACTACCGGAACAGTCGTTCTGTGTGTCTGAGCCATAGAAAAAATTAGAAGAAAGAGATTTATATATTATCTGGTTAATGCATCACTCTTCTTCGAGTTGTAGATTCAGACTTAAGATATTCGCCGATAGCTGGGAACTGAGGATTGGCAGCAAGTCCTTTCAGTATAGACTTGATTGGACCTCGAAGTGGAGTAGGAGAAACATCGATAGTGGGTTGACCGTGATGGCTATGAACATGCTCTGTTGCTTTTTTTGATGCAACATATGCAATTCTATTTGCAAGTTTTTCAACACTTGTTCTATAGTTTGCCTCTGCAGTAGCAGTAACATACTGAAGTTTGAAGTATGATTTAAATGTTCCCTGACCGCCAGAACCAACTGCCGTTGAATAGAAGGTGCTTTCAGTAATACGTTTTCCTGCAGTTTTGTGAGGAACTGGAACTTCAATAATAAATGGAGTTGATTTAGAACCATTTCCGCCTTTTAGTTTTATGGGTAGTGGGGCTTTTGAAGTATCAACTGTTGGTGCAGGTCTTATTGAGGCTGTCGGGGCAGTTTTTGCTGGAGGCGCTAGTGCAACAGATACTGGTGCTGATGGCGCAAATGAGCCACAGGTAAAGTTAGCGCTGCTATTGCGCCCAATTGCTGTAATTCCGCTTTCAATAGTTCTTTGAAGTGAACTTGTGATTAGTGAGTCGCGCTCTGCTTGTTTTAATTTGGATGCTGCTCGAACAAGATCATTGATATATGGATCAGGAACACTGATCTGAAGGTGTTTTTGCCTATCGAATGTTGGAACAAATAATTTCAAGCCAGTGATTTTCCTTCTTTTGACTGTATGAGTTTGAAATTGTTTCATAGGACCGGTTACTGATTTGGCAGTACATTGATGCTTGGTCTCTTGAGCCTGGGATACGGTCGGCGCTGCAAATGATGCAAGAATCAATCCTGCAACAATCGGAGCTTTTTTCAGAAATGATATAACTCTTGACCTTTTTTCTCTGCCAGACATTTGTCCCCTAGAAATACGATTCTCTAATTTCATAATAATCCATTAGTTATAATACTGAGATATCTTTATAAACCCAGACCAAACCACTAACGAGGACAGAATTAGTATGAGACTTTCAAAATTTATGAACTGGATAATGAAGTTTTGCGAACTTTTAACAGAAGAAGAATAGTAGGGAAAAGTTCAAATAAAATAAAAAGAAAAAAAAAGAGAGGCAATTATGCCTTCTGCAACTGACTTACGAAGTCTTGTGCTGCTTCAAGTGTATCAGGTGCTTCGACACCAGCGACCACAATCTTTGATCCCTGTACGACTTCCCTAACGACTTTGCTTTCGGCAGTCCAGTCTACTGCGGAACCTTCAAGAAGTTCTGCTGTAACTGAGTTGACTTTGTCTCCACCAACAGATACAAGTGTATTAACACCTACTGCGTCTGTATCGAGGATAACCAAGTTTCCGTAGTTTCCAGTGTATGGAACAGCTACTTCAACTGAAGGTGCGTTGTTTGGCATAATTACTGCGCTAACTCCGCTCATATCAGCTGTACAAGAAACTGCACCACCTGCTGCACTGCATGCACCAACATCTTCGGTAATTTCGAGTACCTTAACAGTTACTCCACCGACGGTTGTTGATTCACCCTCACCGAGTGTTACAACGGTTGTTGAGTCGCTTGCTGAAGATGTTTCAGAAGGACCAAGCCACCATTGTGCATGTGCAAGTTTGTGTGCCATGTCGAATTCAACTGTGTTGTCATCGATCATGTCGAATACAGAACCTCTTTCGGAAATGTATCCTTCTTCTACAAACTCAAGGCCACCTTGGACTGGACCAGATACTGGGTCGTTTCCATCGTATGCATTACCAACACCCTTTGTTGCAGTGTCAGTTGCATGACCATAGAGAACTTCTTCATCATCCGATGTAATTTGGTCACCAGATGTGGTACCCGAAGTATCATAGGAATTGAAGTCAAAGCTTGCATCTCCAGCATCTCCTGTGGAAGTGTCAGTTACACCGAACATAAAGTAGTCGACATAGCCGTTGGCTGAACCAGATCCTGCTTTTTCTGAAACTGCAAACAGGAAGTGTGCAATTCCATCGGAGTTACCATCATAGGTTGAACCGGCATCACTTGATAACAATTCACCCATGTAGCCATCACCACCACCAACATCACCGGTATCCTGAATAACGATAGCACCACCTTCAACGAAGTTGCTGTCTCCATCTCCAATGTCATCATATCGTACTTCCAGATAACCAGATGTTAGGTCGTTGTATTCCTGGAAACCATAGTCATTGCTTGATGAAGAGAGCTTCATAAAGACAGAACCACCACTGAGTGTTGGATCTCCAGCATCTACAGCTTCACCTGGACCATCATCATCACATTGTGCTGGACCTGGTGCTGCAGTGTTGATTGCAATGTAGAACTCGCTGTTGGATAGATCTGTTCCTATACGGTCTGAACTGTCCATTTCAAACACTGAACCAGTGTCGCCAGAGCTTACTTCAATGTATGGTGCCCAAATAGTACATGCTGTTTGGTCATCTCCTGCACCAAAGTATCCATCAAGTGGACCCTTGTTCTCTGAAATCTCTCTGTTTGAAGTTTTTATTTCAAACTTGAGGTTATATCTGTCTTCAGATGCAAGGTCAAGTCCTTTGTATGAAAGCTTCCATGCAGTTGGCTCTTCAACAAGTGATACATAGTCACCTGCTTCAAGTTCAGATTCACCAGAGCTTGATACATCTTCTACATCATCTGTGTAGATTACCATAGTTCTTAGAGTATCT
>JAHJDH010000010.1 GCA_018812625.1 Microcaldota archaeon | reverse complement strand
GCAGATTCCTTTGCTTACTGATTTTTTCCTAAGATGGAACCGGGTTGCAGATGTTGCCCGAGCTCGTACAACAGTTGATGAGCATACAGAACTTTATGTTACCTGCGGCGTTACTCCTGGCGGAGTACGACTTTTCACAAGGCCAGAAATTAGTATTATCTATCTGGAATAGCTATCTTTTTACAATCTGTACAATGTCTCCATTAGCAAGAATATGACTAAGCCCAACTCTTTGGGCTGGATGCTTTACGCTTTTGCCCCATACAAGTGCAAACCTGAAGTTCTTTCTCAAATCCCGGTGAAGCCTTTCACAAACTTCTCCAATGGTTATTCCGTTTCGTACAACCATTGCCTCTTCCAGATCTGCTTTCTCACCTTTTCTTTTTGTATAAATGTTTATCAAATCCAGAGTAGTGTATAATTTTTTCTTTAATTTCTCAATGCTTTTTTTGTCTCCTGCAGAGATATTTACAAATCCCTTTGGAAGTTCATTTTTGCTCAAATCACATTTTGTCAATACTTTGAGGCTCTTCATATATGCTCTATTTCCTTCAAGAACATCAATGAATTCATCAATTGTTATGTTCTCATGCAATACGATATTTGCATTGAAAATTCTGTATTCGGTCATTGCAGCTTTTATCTCATTGCGGCTTATTTTTGTGAGTCTTACAGTTGAATTTATCTCAAGGCCCCCCTTTGCATTCTTTGCAATTGAAACTCTTGGGGGGCTTTTATCCAGCCGAATTCCAAATCCGTATAATTCGCTTTCGAGTATTTTTATTTGCTGTATATTGGTTGCCTCGACCATCATAAGAATCAGATCTGCGTTTCTCGCAACTGCAATGATTTCACGTCCCCTTCCCTTTCCGTCTTTTGCACCCTCTATGATCCCAGGAAGGTCCAAAATCTGAATTTTCGCATCCTTGTATTTCATAACTCCAGGTATGCATTTTAACGTCGTAAATGCATATGCTGCAATTTCTGATTTTGCATCTGTTAATTTATTTAGAAGAGTACTTTTACCAACACTGGGAAGTCCGATTAAAACTACTGTAGCATCCCCGGATTTTCGAATATCAAATCCACCACCGCCACTTGTTCCACTGGGAGTTGTCAATTCACGGCGCAGCTTCGCTAGCTTTGCCTTAAGAATTCCCAAATGAAACTCGGTTGCTTTGTTAACCTGAGTTTTGGCCATTTCAGCTTCTATGTCTTTGATTTTCTCTTGGATTCCCATATGGATAACTCATCTATTATTGACCGGATAGTTTTTCAAACATGGGGCTTGATTGTGGGATGAAGATCGATGAGATACTTTCTCCTTCCCAGACAAACTCCGTTTCACTTGAATTAATTGAGGTACGTTTTGACAATACTGAAACTGTAGACTGGTATGGAAAAGGGCCCCATGTTAGCGAACTCCATACATGCACGTACTTACCATCAATGAATTCCGTTTCACCACTATGCAATCTGTTTGTTTCCTGCTCATCATCTAGGTTCGTGAAAATCTGATCACAAAAATCTCCATGGCATTCATGCGTTTTTACATACCAACTCTTATTCCTAGTTTGGATTGTTGTTGTATTGTCCCATTCCATTAGTGTTTTGAATTGTTCTTCCAATCCTATTTCTAGGGTGTTATTATCCAGTTGTGTGACAATCCATTCAACCCCATTAATCTCAGTTTTAATCCTCTTACCATCTTCGACAAGCAAACCATCATTAAGACAGCCATAACATGTTTTTGGGATTGGGTGGCTAAACTCCAAGTAAATTCCTTTCTCATCTTTTACAATGATGTTTTCAGATAATTCTTCTGTTGGTTTTGTTCCTATTACTTCTACTAGAGGCTCATCCTCAAGGTTACTGAACTTAAACAAGATTGTATTGTCATTTCTAAATAAGTTGAGCTGCTCATTATCTTTCAAATCATAGAAGTAACCGTCAAGATAAATCACAATTCTCTTTGTGCAATCATTTTCCTTCTCAAGGCCAATTTTCCATTTGTCATCAAATTCAAAGCCAGATCCATCTTCAAATTTAGATATATCATATTCTTTTCCAAGAATGTTTGTTTTTTTGTCCTCACAAGAAACTTCTTTTGCATATACTGCATCAAAGAGAACTGCTGAATTTCCGCTCTGGACCATCGGAATCAGCCAAATTGATTCGTTCTCATCAAGCATTTTGATATGACTATTGTCCAAGACAAGGAAAGTATCGCTATGCAGTCCTACATCAATGAATTCATCAACATGCTCTTCAAGAGGAAATTGCCATTTGTTTGACTCTTTCTTTGCCTTTATCCTAGCAACTGATATCTGATCATCTCCGCTAACTGTAATTAGTCCATCTTGTGGTATGATACTTAGATTCTCTACTTTGACTTCTATTTGTTCCTTTGGTGTCTGTTCCTCTTGTGCTATGCATCCAATTGCCAGGAAAAGTCCTAGCACAAGAAAACTCAATAATATTTTTTTCATTTGAATCACAAAATAGCTTCAAATTCCGTATTTATATCTAAAGTTTCTACTAAAATATCTTTATAAATAAGAAAATTCCAGATCATCCTATGCGATTATTGGGCATTTTGACATTTCTAATGCTTATCTCAAGTTCGTTTTGTGCATTCGTCTTTGGCCAGATATATCAAAATAATCTTGAAGATCTCAATAAAACTCTAATCAAAATTGAAGGCCAGTTCTCATATCAGCTTGTTACTAACACCTCGAATTATTCCATTTTTCTTCCAGAGGGTCAATATACTATTTCGGCAAGTAGTTTTGACGAATCAGGAAATCTAATACTCCATACTCAAGAAGATATTCATGTAGGATCAGATGATCAACAAATTGATCTTGTTCTAAAACCTGCTGAAAATGAACTGATGTTACCAACTGCTATTCTTGTTTTAGTTTTTCTTTCTGCTATCTTTATCTGGTCTAATCATTTTTGGCATGGTAAATCAAAAAACATTGAAAAGCCAAAAACACCAGAACCCTTGGATGATGATGCACAAAAAATTATGGACGTTCTTACATCCTTTGAAGGACGAACAACTCAAAGAGAACTTCGGGATACTCTTGGTTTTTCAGATTCAAAACTGAGTTTAATACTAACTGAGCTTGAGGCCGTTGGGAAGATCAAGAAATTCAAACGGGGAAGAGGAAAAATAATAAAAAAACTCTAATTTTTTTTAAATTATTGCTTTGATTACCTCAATCTCTTTGGGGCTTGTCCTGCTTTCATTCTAGTTGCTATTGCCTGGTTTCTTGCAAGCGTTCTGAGAAATTCTTTCGTTGTATCCATATTGGGCAGGCCTGACATATTTCCAAAAATTTGTTTTTGGCTTTGAAGAGAACTTCTAATGTTTCTTCCTACTAATTTTGTTCTCTCATCCCTATCTTTTCCACCTGTTTCCAGCAGCACTGCGCGAACAAATCCTTCACCTGCAATTAATGGAATCAACTCATCTTCTGCTCCAACTTCAGCAGCAGCACTAGCAAGCCTTCCGAGAACTGGCGATAAACTTAGTAATGTCCCAGCCTCTACGTCCTGTATTTTTTTAATTGATGGATATCCAAACAATATCCCTGAAATGTCTGTTGCTTGTGATTTGAAGACTCCGTTATTTTGAAGTAGTGAAACAAATGATCTGGCAACTGGTCTTACTGCTCTGCCAACTTGCGGGACTCCTCTAATCCTGTTTTCTTCAATTCCTTGTATGTGCGGTGCGATCAAATGAGCAATTCCATCAACCATTGTAACTAACGCCTCTCCATTTCCCATTTTTGCAAGCGTATCAAATGCTGCCAATTGAATTCCATCTCTGGCAAAAGTTGGGATTGGAAGTCCTCCTGTATTTGGCTGCTCTGCGTACCATGGATGAGGCAGTGTAATTCTTCTCACATCAAGGATTTTTCTTATCCCCTGTATGACTTTCAGATACACTCCATTCTTATATCCATTTTCCTCTCCTGAAACTACAATCTGCATCATTTGTTTTCTTCCTTCTTCCTGGTCTATTCTCTCTCCGTGTTGCAATAAACGATCCATGATCCGAACTGATCTGCCTCCAGTAAAATTAGAAAAAACAACCATTGCAGCAAGGCTAATCTCATCATCCACTGCGCATATTGCAGATGAAATTTCATGTGCAACTTTTACATCATCTGTAAACAATGCTCCTGCAAGAACATCTGAAACTAGGGTAATTTTTTGCACTCCGCCAAGAATCTGCGATGCCAAATTCCGTTTTTGGCCTTCGCCTGCATCATAAACCCGCTTAAGGCATCCAATACAAAGCTCTTCTCGCGATGTTCCAGCAATTTGCCTATGTACTCCATTATACAGTGGAACTGCAAGGATGTCCATTGCATCCCTCCAGACTGCCTCATCTTGTGATCTAACTATTATTTCCTCTAACATCTTGTGCCAGATTAATATTCTTGGAAATGATTTTTCAGCAGCAATAATCCTTCTAAAAAAATCTACTTCTTCGCATCCAATGTCTCTGCTATGGACAAGTCCGACCAGTTCTCGCAGCTGATTTCTGAATTCCTCACTTGAAACCCCCTTAAAAATTCGTTTTTCCGGATCTTTTACTTTTAGAAATTCTGTTAATTTGAAAAGATTTTCATAATAAAGTAACGGCAGTTTTGCATTTTCTGCATATGCCTCTTCAAGTGTCATCTCAAGCCCCATGATCTTGCTAAGGCTGGCGCTGAAGTTTTCGTTCATCACAGCATTCTGATCCATTTGTTTTTAAAAACTATATCTGTCCACGTCAAGCCACTGCAGGGACATCTATGATCTGGGGCCTCACTTTATCTAAGAATACGACTGCTGCTTTTTGTTCCATTTCAGTGCCATGTTCTCTTAATACCGAAACATTATCCGTTATTTTTTCAACCAATATGTCTGATGTGAATGCAACATGGCGGCACATTTTGGCCAGAACAGTTGCTGTTCTCTCTCTTTTACTTTCTGTTCCTCTCGAGAGCATATCTGTTGGCTTTATGTAGGATAGTTTTTCACAAATGCTTTCCTCAGATACTCGAAGCAGCAAATCTTCAGCCATTCTTCCAGCATCATCACAAAGTTTTCCGCACTCATCCTCAAATATCTCAAGTGCAGCTGTAAACATTAGGTCTGTTGTATCACTTGTCCCCCTTGCAATAACTCCTGCTCGCAATTCTTTACTGTATCCTTCTTCGTGCAGTGTTATGTGGATGGCATTTTTCATAGCAAGTAGTTTATCTCCTGTTTTCTGCCTTGAAAATTCGGTCTCAAGCCTTTCCATGGGACCTTTTGATTTCTTTAAAATTCTCTCAAGAAGGCCTTTTTGCCAGAGTGTTGGTCTGGAGATTGATCTAGACGGTTTGCGTAGTGCATTATTGCCTTGAACAAGCTCTCTTCCCATGTATTATTTTACGCATCTGGCGTTTATAACCATTAGCATTTCTATCTTTTTCTCTCTTTTCCCACAATAAAATTAGTCGTACTTTTATCTACCCTCAATCTGGTTTTCGATTTTTTCAAATTCATCAATAAAAAATTTCCTAATTCTCTCACACAATTGTAATGCTTTTTTTGCATCTTTTTTACTTAGAATACCATCCTCATATTCAGCAGGCGTCTTTAATTGTATCAATTGTAAAAAATACCTGTAAATCAGTGCTTTATTTTTTTCGTCAGATGCTTTTGCTTCTTTTAGTAATAGGATTGCTTCTCCATGATTTTGGGAGGATGATTTTTTTCCTAGTTTGTGGACTGTGAAAGCATCTGCCCATGATATTGCACAATGGACTGCCAATATCACTGCAGTATTATGGCGTCCATGATCAAATTCACTTATCATTCCCTCATAATCTTCTTCTGCTTTCTTTCGGAATCCTTTGAATTTTTCTCTGGATACATGCTTTACACGTGTCATCAAACAACCTTTATTCCATTGGCTATAGCCTGCCCAAGCCATTTGGGGTTGTTTCTTTCTACGTCTTTCTCATAATATAAATGTGCAGACAGTATATTTCCGTACTTCTCAAGGATTGTCACCCCTCTTTCATGGATTAATTCTTTGACATATTCTGTGTCATAGTCATTCTCGATAACAAACAACACATCAATGTCACTATCTGGTTTGGATGTTCCTTCCGCAACTGATCCTATGATATAAACCCTCAATATGAAGGGATACCAGACCTTCTCAGTTTTTTTGTTTTTGTCTCTACCAAGACTAGTCATAAGGTTGTATAATGAAACTTCGTATTCTATTGTCTCCTTTAGTGATTCAAGTGGACTTGTCTCAGAAGCAGTTAGGAAGGCCTTTACATGAGGATAAGCAAACGAATCCTTGTTTATCTCCCACACCAAAGCCGTTCCTATTGTTTTGCCCTTTATGATATTTAGATCAAGAAGCTGTTTCATTGCCTTGTTGACTGCCGTGTGGCTCACACCGAAAATCCTTGACAATTCTCTTTCGCTGACTGGTTCCTGGTCTTTGAATAGGAATCTGAGGATCTTTCTTTTTAGCGTGGAGCCGAACACTGCTTTTGCTATTGGTTCATCCGAAATGCGCATAAAATACTTGTGTATTGTAAACTATTTAAAGTTTACGATTGTCAACTTTTAGTTTACATTAATCAAGCTTCTTCAATCCTTTCCACCATGAATTGGAATCCTGGGTTTTCATCTTTGAGAATATCTTCTTTGCGCTTTTTGTTTTCAGCCTAAGACCGATATTCTTGATCCAACTTGCAGTTCCCGCATGTCCAATATCTAGATATTCTTTGGCCTGAAAAGCACACTCAAGACTATCTGCATCTTTGAGAATTGTTTTCTCTTCATCCGTAAGACTATCAAGTGCAGAGATGATAGACTTACTAACTTCCTTTGGGATTCCTGCAACCTGATCCGCTTCAACTTTATCCTCAATTTTTCTAATATCAATGTATCTGGCAGTTATCTTGTTAAGGTCGAGTAATCGTGTTTCATGCATATCATGAAATACTGCTGCTGTGCATAGTTTTCGAGCTTGATTTTCGCTCATGCCCTCAAGTTTTGCTAATATGAATGCGATTACTGCTGTTCTGTGTGAATGATCTGCAACGCTTTCTGGATGCTTGATTTTTTCTGCCCACCATCCGCTTCTTGCAACTCTCTTAAGCATTCCAACTTCAAAAATATAGTCTGTTATCCTATTCATTCTATCAGCTCTCAAATATTTTCAAGTGTTTTTCTTCCTTTCTCAAAGTTTTTAATGATAGAGAGCGCATTTTACTATATGGTAAGTAGGGCCAAGGCAGCACTTCGGAAAAAAATGCTGGAACTTAGGAACAATCTCACTGAAGACGAAATCAATACAAAGAGCAATGCCATTGTAGAAAAACTTTTCCATCATCCGAAATTCAAGGAAGCGTCTACCATCGCCGTTTATCTTCCTAAAGGAAGTGAGGTATCAACCAAAAAAATTATCTTAGAATCCTTGAAAATGGGGAAAGAGGTTTTGGTTCCAGTGACAAATGGTCATATCGAATTCTACAAATTTTCCTCATTTGAAGATTTGGTTGTAGGCAAATATGAGATTCTTGAGCCAAAGACAAAAATTCTTCCATCAAGGGAGCCAGATATTATCATTATTCCTGGGGTATGCTTTGGCCATTGCATGCATAGGATCGGATACGGTAAGGGCTGTTTTGATCATTACCTCAAAAATTCTCAGACATATAGGATCGGCATCTGCTTTGAATTCCAAGTAATGGAAGAACTTCCAAAACACGAGAATGATGAGCGTATGGACGAGATCATAACAGAGAAAAGGATAATAATGTAATGCTTGAAATAGTTCTGGTGAATCCAGTATGACCGACCTAAGAAGAAGTATAAAATGCTCCAACTGTAGCAATGAAGTAACTATCTACATCAATAGTGAACTTGAGCTTCGCGAGCTTTCTGTTATGGGCAAATGCATCAAATGCGGAAGTGCAATGCAGGTAAATTATAGTGTTATTGAAAAAGATGTTTTACCAGAACATCCCCAAAGCGAGCTTCCATCTGATGATTCTTCATCTTCTACTCCAAATCTTGACGATACTCTATTTTATTCAGATACTCCAAGCGATACGCTAAAGGATATTATGGAAGATTAAATTCAGCAATTGAATCAAAAATATAATCTGGTTTTATTTCTTTTATATCCTCTTTTTTACTTACACCAGTTAGCAGGAGGACTGATTTTATTCCGCACTTTTTTGCAAATGTGATGTCCGTATCAAGTCTATCACCAACCATGATAACCTCATCAATTTCAAGTCCATGATCCAATATGATTTGCTCAAGAGCATACGTGTTTGGCTTTCCTAATGAAATAGCTTCTTTTCCTGATGCTGCCTCAACAGCAGCAACAATGGATCCTGCTCCTGGCATAACTCCGTGTTCTGTCGGGTATGTTGTATCTTTGTTTGATGATAAAAGTATTGCCCCATTTTGCAGTTGCTTTAATGCATTTGCAAGTTTTTCATATGTAAAGCCCCTGTCAAGACCCACAGTTACTATATCTGCCTTTTCATCCACTACCCTAATCCCATGTTCCCCAAGCTCATCATTAATTCCCTGTTCTCCGACTATATATACTGTTTTTCCTTTGTGAAATTCACTTATGTATTTTGCTAGAAAATATGAACTGCAATAAACCTCGTCTTTTTGCGCAGAAAGCCCCATCGAAAGTATCTTTTCAAGTAAATTCTCTCTGCTTCTTGTTGCAGCGTTTGTTAGAAAAATCATTTTTATTCCTTTTGATCTAAGTTCTTCAAGTTTTTTTGCTGCTCCTGGAATTGCAGTCTTTCCAAGAAACAGTGTGCCATCCAAATCAAATATTACTGCCTTTATCATGTTTTTTATACTGTTGCCTCATCTTATAATATTATGCGAGTTGTAGTTCTTTTTTCAGGTGGCAAAGATAGTGTCTATTCGGTATTTTGGGCATTAAAGAAAGGCTTCAAGCCAGTTCTTGTAACAGTAAGACCTCCTGAATACTCAATGATGTTTCATCATCCTAATGTTGAGCTTACAAAATTACAGGCAGAATCAATGGGACTTGAACAGATTTTTGTAGAGACTACCGAATCAAACTGGAGAGAAAAACTCATAGAAACAATTCGAGAGCTAAATGTTTCTGGAATTGTTACTGGTGCTATTGCAAGCGAATATCAAAAAAAGCGCATTGATTCTATTGCAGAACAGCTTGGGATTCAAAGTTATGCTCCTATTTGGCACAAAGGAGAGGAACTGCTCAATGAAATGCTGACTAAGTTTGAGATCTATGTGACTGCTGTTTCTGCAGAAGGCCTTGGGCCAGAATTTCTTGCAGAGCCTTTCAAAAAAATTGTGGATGCTAAAATTCCTGGCATCCACCCGTTTCTTGAAGGTGGAGAAGGTGAGACATTTGTCACAAATGCACCATGCTTCAAAAAAAGGATAATAATAAAAAAATGGAAAAAAACTTGGGATGGTGTTCGAGGAGTTGCTGAAATTGAAGATGCTTACCTTGACGCATAGTCTTTATCCATATCGAGTTATTAGCCGAGTTTGTTTAGACAACTTTGTTTATCCAGCGGATCATTTCCATCTGATGATACTTTTTCGCAGATTGAAATATCTCCAAGGTCTTCTGCAACTGTTATGTAGCACAAATCTCTGTCGAATTCGTTTTCCAAATTTTCACAGGGGCTAGCATCACCAATTTTTAATGCCACTTCTTCAAGACAAACCGCATGTGCTGCTGTCGAATTCATCAAATCTTCAACCACCTTGCATTTCTCTGGGTTTTCAAGAGCTATTGCATTGTCCTGGTGGCAGCTTGCCTGGCAGATATTGAGTATACTTCCTTTGAGCCCATCGCATTCAGAAAGACACGAATCAATGTCAAATGACTGCGTATTTTGGTCATCGGATGCAGTGTTTTGTTCTTCTACAACTGTATTTTCATTTCCGCTTTGTTCTGTGCTTGTACATCCTGCAAGAAGCAATAATATGGCTAAAAGTATAACTTTCATTTTTTCACCTTGATGCATAATTGCACTGGAATGATTCAGCTAGCCATCCGCCAAAACAGTCTGCATTTGCAGTAGCGTCTTTGCAAACAGATCCCTGGATACACCATTTGCATCCAGATCCACTTAGGCAATCTGCGCAATTGGTTTGTTCATCGCAGGTTGATCCGCCTTTTGGCCCTTGGCATTCTATCTCTTCTTCTGCCCAGTCTCCAGGATCACAAGAACTTATTGTCGGAACTATTCCCTCATAATAACATCCATTGGTTGTTTTGCACCAGTTGCATCCGGATTGTGCTACGCAAGATTCGCAGTTAGGAGATAATGATGAGCAATCATCCTGTGATTTTGCAGGAGTTCCATCCTTTTGTTCAATCACATCTTTCTGATCGGGGACCTCCAGAATTCCAGGAACCGATTCCTTTTCATTCTGCTCTTCAACAACTGGTTCGATTTCTTTTTGGTCTCCAGTTTCTTTTACATCATCTACTGCACTATCATTTTGTGTTTCTGAAGTACATCCAAATAGCAATAAAGCTACAAGTATTATTCCTAAAATAGTTTTCATATTCAATCACTCAAATGCAAGGTTGATCTCTTTTTTTCTGCTGGTAATCCAGACCCCTTTCTTTTCAGTTATTCTGCCTATCACTCCAGCATCAACACCGTGTTTGTTTGCAATGTTAATTACTGTGTCTGCACGATCCTCTGGAAGAATTATTGCCATACCGACACCCATGTTGAATGTTCTATGCATTATCAGATCACTCTTGACTGTTTTTGCAAGTTCCTTGAAAATCGGTTTTGGCTCTGGCAGACTGTCCAGTTTGTAGCCAACTTTTTTATTCAATCTCGTTAATTTTGAAAATGATCCGCCTGTGATATGTGCAATTCCATGAACATCACAAGCATCAATGACCTCAAGCAGAGGATTTGCGTATATTTTTGTTGGAACAAGCATTTCCTCTCCCCAGTCTTTCATATCAAGAGCAGTTCTGGCAAGTGTGTATCCATTTGAATGGAGTCCCGAGCTTTCCAAACCCACTATTACATCTCCCTTGGCAATCTCATCACCAAGAATAAGTTTTTTTACTCTTCCAACAACCGTGAATGTTAAATCAAATGCATTTCCTTTCAATAAGTCTGGAACAATTGCTGTTTCCCCACCAAGAATTGTACAGCTACTTTCCTCAGCCCCCTTAACAAGGCCATCCATTATCTGCTCAACTAATGCATTGTCCTCTTTGGCAAGTGCAATATAATCTACTCCGACAAGTGGTTCTGCACCAACACAAAGGATGTCATTAACTGACATGGCAATTGCATCAATACCAACTGTATTGTATTTTCCAACAGCCTGGGCAACAAGTAATTTTGTTCCAACTCCATCCGTGTGGATAACTAATTGTTCTTCCCCGCATTTGAAAATTCCACCATAGTGGCCAAATATGGGAACTGCTTCTCCATATCCTTTTCTAAACGCAAATGTGGTTTTGATACGATCCCAAATACTAGTCTGAATCTTTCTAACTTCTCCCACGTCTACATTATACTTCATATTATCCATCTTTGTTGATTCAGCTTTAAATGACTTGTTTTTTAGCATTAATTTATTAATATTCTGCGAGTTATCCCGATAGATATTCATGCGTTTCATAGGAGGTTTTTTCAAATTTGCACGTCGTGTTACTGATGCTGCCAAAAAAGGTGGTCTGGCTGTTGCAGATTTAAAAAAATTAGATAACCTGTTAATTCGAACAGGAAAAAGAAATACTGTTTTAGCAAAAGGAATCTTATCTGCCTTGACAGCTGGCGGCTCCAGTGATGCTGATGTTGAGAGATTTGGAAACTTGCTCAAAAATGCTGAGGATAAAATATCTAATGACGAAGAACCATTTACTAATTCAGAGCGGTCCGAACTCTCAGAAATATTTGATCGCGCTTATATCTCATCAAAAACAACTAGATGGTTTTCTTTGCAAATGGATGAACTTTTAGCCGAAGAAATAAAAGAATTCATAGATGGTACGCGAAGAGTTGATATTGGCGTTCCAACAAAGAAAACAGTGAAGTTTGAAGAAAATTTAAACACAGAACCAAAAAAGACAGAGAAAAAGAAAAAAGCAAGACTATGAACAGCTTTGTTCATATGGGCGATTTAAATGAAAATAAAACTAACTCCTGAACTATCATATATCATTGGTCTTTGGAGAAAAACCAAGACTATTGAAGGAATAGGTGTTCGTGGAGATGACATCTTGCTTGAAGTTTTTTCAATGGAAGTTCTAAACCAAGAACTCACTACAACAGATAAGCTACTAACTGAACATGGCCGCGTTTTCTTTTATCATTCTTCATATAGAAAATTCTTTCAACAAATTGAAAAAGAACAGCTTGAGCGCTTTAAGTATCTCAATGAATATGCAGCAAATTATCTGGCTGGGCTATTTGATGCTACTGGGACTATTGATGAAAAGGGGATTGTTTCCATTGGGAATCTTTCTTACCAGGATCAAATGCTTCTTCTTCGTTTGGGCTTTATCCTCAGAAAAAGGGAAATGAGGTATATTTTTGAGAGGCCTGTTGTTTTCCTCACATTCATAAAGAAGTATGTGAAGATCAAGAAAAAACACAAAGTATTTGATTATATAAAAAGCTGATTTTACATACTTTACTTTCACCACTAAATATGATTCCCAGATGATATTCTAGTGCTCGCGCGATACACGCTTTTAATACTATTACCTCAAATATCGTTACAAAGGTAGGTTCATATGAGAATTCTCGCAGTACATTCTGACTTTATAGAAGTAGAACCAATGAAAAAAGCCGTAAAGGATGCAGAAGAACTAAGTGACAAAGGAAAAAAACGATTCGAAGAAGTGCTTGTTGTATTTACTGCTGTTGAAGCTGGTGATGAGGATACTGATGTTGCTGCTTCCAGATTATCTGATGAAGTTGCAAAGATTGCAGAACAAGTAAAAACAAAGAATATTCTTCTTTATCCACTTGTCCACCTAACTTCAAAACCATCTCCTCCAAGAGTCGCACAATCTGTTCTCTCAAAATCAGAAGCAAAACTGGTAGAGATGGGCTATACTACTTCTCATTCTCCTTTTGGATGGTACAAAGGTTACACACTCAAATGCAAAGGACATCCTTTATCTGAGCTTTCTCGAGAATTCTGCGGTCCTGGGACTGTTGATGTAAGTGCAAATGAAGTTGAAGAAGTTTCTAAGAGTCTGAAACAAGAAGATGCACTCAAAAGCAGATTCATGATCCTAGACCTTGATGGCCAGTTGCATGAAATTGACAAATTTAACTTTGGCAAATATTCTGGCCTTGAAAAGCTTGCAAAATACGAAACAAAAAAAGTTCGTGCATACTCCAAGGAACCTCCACATATCAAAATGATGAAGGAGCATTCTCTCATTGATTATGAGCCTGGTTCTGATCCCGGAAATTTCCGGATTTTGCCAAACGGTAGGCTGGTGAAAAAAATACTTGAGCGTATGATCACTGATTGGTGCATTGACGATGGTGCTATGGAAGTTGAAACTCCAATAATGTATGATTTTGAACATCCAACACTTAAGAAATATCTCGATAGGTTCCCAGCTCGTCAATATGTTGTTTTGAGCGAAGATCGCAAACTTTTCCTTAGATTTGCCGCATGCTTTGGTCAATTTTTAATCTCTCATGACATGGTAACTTCCTACAAACATCTTCCGCTCAAAATGTTTGAGCTCACAAGATATAGTTTCAGAAGAGAGAAAAGCGGTGAACTTACTGGCCTCAAAAGACTTCGTGCATTTACAATGCCTGATATGCATACACTTGCAGCTGATATGGGCCAGGCACAAACAGAATTTGAAGCTCAATATGATATGGGGCTTAAGTGGAATACGGCTCTTGGTCTTGAAACTGAAGTTGCATTCAGAATACAGGAAGACTTTTTCAACGAGAACAAAGAATGGTATGTCTCAATGGTCAAGAGAGGCGGAAAACCAATCCTAGTTGAACTATTCAAAGAAAGATATGCATATTTCATCACCAAATTCGAGTTCAATTTCATTGACAGCATGGACAAAGCAAGTGCACTGACAACTGTTCAGATCGATGTTGAAAATGCAGATACGTATGATATCAACTATGTAAACTCTGAAGGTGAAAAGACACGTCCTCTTATCCTTCACGCTTCAATCAGTGGAAGTATTGAAAGAGTTATCTATGCTCTTCTTGAGGCCGAAGCAATGAAAATGGCCAAAGGAAAAAAGGCAATGTTTTCAGTCTGGCTTTCCCCAACTCAACTTAGGCTTATTCCTGTTGGAGAAGCTCAGAAGGATCATGTTAGCGGACTTATTGAAAAACTTTCTTCTTGCGAGGTTAGGGTAGATTATGATGATCGGGATGAGCCTCTTGGAAAGAAAATCCGAGATGCTCAAAAAGAATGGGTCCCATTCATTGCAGTTGTAGGAGATAAAGAACTCGAATCTGGAAAACTTTCTGTTACTATAAGATCAACTGGAGAGAAAAAGGACCTTAGCCTCGAAGAATTAACCTCGATGATTGAGAGTGAGAACAAAGACAAACCATTTGAAAAACTCACTCTTCCAAAAGCACTTTCAAAGAGGCCTATCATCTAGGTTTAAAAAATTGCAGTGCATTATCTAGAGCCATGGCGGATTCTAGATTGCAATTACGTCCAAATTTATCCACGTCTCAGAGAAGACAAATGCCTAAAATGCCACTTTTAGTCCAGGCAAGCATTTCTCTAAATGGACAAACTTTCCGCACCCTGATCCATGAAGGGGCCAGTGTCGAGCAGCTGATTGAAAAAGTTGCAAAAGAAAATGGTGGGGGAGTTGCAAAAGTATATTATCCTGAATTCAAAACCTATGAAATCGTTGCTGTTAAGGTTGGCAATCAGCTTCTGGTTAAGAACGATCCAAAGAGAGTTGCCGAAGCTGATTTTTCTGATTTTAATGATTCTGCTTCTGTAAAAAGAGATGCCGTATCTACTGCATCCTCATCAACAGGAGGTATCCATTTCTTTGTAGGAAAAGATGGAATTCCAATGGCTGCTGCTGAAGATAATGGAATTGTTTTTCCAAATGGAGAAGAGCTGAGAATTAATTCTAATATTCGGAATTTATCTCTTTCAGCAGTTGAATTTAATGTAGATCCAAGATCATTGTCTGACCTTGATGGCTTATACAAAAATGGCACTGTACTGAGCATGTCTGCCAAAGAAGAAATTGAGCAGTCACATGGCGGGGTCCGCAGTGAAAAACTCATGCTTCCAGATAGCAGCGTCTTAATTCTTGGGCGCGAAAGCGGTCAGATAAAAACAGCAGCAGAATTTGCCGGAAATATCGCAGCAGAGGGATTTGCCTATCAAACCCAATTTCAATTGCTTTCTAATGTCATAGCTGAACAAGTTAAAGTGGGCCTATCAATACCAACTGATCTTGGAACCATGAATATCCCATTTGATGGTTCTAACTCCAGAATTCCATATTCTCATATCAAGCTCTTTGATGGAAAAGTAACCGGTGCAATCAAGGTCAATTATCCGTCATTTGATGGATGCGGTGAATTTTCAGAGCAACAACCTTCTTTGCAAAAAGAAGAATCGATTCAAACCACCCCTGATCAAATTTCTAATTGTGTTCAAAACAATTCACCTGCTCTACCTAGTCCTCAAATTCAACAAGTTCACACTTCACTAAAAACTCCTACTGCTCCATTAATCATTCCAAAAATTCCAAAGACAATTTTGCCTATAACAGCAAGCCCTTTGCCAGAGCCAATCAAGAAAGAACTTCCAAATCAGCCGAATCAAAAACCCATATCATCTACTCAGGCAAAAATCAAATCTCCAAAAAGTACGCAGCAGCAAGTTTCCAAAAAGCAGCAAAGAACAATAAAAACGAGGGCTGCTAAAAGCGCGAAAAGACTAATGTCATCACCTATAACTAATCAAAAGAAAAAACTCAGGGCTAAAAAATCCAAATGCAAAATCCACAAACCAGCGACAAAGAAACCCAAAATTGCAAGCTCTAGAATAAAGAAACATTCCTCAAAGACACAAAAACCAGGATCCATAAAACCTTCCTTAAAACCCAAGATTTTACCAAAGAAATCTGTGAAATTAGGAAAAACAAAACTAAAATCTGCTCCAAAAATCAAAGTAAAATCTGCCAAGAAAATTATTTCTAAAACCAAAATAAAGAAAGAGCTTCAAACGTCTAGGAAAAAACAAATTCTACTTAAAAAAACTGCAAAGATCCAATCAAAAATAAAACAAGCAAAAAACAGAAAAAAGAAAAAGATTCAAAACTATTATTTCAATACTATGATTGGTCTTTACATGCCTAAGCGTGGAAGAACCAGGGCAGGAAGTTCAGTGCAAAGGAAATCAGTGCCACGTACATAATTGCCTGTACTACTAATTTGTTTTTTATGTTTGTTTCTATTATTCTGTATCCATCAAACACTGGAAGTGGCAATAGGTTAACTGCACCTACAATGAAATTCAGTGCGAATGTAAGCATAAGTGTCGTTTTAACAAATACAACTGCCTCATTTTGTCCAAGTCCAAAACCATTTGCAGTCCATGCAAATGCAAAGAACAATGCAAATACAAGACAGCTTGTTATTAGATTTGATGTTGCTCCTGCAACCAAAACCCTTGTCTGTCTTATCTGATCTGTTTTTCTTAGTTTTTCTTCGTCCGGCTCTACAAATGCTCCTACTGGTATAATTCCAAATAGGACGATTCCAGATGATTCGATCGGAACTTTTCCAATTCTGGCAAGTATGGCATGAGCTCCTTCATGCACAATCATTACTATTGTAAGTGCAATAATTCCTTCAAAAAGCGGTAGATTTACTCCTGGCAGGAGGAATGTTCCGCCTGGTTCAGTAGTCAATATATCCGTATTTCCAAAAGCTAGGTAATTGATTACTCGGCTGAGCACAACTGCTCCATAATAGACAATCCCAAATAGTATAAACAAAAATAATCCTCCAACGAGCAATAGTCCTGCAACTACTGGAAGACTAATAAGTCCATTATCATTTGAGATTGATTTTACTGAGTCTCCATCTTCTCCTCCAACCCCCATAAGTCCGGATAAAAGGAACCATGCAGTAGGAGCAACCAATAGAGAAACAACTGCGAGTATCACAAGTCCAAGAACCAATTTTACCGGCGTGGTGTTTTTTCTAGTAATGACTAGGCTAAGAAGACCATATGCAATTGAGTTTCCAACATCAGATAAAAAATCAAATATTTTTCCTGATTTTGAAATTTTATCGATGAGGTCTATCCCTTTTTTGCTTTTTATCAAAACAAGTCCAAGTTCACTTGGAAGCTTATATCTTTTGATGAATATTTGACTAACTGCAAGCATTTCAATAAATACTAGCAAGAATTTCCATAATCCTGGTATGTCCTGCTCTAAAATAAGCCAGAACAAGCCAATGGCTATCGCTACTATTATTCCTAAAATAATCATAGAACTAGATTGGGGTTAGGGATTTTTATAGCTATTGAACAAACATTTCTTCATGGATCTTTCTTGTGATATTTGTGGAAATTCGCCCATCAGAGCGCAAATTCTTATTGAAGGTGCGAAAATGCTTGCTTGTTCCAGGTGTATGAAAGGCGGGAAAGTAATACATTACTTTAGGGACAGTGATGATTCTAACGAGCCGCTGAGGGCAATGCCAGCAAAACCTCTTCCAAAAAATGCTGCTACTGACGAGGAGATTATTGAAAATTGGGGTACTGTTATTAGAAAAGCGCGTCAAAAAGCAGGTTTGACAATAGAGGAGCTTGCCTCTCGCATCATGGAAAGAGGAAATTATATGCATGCAATAGAAAGCGGCAGGATCATGCCAACACTTGAAACTGCAAAGAAAATTCAAAAAGAGCTAAAAATTATTCTTATAGAAAAACCTGGTTCTGGTCCTTCTAATGTTACTTCTGTGAAGAATTTCAAAGAACCCACACTTGAGGATATGCTGGAGCAGGAGTAAATGGGAGTAGACCTTGGAGATCTGGCTGTTAAAAATACGATTGCACTTCCCTCACTTTCTGGTAAAATCATTGCTGTTGATGCATTCAATATCATCTATCAGTTCTTAGCTTCAATAAGGCAGGAAGATGGGACTCCTCTAAGTGATTTTAAGGGCAATATCACTGCTCATCTCTCTGGTCTTTTCTACCGAAATGCCAAATTTCTTGATGCTGGCATTAAACCAATATATGTTTTTGATGGCAAGGCACATCCTTTGAAGCAAAGGGTTCAAACTGAGCGAAAGACAATAAAAAAACAGGCAGAGCAGAAATGGAAAGAAGCACTAGAGCAAGAAAAATATGCTGATGCAAGAAAGTTTGCACAAGCAACATCAAAACTAACCCCGCTAATGGTGAAGGAGAGCATGCAGCTTCTCGAGTCTATGGGAATTCCTGTTGTACAAGCTCCATCAGACGGTGAAGCGCAGGCTGCTATCATGGTTCAGCAAGGCCTTGCACATGCTACTGCATCTCAGGATTATGATGCTATGATGTTCGGCTCTCCCCTTCTTCTTCGAAATCTATCCATAACAGGAAGAATAAAAGTCCCGCGTCAAAATAGGTACATTATGGTTGAGCCAGAACTAATCAATCTCAAAGAAACCCTCTCATCGCTGCAAATTGATCGTACTTCGTTGATATTTATCGGAATGCTCTCTGGTACTGATTTCAATGAAGGAATCCGTGGAGTTGGTCCAAAAACCGCTCTTAAAATAGTGCGAGAGCATAAAACTCTCGACGAGATCATTGCATATGTAAAAGAAAAATATGATTATCAATTTGAGGTTGATGCCGAGGAAGTATTCCACTTATTCCTTGATCCTCCATATAAACCAGTTGAGAATCTCAAATTTGGTCAATTGGACGAGGAATCCATTTCCAAGTTGCTTGTGGATGAGCATGATTTTTCTGAGGATAGGATTGTAAAAATCATGGGAGATTTACAAAAACGAGTAAAAGAACGCGCTGCTCAAAGCAAACTCGATAACTGGTTTTAACTTTCTGGAAGTTCAAGAAGGTCAATTTCCTCTCCTCCATCTCTGATCATCTTATGTGTAATCAAATCAATAACAAGAGATGGTCCCCTGTATTTTGTTTGCCCTCCATCAATTGCAAGATCTGCACCTTCGACTATTTTTGAGTTAACCTCATCAAAGCTAACCGGAGGTGCGTCTCCTGTTTTGTTTGCACTTGTTGTTATTATTGGCCTGCCAAATTTTTGTGCAAGATACTGACAAAACAAGTTTTCAGAAAAACGGATTCCAATTTTTTCATTTTGTGAAGCTGCTAGCACTCCACGTTTTTTTAGAATAAATGTATATGGTCCAGGAAGGAAATTCTTAATTATCATATCTTCCCAAATTCCGGTATCACAGTACTGTTCTACTACTTCCAGGCCCCCTACCAGGACTGATAATGGTTTAGATGGATCTGATTCTTTTAGCACATGGACTTTTTTTACTGCGCTTTCAGATGTTGCATCTGCTCCTATCCCATAAACCGTATCTGTTGGGTATATAATCAACCCTCCTGATCTCAAAACTGCAATCGCTGCATCTATTGCAACATCGAAGTCTTCCTCTGTAATCTTCAAAACTGTTGTCATATCCTCAAATCTTTCTTTACTTTATCAACACTAAGTGCAGCTATAAGTTTTCCAAGCCTTGGTCCACGCGGTTTTCCAATAAGTGCTTGGTAAATATCTGCAAAGAGTGCTTTTGGCTCCATTCCATTTGCCTTGGCAAATTCAAATACTGCATTGTGCACAGCAAGCGCGTCCATTTCGTTTTCAAGACTTTCAAAGAATTTTCTTGCATTTGCACTTGGTTCTTTTGGTTCATATCTGAATTTGTAATCTTCGGGCATAAATCCTCTTTTGATCCATTCCTCGATGTAGGGTTTGAGGTATGCTACTCCTTCTGGGTCTTTTGTAAGTTCTCCTACCTTTTCCCAGCTTTGGTATAGCTGGAAATACAAAAGAACATCTAGAAATGATGCCTTCCAGTTCGCATTATCGGTACTAAGTCCATATGCAATTGCTTTTTTCCTGTCTGATCTGCTGATCTCAGGTTCATCAAGCTTTAATCTCGATGCGCCTTCAAATTCTTCGATTTTTCTAAGTATTTTCTCGCTTTGTGGATCAATATCTATGTTTTCTTCAAGATCTGGTTTGAGCAACATATACTTTATCACTTCAGGCATTAGAAGTGTGCTGATCTCACTTATGCCCATTCCAGTTCCTTTTGATTTGGAGTATTTTTTGCCCTGGAATAATATGAATCCATATTTGTATGGAATATGATAATCCTTTTTCATAAGCTGCTTTGTAATCGCCTCGCAGGTATCCTCACTTCCGCCTTTTGTATGATGATCTACTCCAGCACCCTCAATGCTTGATCCAAAAATTTGTTTCCACGCTGGCCAATGAAGTCTCCAGACTATCTTGTATTTGTGATCACTGATACTGTTTTTTCCTTTGAATCCGCATCCCTTTACGTATTTGACATCCTTGTCGCAAGCATACTCATATTCATCTTCATCGTGTGAAAGTACCCGTGTAGTTGCAATTTTTCCGCAGCTTTGGCACACTGGCATAAGAGGTGACCAATCCTTTTTCTCAGTTTTTCCACTTGTATCTTCAACGATTTTTCTTGCCTCGGCCTCATTTGCTAAATAGAATCTGGCATACTCATCGAACTTTCCCTTTTCATAGTATTCATTAATTCTGATAACTTCTGCATCAATTCCGAATTTCTTCATAAGGTCTTTTGCCTCATCAAGATAATGGTCTCCAAAACTTTTGCTTTTTCCAGTTGGGTCTGGAACATCGCATAGTGGCTTTCCAAGATGCGGCTCAAGTTCTGCAGTAAATTCTTCCATTGATTTGGGTACTGAATCAAAAGCATCAAAGATATCTGCAACAAAATAGTATTTGCATTTCTTGCCTCTTTTTTCCAATGCTTTTTTGATTGCTGATGGAAACAGTAATTCACAAAGAGTTCCAAAATGTACTGGGCCTGACGTTGTCATTCCGCCACTAATTACATATGGCTCTTTTTTTTCTTCAATAACTCTATCCGCTAACCATTCTGACCAATGCTGATGCATAAAATAGAATATTCTCCTCTGTTTTTTTAAAGCCAACTATCTGTTTTGTGAGGTGTGCTCTGAGTTCAAACATGCTCTTGGAAACCTTTAAAAACCCGTCATCTCATAAGAATTCTGTTAGCGGCCATAGGGAGGGGGAAATACCTGATCTCATTCCGAACTCAGAAGTCAAGCCCCTCTACGGTGTTACGAGTACTGCTCTTCGAGCGGAAAAGTGCACTGCTGCTGACACTCATCTTTATCTTATTTTATAATTGATTAGAACTCTCTTTGCAGTCCACTTGATATTGGAGCTCTTTGACCTACTCTTGGCATAAAGTCTCCAGTATCAGGCCATGCCATGAGTCCTCCAGGTCTTCTATTTTCCCTTGCCCAACTTCTGAACTGAGCAAGTAACCTGTGTCCAGCAATAATCTGCGTCTCCAGAGTTCCTCTATTGAGTCCAGTAGTCTGCTCAGCAGTTTGCCGAAGGTCATCTGCAAATGATCTAAGTCTCTCTATATGCCTGTCCTCTTCCTCGCTTCTTCCAGGCTCTAATCCATTTGCCAGATGAGTCATGGACTGAGCAATATGATTTGCTTCACTTTTTATGTCTCTTAGAGGAGCAGCTCTAACAGCCTGTAAAAATTCAGTTAATCTAATTTCAATTCTTTCTTGTGGAGTATAGAATTCCCTTTGTAGTTCCTTTGATGGTTCTTTTACCTCTTGAGCACACATAATTATTTACTTGTAACAAAATCCTTTAATTTCCATTTATTCAGCTCACACACTGGTTTTTTTATATTTAGGACATATCATTCCTTTATGGAATTTTATGAAGTTTTGGAAAACCGACATTCCAGTAGAAGTTTTTTGGATAAAGAAATTGAGCCACAAAAACTTGGAAAAGTGCTCAAGGCAGCCATGAGTGCGCCATCTGCAGGAAATCTTCAATCCTATGGTATATATGTCGTGAATTCAAAGGATGCAAAGACTGAGCTTGTTGGAGCATGTTCCTATCAGGATTTTTTATCTCAAGCTCCGACAGTTCTTGTCTTTTGTGCAGATGTAAAGCGCTCTTCAACCAAATATGAGGATCGTGGAGAGCTTTATGCGGAGCAGGATGCTTCTATCGTGGCATCTTATTGCCAGCTTGCAGCTTCTGCCGAGGGCCTTTCTTCTGTTTGGGTTGGGGCTTTTGACCCTCTTGAAGTTTCAAGAATCATTTCTGCAGATCCTTATCTTGTTCCTGTTGCAATTATTCCCATTGGATATTCCGGAGAATCGCCTCAAAAGTCTACAAGGCGTCCTCTAGCTGAAATTCTTAGGGAGGTCTGATTGTGATGAAAATTGATGAGCGTGCAAAAAAAGATATCGACAAACTGGACAAGATCATCAAAATTTTCAAGGAGATGGGTCTTGGCAAGAAATATCCTCAGGTTCTTGAATATGCAGAAAATTACGGAGCAGATTCAAAGCACTTTTATGAAAAACAGGATTATTTTTCATCATTTGGAGCAGCAAATTATGCATATGGCTTCATAGATGCAGTACTTGTGATAGAGGGAAAAAAAAGTGAGCAAAACGCCATCTAAGAACAAAAGACTTGGACAATGTTTTCTTGAGGATAAGAATATCCTGGACTTAGAGGCAAAACTTGCAAAAATAAAGGGCAAGACTGTTCTTGAAATTGTTGCTGGTGATGGCAGGCTAACTAAAGCTTTGCTCAGACAAAACCCCAAAAAAGTTTATGTTGTTGAAAAAGACTCTCGTTTTGCGGCTCTTCTTCGAGAAAAATTCAATAATATAGAAGTTCTTGAAGGTGATTTTCTTGAAATTGAACTTCCAAAAGTTGATGTAATTATTGGAAATATTCCATATTACATATCTTCGGATATTGTTTTCAAAATCAAAACTATTCCAGTAAATTTGGCTGTTTTGATGGTGCAAAAAGAGTTTGCACAGAAAATGATTGCGAAGCCTGGAGATCGGAACTACGGGAGGCTGAGTGTTACATCTCAGCTTAGCTTTGAGACGAAACTTGAGCGCATCGTTCTTCGTCACTTATTCAATCCCGTACCTGAAGTTGACTCTGCAATTATTCTTCTCAAACCAACTGGAAAAAAGCTAACTCAATTTGAAGAGAATGTGATTAGATATATCTTCCAGCACAAAAACAAGACTGTGAAGAATGCACTTTTAGATTCAAAGATGTTTACAAAAGAAGAAGTTGCTCTTATTGACAAGTTTGCAAAAAAACGCGGCAGAACTCTTACAAAAGAGGAGGTTCTTGAGATTGCCGGAAAATTGAAAAACTTATAAAATCTAACTTGGTTAGCGTTTTAAGGTGAAGATATGATAAAAACCGTAAAAGAGTTTCAAGAGGACTTGAGGATTATCAGGGAAGAGATGTATGAATCTGGAGAAACTGCAGATGCAGAATTAGTTGCAAGCTGGTTAGATCGTCTTGTGATTTCACTTGATAAACTTTCAGTTACACTTGATCTGATGGCAGTTGGAATCGAGACTTTATCCCAACAGCCAGCTCATACACATGTACATACCCATGTAACTGCCAAGAAAGCTGTGAAGAAGAAACCTTCAAAGAAAAAAACAACAACGAAAAAGATTGTAAAGAAGGTCTCAAAGAAGAACCCCGTAAAAAAATCTTCTAAGAAAAAAACTTCAAAAAAGAAAAGGAGAAGGTAATCCATGAAAATTTTTATTTTTCTTATTCTCTTTGGTCTACTTGTTGGATGCACGCAAACTGGTGCTCCAACTACCAAAACCACCGAGCAAACCCTGCCAGATGCTCCTTTAGAACCTGCTTCAAATCAGAGTGAATCTTCTGATGATTCAACAGAACCCAAAGAAGTGGTTACTGAAGAAACATTGCCTAATGAAGTTACAGAACCAGAAGAAGACCATGTCTCGGAACAATCATCCTTGAACTCCGAAGAAATTATGTTCAAGTCATCTGGTTGGGAAATTTATGGAACGCTCTATACTTCAAAAACTGATAAATACAATCCAGAAAAAGCAGTAATTCTTGTTCCAATGCTTGGGCAAACTCGAGATAGCTATCCACAAAGCTTTGTCGAATCAATCCATAACAACATACCAGATGCAGTTATCATAACCTTAGACCCTCGAGGCCAAGGAAAAAGCACCAACTTTGGCAACTGGGATCAATTCGGACTTACTGAATTCAAGGGAATGGCATCTGATATAGCTGAAGCAAGGCAATACCTCAAAACAAGATATCCTACGATTGACAATGTTTATGTCGTTGGGGCAAGTATGGGCTCAAGTGCAGGTATTCTTGCAACTAAACTGGATTCTGATATTGTAAAACTTGCAATGATTTCTCCTGGTATGGAGTATCGTGATGTTAAAATAAGTACTTCTGTTGATGACTATATACATCCATTGTTCCTTGCAACTGCCAGAGCTGATTACTATTCTGCCAGTGCTGTTTCAGAAATCGAAGCAGAAAGCTCTTCTAAAACCACAGTAAAAATATATGAAGGCTCTAACCACGGAACTGATCTTTTTGAAGGTACTACTTTAGAATCAGATCTTATAGAGTTTCTCAAATAAACCCGAGGAACTTATCTTTATCTTCTTTTGTTTTTTCGAGTTCCTTCAGGAGTTCTTTTTGCGCTTTGGTGAGTTTTTTCGGAACTTCTATTATGACCCTCACCATCTCATCTCCCTTCCCTCTTCTATTTAGTCTTGGCATTCCCTCTTCTCTAAGCCTGAAGATTGTGTGAGACATGGTTCCTGATGGGATGGTAAGTTTTGCATGTCCAAATAGGGTTGGTACTTTTATCTGAGCTCCAAGTGCTGCTTGCGGGAAGCTTATGGGCATCTCAATAAGAAGATCATCTCCCTCTCGTTGGAATTTTTTGTGTTCTTTTACAAACACTCTAACATATAAATCTCCTGGTGCGTCCTTTCCAAACTCTCCAAGGCCTTCCAAATGCAATCTCATTCCACTATGAATTCCAGCTGGAATATCTGCTTTGATATGTTCCTTTGAGCTGACTTTTGCAGATCCATTGCATTGTTTGCAGGGTTTTTCAACTGATTTTCCCTCTCCTCTGCATCTTTGACATGTTGTTACTGTGTAAAATGCCATTGGTCCGGCACGCCTTGCTTGTTTCACCTGTCCACGTCCATTGCATGCATTACAGGTAATCATTTGGCTTCCAGGTTCTGCACCTGTCCCTTTGCATTCTGGGCAAGATTTTGTTCGATTATATGTAACATCTACTTTGGTTCCTTTTGCAGCTTCTTCTAGGCTAATTGCAATCTGAACTTCGAGATTCGCACCGTAGTCTCCCCGTCTTCTTCCCCCACCAAACATGGAGCTGAACATTGATCCAAAAACGCTTCCAAACGGGCTTTCTCCTCCAAACATATCTTCAAAACCACTAAAATCAGCACTTCTGAAAATATCCTCCTGGCTATACATTTGATCAAAGCCTGCATGGCCGTACTGGTCATACTGGGCTCGTTTTTGATCATTGCTCAAAACTGCATATGCTTCGCTAATCTCTTTGAATTTTTCAGCTGCACTGGGCTCTTTGTTTTTGTCTGGATGATATTTGAGTGCCAGTTTTCGATAAGCTTTTTTTATCTCACTCGCACTTGCATTTTTTGCCACGCCAAGAATTTCATAATAATCTCGTTTCATCCAATCATCTGTATGCATTGTTGTGATCTGCATCCACAACGTCAATCATAGACTGCATCATAGATACGGCATGGCATCTTCCACTGTGACATACATTGCATTTTTGCCTATGTGCAAGGATTGCCTCTTTTACTGCAAACTCCCATTCATTAAATGGTCCTGGCTGATCCTTCTCAATAGGTTTTCCTTCCATAAGTACTGCGTATGCCTCTGTAATCTCCTGGAATTTTCGGGTAGCATTTTTTGATTTGTTTTTGTCTGGATGGAATTTCTTTGCAAGCTTTCGATAAGCTTTTTTTATCTCATCTTTGCCTGCATCTTTAGAAACTCCCAAGACTTCATAGTAGTTTGTCATTTTTTATCATCATCTACTTTTTCATATTCTCCTTCCACTACAGTATCATCTGGTTTTTTCTTTTCTTGCTCAGTCTTTTCGTTACTTTCGGATGATGCTCCATCGCTTCCGACTCCTGGACCTGCGGCCTGGTATGCAGAAGCACCAATTTCCTGCAGAACTTTCTGCAGATTCTCTGTTTCAGTTCTGATTTTGGCAACATCTTTTTCAGATAGTGCATCCTCAAGCTTTTTCTTTACCTGGCTAATGCTGTCAAACTGATCTTTAGACAGTTTATCCTTAAGATCTTTGATTGTTTTTTCAGCAACGTAAATCATACTCTCTGCTTCGTTCTTTGCCTGGGCAAGCTCAAGTTCTTGTTTATCCTTTTCGGCATAGTCTTCTGCCTCGGACATTTTGCTCTTGATCTCATCATCAGACATCTTCAGTGGAGATGTGACGCGCATACTCTGCTCTTTGTTTGTTGCTTTGTCCTTTGCACTAACATGAAGAATTCCGTTTGCATCAATGTCGAATGTTACTTCAACCTGTGGAACTCCTCTTGCTGCTGGCGGGATTCCTACGAGGGTAAATTTGCCCAATGAGACATTGTCTTTTGCCATTGGCCGCTCTCCCTGCAAAATATGTATGTCGACAGCTGTTTGCATATCTGCTGCAGTTGAAAATACCTGGCTTTTCTTTGTTGGTATTGTTGTATTCTTTTCAATCAGTTTTGTAAATACATTACCAAGAGTCTCAAGACCTAGAGAAAGTGGAGTAACATCAAGAAGAAGAATGTCTTTGACTTCTCCTGAGAGGACACCTGCTTGAATAGCCGCTCCCATTGCTACACATTCCATTGGGTCAATTCCCCTTTCAGCTTTCTTTCCTACAGTATCTTCAACAAACTTATGCACGATCGGCATTCTTGTTGGTCCGCCTACCATAATAATTTTGTCAATTTCAGATGGTTTGAGTTTTGCATCCTTCATAGCCTGTTCAATTGGCCCTCTGCATCTATCAATTATTGGCCTAACTAAGTCCTCAAGTTTTGCCTTTGTGAGCGTATGCTGGAAGTGTTTTGGCTGATTGTCAACCGAAGTAAGAAATGGCAGATTGATTGATGATTCAAGAGTTGTAGAAAGTTCAATCTTTGCCTTTTCAGCAGCTTCCAAAATTCTTTCATGTGCTTGCCTGTCTTTTGTTATGTCGATACCGCTTTCTTTTCTGAACTGATCTGTAAGATATTCTGCAATGATCTTGTCCATATCTGTTCCGCCAAGCTGCGTGTCTCCGTTTGTTGACTTTACTTCGAAAACTCCTCCTCCGAAGTCCATAATTGTAACATCGAGCGTTCCGCCTCCAAGATCAAATACAAATATTTTCAGTTCCTTGTCGGATTTATCAAGTCCATATGCAAGACTTGCTGCAGTAGGTTCATTTACTAATCTTACAACCTCAAGACCTGCAATTTCACCTGCGTCTTTTGTTGCCTGTCTCTGATTGTCATTGAAGTACGCTGGAACAGTAATCACTGCTTTTTCTACTTTCTCTCCGAGAAATTCTTCTGCATCTTTCTTGATTTTTTGCAAAATAAATGCAGATAATTCCTGGGGTCTGTAATCCTTATCAAATATGTTGTATTTATGGTCAGTTCCCATCTTCCTTTTGAATGCAGTTATGGTACCCGTTGCATTTGTGATTGCTTGCCTTCTTGCAGGCTCACCAACAATTCTCTGTCCATCACGAGTGAGAGCTACATAGCTTGGGAATGCTTTCCCATACTGTGTAATTCCCTCTGAACTGGGGATAATCTTTGGCCTTCCGCCTTCCAAATATGCGGCAGCTGAATTTGAAGTTCCTAAATCAATTCCAATTATTTTACTCATTTTCTTTCACCTCTCCTTTTCCAACAACTACTTTAGCATGTCTCAATATTTTTCCATTTAATAAATATCCTTTTTGTACTATTTCGACTATCTTTCCTTCTTCCCCATCTCCTTGCCTTATGGCATCATGTCGATATGGGTCAAATGTTTCTCCGAGTGTTTTCATCTCAATGACTCCCTCTTTTTTCAGGAGTTCTGAGAGCTTTGAATATATCAGTTCCATTCCATGTTTGAAGTCCTTATCAGATGCGGTTTCCATATGTGAAAATGCAATTTCAAGCTCATCTAATATTGGCAGTATCTTATTCAATATATCTGCTTTTGAAGATTCCCGAAATGCAATGTTTTCTTTTTCTGTTCTTTTCTTATAATTCTCAAAGTCAGCTCTTAGCCTGAGAATTTGTTCTTCAAGTTCTCCAATCTTTTTTGGCCCTTCAAGCTCTTCAATATCTGCATGTTCCACGAGTTTCATATCCTCATGCAGTGGAAGTGCCTCTTTCTTTTCAGCTTCTATCTTTGGGGTTTCTTCTTTCGTAGAATCACCTATATTTTTTATTTCGAACTTTTATCTATTTAACAATCTGTTTAATATTTAGAAGGTTTTTTAAAATTTTAGGTTCTTTATCAAATATGGCAGACAAGCGCTATTACCGACAGGTAATCATTCGCTATATTTCTATTCCAAGCGAGGACGAAGATCTCAATCATGGCATTGATTGGATTTATCGATGCCTTGGCCTCGGAGATGATCGTGATGAGGTTGGAAAACTTGTTTTTAGAGCACTTGTCAAAGCAAGTCATAATGATTCTGGAATTTCCTCCCGTGATATCGCGCAGCTTGGAGCAGTTAGTCAAGCTGCAATTATATACCATCTTAATCTCTTTAAAAGATCTGGTTTAATTGTAAAAGACGGACGCAGTTATTATCTTCGTGGGCATACTCTTGAGAATACTCTTGAAGAGATGGAAAACGATATGATTAGCCGTTTTGGAAAATTAAAAAAAATAGCAAAAAAAATAGATGGCTACTTTCCGTAGCTTAATACGATGTTGAACTCTTTGTCATATGGAAGAGGCTCCCAAGAAGTTTCTGATGCCTTTCCTGTTTTTTCATCAACCGCAAGAGTCATTGACTTTGTATAGTCATTACCAAGAGCTTGTTTGTCAATAATCTCATAGTGGACAGTTACAACATCGCTAACAAGGCTGATTTCCTCAGTTTGATCTATCTTTAGAACAAACCAGTAACTGCCGGGAGTAAGTTTTACCTTTTCATCATAATCAAACTTAATCCAATTTTCTGAAAGTGTTGTTGCTTCTATTGGCAAACTTTTTGTTGAAACAAGTGAACCTATTTCTCCTGCATTATCCTTTCTTATCTCTAGGACAATTTTGGAGCTTGGTTGTGTATTGGAACTTTGTCTTTTCATATATATTTTTACTTGGCCAACATCAACCTGGCTTTCAATGTCATATGACATTGCTATCCATCGCTTGAATGAATATGACTCATATCCAGCGCCCAGAGTTTCCTGGTTTCCAAGAGGAGCAACCTCCCATTCTCTTGAGAACAAAGTCTCGCCCTCACTATCGACCTTCACTTCAACTGTTCCGTCTCTTATTGCTGGAACTTCGAATTCGACAGGGGTAGTTGCATTTTCGCTAACTGTTTTGCTGTCAACTACTTTGCCATCAACACTAAGGACAAAAGTTTTTCCAGCAGCGCAGGTGACTGTTGCAACAAGGCTTTCTTCTTTAGAAAATATCCCATCTCCCAGTTCTGAAAATGAATAATCTGATGTACATTCTTCAGCTGGATTTGTAGGGACTCCTGGAATTATTGGAGTATTCTCTGTTTTATCTTCCGGAGCGCTACTTGTACATCCAAATACAAGTAATGCTGCTAAAATAAGGATTACAAATCTCATAAAGTACCTCCAGAGAGGTATTCATAAGTATTAATTAAAAACTAGTATCTCGAAACAATTTCTCGAACTCCGTCTACCCAACCTTTAACATAAGCATCCCACTCAAGAGATGTTTCTGTTTGAAGTACTCTAAAGTGCACTTCTTCATTTCCTGGAAGTACATTATCTTCATATTCTTCTAGGTTGATCTCGCTCCATTCTCTCATTTCAAAGTAGTCTGCACTGTCTGATGCCCAGATTCTGCCTCTCTCAAGGCCAATAAGATAAGACTTGGTTTCACTGGATCCCTTGTGCTTTACAAGGCTGCTCAGCATCCTATCCATAATGTCGGCCATAATCTCATCTCAATTTGTATACTAAATCTCTCAATTATCATATATAAAGCTTAGTATTTTGTTGTAAAAAGCGTGTAATAGTATATATGACTGAAACTATTTATAAATATATCTGAAAACCCATTTTCTAACACAAATATAATGACTTTTCTGAGAAAAAGACCAAGGCCTATCATGGCGCCTTTAGATGTAAAAAATAAGAGCCTTTGCTTGAATTTATTTCGAGTCAGTTGGAAAAGCGCCTCGACCGGGGTTCGAACCCGGATCGCGAGAGTGACAGTCTCGTATGCTAACCATGTTGCGCTTTGAGTTATTCAAAACTCAATGCTTTACACTATCGAGGCATAATAAGTAGAACAATTCTAGTTAGTCAGTTTTAAAAATCCATCGATAGGCCTTTTCATGCAATTTATAAATGTTAGGCAGACCTAACACATTATGAGTAAAAAACGAAGTCCTGAGAGTGAAGAATACCTCGAGGCTTTAGTACGCTACCAGGAAGTTGGAAAAAACCCAAAAGTGAAAGAGCTTGCCAAAGATCTTGGTGTTTCCTCTGCCAGTGTTAGTGAAATGCTAAAAAAATTATCAAAAAAAGGTTTAGTAAAATATGAACGCTATGGTGAGGCGCAGCTTACTAAAAAAGGAACTTCTCTTGGAAAAAAAGTTCTTCGAAAGCACCGTTTGATAGAAAGATTCCTTGAATTTATAGGAGTTAAAAAAACCAAAATCCACAAGGAAGCGTGTGTTTTGGAACATGCTCTTTCTGATGATGTTGAGACTGCTCTTCGAGGTGTAATGTCAACTTCATCAACTGGAGCTCGAAGAAGACTTTGCGATCTACTTCGGGGGGACTCTGGCACTATCATTTCAATTGAAGGCGGAAAGGCCAGCTCCAGAAGGCTTATTGATCTTGGTCTTACTCCAGGAACCAAAGTTACTGTTGCCCGGGCTTCATCAAGAGCAGGCCCAGTTGAACTACATGTTCGCTCCTCCTGTCTTGCAATTGGCCGTGGTCTTGCGCGCAAGATTTTTGTTGAGGTTAAAAAATGAGAATTGCGCTTGCTGGAAATGCCAATGTTGGTAAATCTGCCCTATTCAATCATCTTACTGGTCTTCATCAGCACATGGGCAACTGGCCTGGAAAAACAATAGAAAAAGCAGAGGGAAAATTAAATTTCCACGGAACTGAAATTGACATAATTGATTTGCCTGGAATCTACTCTCTCTCAACATTTTCCACTGAAGAGCTTATCTCTAGAGAATATATAGCAAAACAAAAACCAGACGTTGTAATAAATGTTGTTGATGCGTCTGTGCTTGAGCGAAATCTTTTCTTTACTCTTCAGCTTCTTGAGCTTAATGTTCCAGTTGTAATTGCACTTAATATGATGGATATTGCAAGAACTCGCGGGATTAAAATTGATATTGAGAAACTTTCAAAAAAACTCGGAGTACCAGTAATTCCAATCATTGCAACAAAGGGTTCAGGCGTCTCAAAACTTATGCAAGAAGCAGTTCAAGTTTCTTTGAAAAAACAAAAAATTCCCTACTCAAAAAAACTTGAAGCTCACATATCTGAGCTTTCAGTCGCAATTGATAAGCTGAAACTTGATTACCCTTCGCGATGGGCGGCAGTAAAACTTCTTGAAGCCGACCAGCAAATAACCCTTTTAATAGAAAAAAAAGATCCAAAAATTATCAAACTTGCATCAAAATCCCTTGCAAAAATAGAAAAGACATTTGGTCAGTCTGCTTCTATCGTTATTCCTTCTGAAAGATATTCGCATTCTGAGATGATTGCAAGAAGCTGCATGGTGCTTCGAAGCAAAGAAATTCCTATAACCCAAAGACTGGATTCAATTTTGCTTCACAGATATGCTGGCTACCTTTTCATGCTTTTAATTGCTGCAATTTCTTTCTATTGCTTATTTACACTAGGCGCTCTTGCTTCTGATTCATTGCTTGCATTTTTCAATTCGATTAAGCAAGTGCTTCATAATTATTTCGGAAGCGGCATTGCACAGGAAATTTTTATTGAAGGTGTAGTTGAAGGGCTAATTGCTGGTCTTTCTATTGCACTTCCATATCTCATTCCATTCTATATTATCCTGGCAATTTTGGAAGATTCTGGCTATCTTGCTAGAATGGCGTTTCTTATGGATGCTGTGATGCACAAAATAGGAATGCACGGAAAAGCATTCATTCCGTTGCTGCTTGCATATGGCTGCAATGTTCCGGCCTGTTTATCCTGCCGGATTCTTGAGACCCAAAGAAGCAGGCTGCTCGCTTCTTTTGTAGTAACTTTAGTTCCATGTGCTGCTGTTACTGTAGTTATCATGGGTCTTGTTGCATCCTTTGTCGGAATAGAGTGGGCACTTGCACTATATGGGCTTAATCTCCTTGTAATCTTGGTCCTTGGCCGAATTGCATTCAAACTTCTTCCTGGTGAGCCTGTTGGATTGATTATGGAAATGCCGTCATACAAGCTTCCTTCCATCAAGAACATTGCAATCCAGTCCTGGAGAAGGCTCCATGCCTTTATCTTCATGGCATTTCCAATAATAATTGTTTCAACATTTTTGATGAAAGTTGCAGAGCTTCTTGGTCTGCTTGGTTCAATATCTGAGGCCTTAAGTCCTATTACTGTTGATTGGCTTGGTCTTCCTGCAATTGTTGGGATCACTTTGATATTCGGAGTTCTTCGAAAAGAACTTGCCTTGATTATGCTAGCTGCTCTTCTTGGAACCGAAGTATTTGATTCAGTTCTCACCCCTGTTCAAATGATAACATTTGCAATAGTTACTATGTTCTATGTACCCTGCATTGCAACCATAGCTGCCCTAAAAAAGGAGCAAGGATGGAAAAATGCCCTTTTAATTTCCGTCTTTGAAATCATATTTGCAATTGTCCTTGCTGGAATTATTTCGCGGTTATTGCAAATGTATTTTTTCCAGGTGTAATATATGATTGATCTTCATCTTCACACAACAGCTTCAGACGGGATTTATTCTTTAGAGCAAATTGTAAAAAAAGCAGAAGATGCCAATCTTTCTGCAATTGCAATTACTGATCATGATACAATAAAAAGCGCAGAAAGAATTCATACCATTAATTCGTCCATTGAAGTTATTCCAGGAATTGAATTGTCTGTTTATGATAATATTCTCGGATACATGGATCTTCATGTTGTTGGGCTTTTTCTTGATACAAAATCCCCAAAGCTTTTAGAAACTTTAAGCAGGTTATCTCAAGAGCGTGATGGTCAAAAAAAGGCTATAATATCAAAGCTCAATCAACTTGGCTATGAAATCACATTCGAAGATGCGAAGAAATTTGCCAAGGCTTCATTGGGCCGTCCGCATATTGCAAAAGCGCTAATTGAAAAATATCCCGATGAATTCAAAAGCATCCCACAGGTTTTTGACGAATTACTTGATGCCGGACAACCTGCATTTGTGGAGCGGTCAAATTTCTTTTCTCTTGAAGAAGCAATCAATGTCATTCATACTGCTTCTGGCAAGGCAATTCTTGCCCATCCATTTGTTTTTACAGAAATCCGGGCATACAAATATGATCTTGAAAAACTGCTCCGGGATTTCAAAAGACTGGGGGGAGATGGGGTAGAATCTGTTTATGATTATGTGACTAATTATCCCTATTACAATTATACCCAAAATGACAACGAGAGGACATACAAAATTTTGCATGATTTTGCAATGAAATTTGATCTGCTTGAAAGCGGTGGGTCGGATTATCATGCTCCTGGAAAAGGTCCGGAACCTGGTACTTTTGGCCCTCCTGATGAATTTTTACAGATGTTAAAATCCAAAAGTTAATAAATTTAAAGCTTTTGCTTAATAATTTCATCATGGCAGATGAGTTTTTCTGGATTATTGGTGCGGCAATCATTGATGCGTTGCTTGGCTTTATCGGAGTTTTCTCGCTTTGGATAAGCAAAGCTAATATGGAAAAACTTTCGCATATCCTAATGGCATTTGCAGCAGGAAGCCTTCTTGGCGGAGCATTTCTCCATCTTCTTCCAGAATCGCTTGAATCATTTAATCCTGAATCTGTTCTTCTCTTTACTCTTGCTGGCTTTGTTCTTTTCATATTCCTCGAAACCTATGTGCACTGGCATCATTGCAAAGAATGCGATATTCATCCATTCTCATATATGGTATTGATTGGAGACGGTGTTCACAATTTCCTTGGAGGATTAATCCTAGCAGCAAGTTTCCTAGTCAGCATTCCTCTTGGGATTGCGACATTGGTTGCAATAGTTGCCCATGAGCTTCCGCAGCAGCTGGGTATTTTTGGAACTTTGATAAAAGGAGGTCTTTCCCGCAACAAGGCAATAACCTATAGTTTTATCTCACAGTCTACAATAATTGGCGGAGCATTTGTTGGATATATCCTCTCTGGAATGGTTGATGGCATTGCCCTATATTTGGTTCCATTTGCAGCTGGAAATTTCATTTACATTGCAGCAGCAGATCTTATTCCTGAAATGCACAAATCCGAAGGATGGGATAAGATCAAGAACCTTACTATACTCTTTGCAGGAATTTTATTCATGTGGGTGCTTAAAGTTTTCGGATCTTGATGCTTTTTCATTAGGCTTTGCACAAAAATCCTAACCTGAGGTAATCCTGCACAAAAAATATCTCGTATATGGAAATCCATGGAAAAATTAGAAACACATAAAAACTAGTGAGTTCATAGTACCTCCATGATGATCAAGACAGCCACAGTTTACATGGACAAACTCCAAGCAGTTTCACTGCCCAAAGAGCTCATACTCGAACTTAAAAAGAAGGGCTGGAGCCATAAGGAGGACGCATTCTGGGTCTATAACGAGAAGACAGGCACTCTTCAACTAGTGAGAGCTGAAAGGGTTTTAGAACGGATGTTCGTCGATGCAATAGAAACTGGCCTAAGAGAAAACAATAAGGGACACTAGTGGGGTAGGTAAAATGAAGCTAGTGCCAGTAAAAATTAAACGAATAACTGTAAGGACAAGAGACAATGACCCCAATCTCATGAATATCATTTTTGGAGTAGGAATGCGCCGGTTGATTGTTGGGGTAGCATCAAAATTCAAAGTCCGCGGTTATGTGTCTAATCTTTATGGACGTAACCGACCCAGAGTTGAGTTCATATTTGAGGACTTGGAACCCAGTGTAGCTGACACCATAAGAACTGGAATAGAGCGTAAAATTCATTCAAAGGGATATGATTACCTAAAAGCTGAGGAAAAAACCGAGATATCGGTATCATTAGAGGCGTGTAACTTCGAAGAAAGCGACTTTAGAACCCCCCCGCACCTGATGTTGGAAAATGAAATCAAGGAAACTGCCTGGCAACTTGATGGTGCTCGAAGACTATTTGATGCTCAGGAAAAACGTCGTCGCAGAGCATTATTATGCAAACTCCAGAATACCCTAGGAAAACTGAATGAATCTGCAGATGAGAATCCAGTAAAGGGATTGGATGATCTCAGGGAGCAATTCCTAGACATTGCAGCCAACTTTGAAATGAGGGACGACCCATTTATTATCGAGATTAACGAGCTATTAGCACTCCTGAGGGACACTTCGGGGAACCGGAATAATAAAATCAGAGACAAGATAGGTGAGATAGTGTCTAAATTAGAGGAGGAGATAAATACCTGAATTAATAAATAGTACGTGTGCTTAAAGAAATACGGATACATATGGGCAAAAATGAGGTTTTATCTGCTCTTGCTGAAATTCTAGAAGATACGCCATCTCATGGAACTAAGAATGATCGTATCATACTCCAGAAGTTAGTTTATTTATTTCAACGTATGAAAAATGCCCCCCAGTGGTCAAAAGAATATTCATTTAACTGGTATTTTAATGGCCCGTACTCCCCAGGATTAGCAAATGATTATTATTCAGACGAAGTGTTCGAAAAGGTAGATTTACGTGCTGAGCCAATACAACAACTTAAGGAATTTTTAGGAGACACAAAATTCACACCAGATGAACTTGAACTTTTAGCCTCTATTTTATATCAAATTAAGAAACACCCAGAATTAAAGGAAGATGTAGAAGCCGTCTCAAATAAGATATGCAGCCTAAAATCCAAGTATACGAAAGAGGAAGTAAAAGTTGCATATGAGAGATTAATGAAAGCAGACTTATTCCAACTGTAAGATTAGTTCTCTTGATATATCCACTCATGGATGCCTATTTTTGATTATCAATAATCAATTTTTCAACTTGAGAGATTGCTTCTTTTTCTAAATAATATGCTTGAGTGAGTTTATCATTTGCTTCAAGCACGAGATTTCCAATTTTATCCATTGTTTCTTTGTCTGGCAATGGGATTGGTATTGTACTAACCTGATGATCGTCAATTTCATCAACAACCGAACCATACTTGTTTCGTATAATTAACTGGTAACCATAGTCGCTTGCTAAGAAAGCATACAGATACCCAGGATTTATTTGTTCACTTGGAACAATACGAATTATGTGTTGGCTGGTAGCGATTCCTTCAAAATGTTCTGGTGCAAGGACAACTCTTCCGACAGTACCACTACATGTAATTAGAATCATGTTTTGATGGATTGTTAGTTCCCTTGTAATCCTTTCTTTATGTCCTTTTTTAGATAAATATTTTGGGTCAGGAGGATCGAATTGTTGAATGTTTTTTCCGCCTAAAAAAAGAATTCCGTCCGCATCAGTAACATAGATGCGTTTGAATCTGCCAGGCAATATCACTTGATTACTCACTCTTTCGTCACTTACTGGTACGAGCTCCAATCTACTCAATTCAAGCTGATCGATTATTGCATCAATTAGTGGGATGTGATAGGTCCGTTTAGCAATCTTCAACCAGATGGCAGCATTGTTTTTCCTGATGATCACATTACACATCTTCCTGATTTCATTACAATACCTGATAGGACTGCCTGGCATCTTATGGTGGATGCTGGCTTTCCGCAAGAGATGGTTTTAGTTACCGGAAATCCTTATATTGAACAGGTTCTTGTCAATGCCTCTATTATTCCAAACTCTGAGATCAAACCCGGGAAATTCCCTCTTATTGTATTGCCAGTTTATTTTGATCAGGACGAGCTTAGGGTGTGGATGTTTGATATGATTGATGCAGCACAAAGAGTAGTTGATATTATTCTCTTTAGGTAGGCAAAATGGAAATCCTTTTAAGCAACATTCAAACAATATTGTTAACTGGTTCTTGAATTTTTTGAGTTTTCACTCAGAAGATTTAATGCTCAAAAGTCCGTTGGAGCTTACTTCCTTTGGACACTTTATTGTAGGGATAATCTCATGGCAAAAATAAAGAGAGCACTAATAAGTGTATTTGATAAAACTGGCGTGATTGAGCTTGCACAAGTTCTTTCTGAGCAAGGGGTAGAAATACTCTCAAGTGGCGGCACTGCAAAACTTCTTTCTGAAAATAACATCAAAGTTATTGATGTTTCAGAGTATACTGGTTCTCCCGAAATGATGAATGGCAGAGTTAAAACTCTTCATCCAAAAATCCACGGAGGGATACTAGCTGACAGGACCAACACAAAGCACGTGGAAGAAGCAGAGAAAAATGGTATTGGCTTTATCGACCTTGTTGTGGTTAATCTCTATCCTTTTGAAGACACTATCAAAAAGGGCGCTTCCCTAGCAGATACAATCGAAAAAATTGATATAGGAGGGCCAACTCTTGTTAGGGCTGCTGCTAAAAACTATCAAAACGTTGCAGTAGTAGTCAGTCCAAATTCGTATGAAAAAGTAACCTCCGAGTTAAAAGAAACAGGGGAACTTTCAGTTCAAAGCCGGGAAGAGCTTGCACTTGAGGCTTGGATGCATATATCTCATTATGATGCAGTAATTGAAAATTACTTTAGGAAAGTCTTTTCAAATTCTGTTCAGTATCCAGAATATCTGACAATTTCATTCCATAAAAACCAGGATTTGCGCTATGGTGAAAATCCTCATCAGACTGCTGCATTTTATGTTGATGATCAATACAAAGAGTCTTCAATTGCAAATGCAAAACAGCTTCAGGGAAAACAATTATCATATAATAATCTTCTTGATGCCAATTCTGCACTTGCACTCATAAAAGAATTTTCAGAAACAACTGCAGTTGTAATGAAGCATAATAATCCTTCTGGAGTAGCGTCTGCCCAAAACCTTCTTGAAGCATATAAGCTTGCCAGATCCGTTGATCCAGAGGCCGCCTTTGGAGGAGTTACTATCCTCAACAGAGAAGTTGGCGGGGAGCTTGCAGCTGAGATTACTTCCAAATTCATTGAGATCGTTCTTGCTCCATCATTTACTGAAAAGGCGCTTGAAATCTTCTCTAAAAAGAAAAAACTAAGACTTCTTCAAATTGATGGACTTGACAAGAACCATCCACCATACAGAGAGTATCGTTCTGTTGTTGGGGGCCTTCTTGTGCAGGATGGCAATGTTATTCTTCATGATAAACAATTCAATGTAGTAACCAAGAAAACCCCTACCGATAAAGAAATTCTTGCTATGAAATATGCCTGGAAAGTATGCAAGCACGTAAAGTCCAATTCTATTGTTTATGCACAGCCAACACGTGTTATTGGTATTGGAGCCGGACAAATGAAAAGAGTTGATGCAGCCCGTCTTGGTGCTGATATTGCTGCTGATTTTGGATTAGAACTCAAAGGATGTGCTATGGCTTCTGATGCCTTCTTCCCGTTCAGAGATGGGATAGATGCAGCTGCAAAGCGTGGAATTACTGCAGTAATCCAGCCTGGTGGTTCGATTAGAGATCAGGAAGTAATTGATGCTGCAAATGAGCATGGAATGTCTATGGTCTTCACCGGAGTTCGTCATTTCAGGCACTAATTGAGCATTTTGGCATATTTTTCAGCCAGTTCAATATATTTTCTAATTCTTTCTTTTGGTTCTTCTTCTGGATTCTGGGAGTATTCAATTGCAGCAATTTTTGCTCTGACATTTGCCCTGTAGCATTTGTAAATTTGGATCACTGATCGAAGGTCTTCATCCTGACTTTTTGCAATATACCCCTCAACAAACAGATCTGCAAGCTTTTCTTTTCCAAATGCATCAAGATCCATTGCCATAAATGCTATTTCGCTTGCAGTGTCTATGAACCTAAAATCTTTGCTAAACTCAATACAATCAAAAATAGTTATCTTTTCCCCTATGAAGATGTTTGCAGAGTGCAAATCTCCATGACAATCTCGTACCTTGCCACTGTCATGTCTTTTTTCAAACTCTCTTCTATGTTTGCCAATAAACTCATCTGATTTTTCCAAAATAAAATCAACTGTTTTTCCAAGTCCGCATGCGTTTTCAATTACCCCCCTGAAATTTCCAAGATCATCGATCTGTTTTTTTACTGTCTTTGCACTTCCATATCCAGTCTCTCTGATTACATCAATATTCTTGTGGAAATCTGCAACTATCCCGGCAATCTCTTTCACATGCTCTTGGCCTATTTTATCATCCTTGAGCAGCATGTCCATCCTGTTTTCCTGGTTCAGTTTTTTCATTTTCACTGCGTAATCAATAACATCCCCATTTCCATTGAACTCTAATATTCCATCAAGATCATTAACTGAAACAACCTCAATGTATATGTCTGGAGACAGTCTTTTGTTTAGCCTTACTTCCTCGTCGCAGAGCGTTTTTCTTTTCTCAATGGTAGAAAAGTCCAGAAATGAGAATTTTACTGGTTTTTTTATCTTGTATGCAAATTCGTCAGAAAGCAGCACCCAGGAGATATGAGTTTCTATCAGTTCAAACCCTTTTTTTGTAAGCTCTATTATCTTATCTTTTTCCATGTTTGACACCTAAGTAATCCATTGCTTTTTTTACTTGTTCCTCTCCTTCAAAAGAGCAGTCAACTTCCAGATGTTTCTCTTCAATGGGCTCGAACTTTTCCTTTACTTTCAAATATATCTCATAATCAGCATCACTAACCCCTGTTCCTCTTTTGCCTCTCATCTCAAGTCTTTTCTTTATCATTTCCTCTGAGAGTATGCATTTTATCACGTAGTATTTTGTCTTGGTATCCCTTGCAACATTGATTACTCGTTGCCTGTATTTTTTGCTGTAGAAAGTAGCATCTACGATAACATTTCTTTTTTTCAAAAGCTGCTTTTCGGTTTGATTTACAATCTCATCATAAACCATTTTCTTCTCTTGTTCAGTGTATTTTGGATTAGGGAACACCTCTTTTCTTACCTTATCAGTATTCAAGTGTATCGCAGGCAATATTCTTTTTAGCCTTCTTGAGAGCGAACTTTTTCCACTTCCTGGAAGTCCGCATATGATTATAAGCATAATCAGTAAATAGCGTATTTAGTTTTATATAGACGAGTTTTACAGTGATCACATGGAAAACTACGATGTAATAGTAATAGGAGCAGGACCTTCAGGCTCTAGCTGTACTGCATTCTTATCTAAGGCAGGAAAAAAAGTTCTTCTTCTTGATCGCGCAAAGTTTCCAAGGGAAAAAATTTGCGGAGATGGAATTAGCGGCCGCTCTGTTAGTGTACTGAAGGAACTGGGGCTTCTCAAAGAACTTCAAACTAAGGATCATAAAGATATGTATGGAGTTACCTTCTCATCTCCTAACGGAACCGTTGTTCCAGTAAAAGCAGCAGGCAGCAAGGATGCTCCTGGATTTGTTTGTACCAGGATGGTTCTGGATGATGTTTTATTTCAAAATGCCAAAAAACTCGCTACCAAAACAATAGAAGAATTTTTGGTAACTGATTTTATTGAAGAAAATGGAAAACTTGTTGGTGTAAAAGGAACTTCAAAAGGAAAACAGTTTGAATATCGTGCAAAAGTGATCGTTGGAGCTGATGGGGCAGCCGGCTTTACTGCAAGAAAACTAGGAGTAAACAACTCTGATGAAAAACACCAATCTGCAGGAGTTCGCGCATATTATGAAAATGTCGGCGGCATGGGCAATAAAATAGAGTTGCATTTTGTCAAAGAAACCCTTCCTGGCTATTTCTGGATTTTTCCACTGCCAGATGGAAGAGCTAATGTTGGTATTGCAATTTTGGTCAGCCATGTTAAATCCAAAAAAATCAACCTCACCAAATTGCTCGAAGAAATCACAACTAAAAATCCTGTTTTCAAGGAGCGATTCAAAGATGCTAAAAGAAGCACTGATGTTCGAAGCTGGCTTCTTCCTCTTGCAACAAAAAAGATCCGAAATTATGGAAATGGCTATGTGCTAATTGGAGATGCATCATCCTTAATCGATCCATTTACTGGAGAAGGAATTGGCAATGCTCTAACTAGTGGAAAAGTATCTGCACAAGTTATTATTGAGGCGCTGGAGCAAAACAACTTCTCAGAAGAGAAATTTTCCGAATATCACAAAAAACTCTACGGAATCATCCAAAGCGAAGTTAATACAAATAATAATCTTCTGAAGATGTGCAATCATCCATTTTTAGTTGATCTAATTATTGGAAAAGCTCATAGAAGCAAAGATATCAGGGAAGTCATTTCGGATGCAATTCTCAATCCAGACAATCACAAAAATCTGACAGATCCGGTTTTCTTTGTAAAGGCTCTTTTCGCTTGATTTTTTAATTTGCCCCATCAATATCAAAATATGAAATTTGATCTAATTGTTATTGGCGGCGGCTCTGGTCTCACTGTAGTTAGTGCAGCAGCAGCCCAAGGACTTAAAGTTGCAATCATCGAGGAAGGCCCTCTTGGCGGAACATGCCTCAACCGCGGATGCATCCCAACAAAAATCCTGGTTCATAGTGCAGATGTCGTTCAAACAATAAAAAATTCCAGTGAATTCGGAGTAAATGTTGAATGCGATGCATCTATTGATTTTGAAAAAGCAATGAAGAGATCCTGGGTTGTTGATGAGGATGCCAAAAAAATAGAAGATTCGCTTCGAAAATCCCCAAATATTACTCTCTATAAAGAAAGAGCAAAGTTTACTGGTCCAAAAACCCTCTTAGTAAAAGATGGAGAAATTTCTGCAGATAAGATTGTTATTGCAGCAGGAACCCGGCCATCAGTTCCTCCACTGGAAGGCATTGATTCTGTTCCATATATGACCAGCAGGGAAATTCTGCGCCTCAAGAAACTTCCAAAGGAACTTTTGGTTATTGGCGGTGGATATATATCAACCGAGCTTGCCTATTTCTTTTCAGCAATGGGGTCAAAAGTAACTATCCTGCAGAGAAATGTTCGATTGCTTCCTCGTGAGGATCAGGAAATCGGAGAAAAATTCACAGAAATATTTTCAAAACATTGCGAAGTCAAGCTTAATTTTGCATCAAGCAAAGTTGAGAAAAACGGAGATAAGATCATTGTCCATAGCAAAGATGGTCAGAAGGCAGAAGGAACTCACCTGCTCATTGCAACTGGAAGAACATCTAATTCCGATATTCTGGAAGTTGAAAAAACAGGCGTTGCACTGAATAAGCATGGCTATGTTGAGTGCGATGAGTATATGCAGACCAATGTCGATGGTATCTGGGTCCTTGGGGATATTGCCGGAAAATATCTTTTCAAGCATTCTGCAAATCTCGAAGCCGAAACTGTAGTTCGAAACATCTTCAATCCAGGAAATAAAATCAAAGTTGATTATTCTGCTATGCCTCATGCAGTATTCTCATTTCCTCAGATTGCAGGAGTTGGATATACTGAGCAGGAGCTAAAGGAAAAAGAGATGAAATATCTTTCTGGGAAGTACATGTACAAAAATAGTGGAATGGGACTTGCTATTGGAGAAAAGGAAGGTTTCGTGAAATTCCTTACTGACTATGATGGGAAAATCCTTGGTTGCCATATAATGGGCCCAGAAGCATCCACCCTTATCCATGAAGTTTTGGTTCTTATGAGAACTGGCAGCAATTATCTCGGCGATATCACTAGAACAATACATATCCATCCTGCACTGAGCGAAGTTGTTGAGAGGGCAGCTAGAAGTGTATGAAAAATAAGTCCCGCCTACCTGATTTGAACAAGTAACCTGCCCGTTTCTACTGGTTTTCCAGTTAAAATCAAAACTACAGCGGGCCGCTCTACCGTTGAGCTAAGGCGGGATTAAGAAGAAAATAGCGAGAAACAGCTTATAAAGTTAGTGATTTGCTCCTCTTGAAATTGTTCTAGCAAATCCAAGTCTTGATTTCTGTCCAACTGTTATGAGCATTCGTTTTCCAGATGTCCATAGTCTTGAACAACGGCCTTTTTCCTTCATCTGTTCAATGTCATTTGCAGTTGCAATCATGCCTAGGATGTCTTCAAACCTCTCAATTTCGAAATCTGCTTTTGGCAAACTATCCAAATCGTATTTTCTGTAGCGCTGTGTGTCCTTGAATCCATAGAGTGCAAGGCATGAAAGAATCCCAAGCTGTTTTGCTCCTAAAATATCTTTTGCCGGATCATCTCCAACAAATATTACTTCATTTGGAGGCAATCCAAGTTTTTCTAGCCCAAGCTGAAATGGAGTTGGGTGTGGTTTGTGTTGCATGGTATCCTGATGAGTTATAACAAAATCGAACTGATCAAACAATCCACTCAAAACAAGTCTTTTCCATGCTTTGTTTCTTGGAGCATCTGATACTACTCCTATTTTCAATTTCATTCGCCGAAGTTCTGCTAATACTGGCTTTACCATTGGATATGGGCAAAGAACTTCATTCATCATTCTCTGATGTGCAATAATTGCTGCCTGTTGAATCTCTTCTGCCTTGTTTACATCAAGCCCAAACTGGCTAATAATCTGGTAATATGTTTTTTCATATTCCATTGTGAATTCTGCATATACTTCGAAAAGTCTCCTATATGCATCCTCTTCAGTTGTTGGAAGGCCATGAGATACCATCGCAGAAACAGAAGCTCTTGCAGTCTTTTCCTTGAAAGTCAGGAAATCTACCAGTGTATTATCTATGTCACAAAGAACTCCCCTAATCATATATTCCCTCAATATCCTATTGAAGGCAACCGTTCAAAAATGCTTGCGGAAATGAACTCCGTTTTTCCTTATAAACAAAGACCAAGTTACCTATTTAGTTTCACCCCTTTCGTCTGCTGAGGGCCTCCCCAATTCCCTCAGCAGCCCTCTTTTGGGGGGATTTTTATGAAAACCATTGATCTTCCACTCCACCCTGGAAAATGCCCTGTATGGCTCTTTACTAGGATGAGAAAGCTTTCCAGAGAAATCACTTCTATAATAATTGACAATTACGGAACCAAGGAACTACTGGTGCGACTTTCTGATCCTATGTTTTTCCAAGCTCTCAGTTGCACCATTGGTTTTGATTGGCACAGCTCTGGGACCACAACTACTACTTGTGGAGCATTAAAGGAAGCAATTACTATGGATTTGGGCATTGCAGTAGCTGGGGGAAAGGGCAGGGCTTCAAGAAATACTCTCCAGGAAATCCAGCAAAAATCCGACATACTTGGCACTTCTGAAAAAAAGCTTCGAAAAGCAAGTATTCTAACTGCAAAAGTAGACAGTTCAGTTATTCAGGATGGCTACAATCTTTATCATCACTCCTTTCTTTTTGATGAAAAAGGAAACTGGTGCGTTATCCAGCAGGGCATGAATCCTGCAAATCATTATGCAAGAAGATACCACTGGTTCAATGCAGACCGCTTTGTTGCAAATCCTCCAAACAAAATCGCTGGATCAAAAGAAAAAGAAACTCTAAACCTCTCAAGCAATCAATCAGAAAATTCAAGGAAAGTTTCTTTGGATCTGGTAAATGACAATCCTAATCACTTACGAAAATATTTTGGCGGCCAGACCACTCTTCTTGATAATCATCACACTCTTCCAGTGCGTCATGAAATCTTCAAATCTGATCTTTCAAAAAAAGACTGGGAAGTGCTTCACAATGCTTATGAACTTCAACCTAAAAACTATGAAGAACTTGTTTGTCTGCAGGGAATGGGCAAAAAGAAATTACGTGCACTAGGCCTTCTTGCCAAACTAATCCATGGAACAGAACTTGATTGGAAAGATCCAGTAAAATATTCATTTGCCCACGGAGGCAAAGATGGCATTCCCTATCCCGTAGATCGCTCTACTTATCAAAATTCTATTTCATTTTTGCAGGATGTTCTTGCAGAAACAAAATCCGGAGAAAAAACAAAGGCGCTTTCTCGCCTTGCTCATCTTTGCTGAAGGTATTTACGCAAGTTAGATATCAAATCAAGATAGCTGCTCTTTGAGACCCATTCATTTGCCTGATGTTCATTTCCACCAACAGCACCAAGACTCACAACTGGAAGTCCAGTTGCTGCAAAAACGTTTTCATCTGCAACAGTGTTACCATAAACATATTTTGGATCTTCAAAAACACTGCTTACTTTCTTTACAAGTTCACTTTCCTTTGAAGTAACATAAGGCATCAAATATGGCACATCTCTAGGCTTTACTCTTACATTGATTCTTCTGCCATCTATGTCCTCAAATTCTCCTCTTTCATACAAAGAATCAACAAAAATTTGAACATCATTTCTTACTGTTTCTGGTGTTTCTGGAACGATCATGTGCCTATCTATCTCAATTATTGCACTATCTGGAACTGACAGCGAGGTGCTTTCAGCTGCAATTTTGCGAATAAACTGATTGGGGTTTGGCAATGGTTTATTGGTTGGAAGTTTCATGTCTTCTAAAAGATGAACTAGTCTTGCAGCTTCAGAAATAGCATTGATACCTTCTTCTGCATGTCCTCCATGAGCTGATCTTCCTGGAACTTCAATTTCGATCACTGTTCTTCCTCGTCTTCCAAGCATTATCGAATTCGACGTGGCTCCTTCAAAATCAAGGATTTCTGTTGCAACTATTCCCTCAACATTAGAGAGAAAATCTGAATTTGCAAGCATATTCCCACCAGCAGAATTATTCTCTTCATCAACACCAAATCCGATCTTGATTTTCCTGCTGCTGTCTATATCACAAGCTTGAATGATTGCTGCAATTCCTGATTTGATATCGTATGCTCCAAGTCCATAAAGTCGATCTTCGTCTTCTCTAAGTTCGAGCGGGTCAGTTTCCCAAGTTCCATATGCAGGTACTGTGTCCAAATGCGCATAGAGCAAAATGGGGTTTCCCTCAGTTCCGCGCTCTGCGAGTATATTAAATCTGTCATCTGATAGTGGTTGTCTTTGAACCAAAAATCCCTGATCCTTTAGTTTCTGCTCCACATATTCTGCAATACTTTTTTCATTTGGAAAAACTGAGTTTATAGCGACAAGTTCTCTGAGCAATTGCACATCATCCATTATTTCACCTGCAGGCAGTGGCAGCCTGTCTTAATGGCCTTCTCGGCTGCTGCGCTTCCTGCCTTCTAAATCTGTATCTATACTCTCCTGGTTTTATACTTTCTCTATTTCTCCTAAATGCAGAAAATGCATCGTGGTGTTCTTCGATCATGCGTTCTCGAACTGTCCGCATTTTGTCAAGCACCTGTTCTCTATTTCCATTTGCCTGGCTGCATTCTCGCCTTAAACGAATGAGGTTCTGGGTATCTGGATTTCTCAAGTGTTGCACTATTCCCTCAGCAAGAACTCCTCCTTCATTCTGGTAGTTTCTTGCTCGAAGTGTTGCCTCACTGTCATTAGGGTAAATCGGAACATTCTCATTTTGAAGAACAGGTGGCCCTGTATCCTCACCATGATCTACAATGTGGCAAGTGATTCCAGTAAAATCATGTCCAGTTTCCCGAGCTCTCTCAAGAGCGCCACTAGTTGGAATTGCACCTGGAATTTCCGGAAGAATTGCTGGATGGCTGTTTAGTACAAGCCCTATATATTCATTGAGGAAAGTTGGGCCAAACAATCTCATATATCTATCTGATATGACTAGGTCAATACCATGTTCTTCTAAAACATCAAGCAGCCTTTGTTCATATTCTGCTTTTGCTCTTGCAACAACAGGGGCGATTCTCGCTCTGAAGTCTCCTTTGGTTTCGCCTTCTTCTTTTCTCATTCCAGCCTGCCTATATGCCTGTGGATATGTTGAAGGTTCCTGATGAAGTGGAATTTCAAAATCACTGAAATCTCTCATTAATGTTGGGTCATCGCAAACAATGAGCGCAACCTCCACATTCATCCCAGTTTCTCTTGTAAGTTCTTCAAGTATCGGAATTACTTTCGGAAGGTTTCCTCTGTGCGCATCATTTATCGGGCCATCTATCTCTGGATTGCCAGTAGCTGACAATGGCTCATTTCTTGCAATTTCCCTTGTTGAAAGGAAGTATGCAAGCCTTATTGATCCCAAATCATCTTGTTGTATATTTTCTGTTAACGTCATATTTATTCACCTTAATAATTATCAAAATTCAAACTGTGCGGTGGCCAAATTAGGCCTTTTTCTTAAAATCAGGTTTGTTATCTAAACTACACATAATTTATTTTATGGACACTACAATTTATAAAGATTCGTATCTTTTTTACGAAAATCAGATTATTTTACTATTTTTATTACGATATTCGTAGAAAATACGGGCCATAAAGGCCCGTTCATCTACCAAGGCATCCTTACGTGGTCTTTTCCTTATCACTTTACCGGGCAATGCTGATCTGTTTATCCAGCATTAATAATCTATCTCTCCTCTATATTATATAAAATATAACTGGAAAAAGCCGGATTTTATCCAAAAAACGATGGGTTTTTAATCTAATACCCGGATAATATCCAATGTGAAGGATGCAAGGCTTGACCAGAAAGACCATGTTATCCTCGATGCACTTAAAAAAAACGCAAGGAAAACAATTGCCGAGCTATCCCATGCGCTCGGTATTCCTCGCGCCACAGTACATGAGCGTATCACAAAGCTTCGGCGGTTAGGCATAATCAAAAAGTTTACTATTGAGCAGGACTACAAGAAAACAGGCCTGCCAACACTTGCATTTGTTTTTGCCTCCTATGACCGAAATTCTAATCTTAATCAGTCCCAGCTCGCAACCAAACTTTCGAGTATTCCTGGCATTTATGGTGTTTATGTCATTTCTGGAGAATGGGATCTTCTAATCAAAGTCAGGGGTAAAAATATCGAAGATATTGGAATGCTGATAGTAGAGCGAATTCGCAAAACTCCTGGCATCTTCAAGACTCATACTATCTCTTGCTTCGACGCAGTTTTCGATGAATTCTAGAATTGCGAATTTCGAAACATTATTAATTTTCCGCATCTACTAGTTCTATATGAAAATAGATGAAAAAGATCAGAAAATTCTCTCTCTTCTAAAGAAAAATTCAAAAATGTCTAATATTGATATTTCAAAAAAACTTGGCATTACTGAAGGTGCTGTTCGCTCCAGAATAAAAAAATTGCTTGATAACAAAACAATAAGGCGATTTACTATAGATACTTCCTCTTCGTCAGTACTTTTTGCCGTTTTGATGGCAAAAGCGAAAACAGAAACAAAAAAAATGATGGAAGATATTCATAATTTAGCTGTTCATTTTGATGCCTATGAAATTTCTGGCGAATATGATGGCTGTATAATTCTTGAAGCTGAGAATATGGAAGAGATCGACAGAAAGATCGATCTTATCCGAAAGCTCAAGTCTGTTTCCGAAACCAGGACTTTTATCTCATTTGGGAGATGGTAATTCATCTCATACTCCCGAGCAGTATTCTCCTCATCTCGACCGGGTCAAGTCTTTTCAATGCTTTTAGTGCAAAGTCAAGCTTGGCTTCGCTCTCAGCAAATATCGTGAATAACTTATCTCCCTTCTTGATTCTGTCTCCTCTTACTATGTGCAGAAGAAGTCCTGCTCCCTTGTCTCTTGGGGATCCGGCAATTCTTGCAATTTTTGAAATTGCTTTGTTGTCTATGTGGAATATGCTGCCACTAATATCCGAAGTGATTGTTTTACTATAGCCCCCAATTTCAATATCTGATGTTTTGACTTTTGGACTTCCTCCCTGGAGCTCTACTATCTCTCTGAATTTGTTCAGTGCCTTGCCGTTTTCAATTATTCTTTGGGCTGCCTGATATCCCCCTCCTTTTGGAACCTTTTTACAAAGTTCGAGGAGTTTTCCTGCCATCAAAATACTTTTGTGCCTAAGGTCATCCGGTCCGTTGCCTTCTAAAACCTGCAAAACATCTATGCATTCAAGCCCTGGTCCAATCCCGTTTCCAATAGGCTCTGACCCATCAGTAATTATTGCTTCAACGTTCATCCCAAGACTCGCGCCAATTTTAATAAAATGTTTTGCAAGCACCTGCCCTCTTTCCATATATGGGACCTTTACTCCGCGCCCGATTGGAATGTCAATCAATGCATACTCAGCACCAACACTCTTCTTTTTCCCTAAAATGCTTGCAAGCAGCATTCCTTCTGGATCAAGGCTTAGCGGGTGCCTTATCCTAATGAGCTTATCATCAACAGGAGCAAGTGACATCCCACCTCCCCAAACAATCGCACCTTTGGCTTTGCATACAATGTCTCGAAGTTCATCCATACTGAGCGTGACGTTTGTGAGAACTTCCATAGTGTCTGCTGTTCCTGATGCTGAGGTTATTGATCTTGAGGATGTTTTGGGAATATACAATCCTGCTGCAGCTATGATCGGAACTACAATCATTGTTGTCCTGTTTCCAGCAACTCCTCCAATGCAGTGTTTGTCTAAAATTGGTTTTTTATTAAGATTAAGCTGGTCTCCTGATTCTACTGTTGCCTGGGCCAGTGAAATTACTTCCTCATCTGAAAATCCATTTATGTATGCTGCTGTAATCCATGCAGCAGTTTCAACCTCACTCAACCTGTCTTTCATGATGTCCTTGACAATTGTCTTGACCTCATACGAATTCAATGTTCCTTTGTCCAGTTTTTTCTTAATATATGAGATTGATTCTGGCCTGTTCATGTGAACTACTTCTATGCTTTGGCCAGCTTTGATCTTGAATTCTTTTGCAATATCCCTAAAAAGTCCAATTTCTCCTGGCTTGACCAGATCATCACTGACATCCACTAGTGCAGTAATGGTGGTTCCATTTACCTTCAAATGCGTTCTGTATCCTGCGTAAATATCGTGTTCCTTTGCCTCATCTAAATTTAAGACAACTATATTTTTTCCAGTAAAAATGTCGATAAGCTTTGCTTTACATGCATATTTCTTAAGCTGCCAGACATCAACTTCTTTTATTTCATTTTCAACAAATTTTTTCATTTTTTCCCCTCTATTCGTATAATTTTATTCCCAGTTTTTCAGTTGCTACAGCAAAGAATGACTGGGATGGTATAATCCCCACTTCAGTCACAAACCCATTGATGTATTTTGCTGCTGTTGCCTCAAATGCCGGGTTTCTAATTTTAACTTTTTTTGGCGGGCGTTCCCAAACTTCCTTTGGATCTCGCTCTTCAATTTCTTCTCTTGTTCCAAACATTGTCTTTGGACTGTATTTCGAAAGCTCTGCAGCACAATAAAATGAAACATCATTCATCTTTGCAATGTGTGCAAGTGTTGAAGTTCCAATCTTGTTTATCAGATCTCCTCTCGAAGTAATTGAATCTGCACCAACAAGCACAATATCTGCTTTTCTCATAAACATCTCCATAGCACCATCGACTGCAAGAGTAACATCTATCCCGCTATCTGCAAGTTCCTTTGCAGTTTTTCTGCCCTGGTACCTTGGACGGGTTTCAAAAGAAACCACCTTGAATTTTTTCTTTAGCTTTTTTGCTGTGATAAGAATTCTTGTAACTGTTGAAGAATGACAATGTGTAAGGACAAGTGCGTTATCTGGTATGAGCTTTGCGCCATATGTTGCAAGCTTTTCTGCATCACTCTCCATTTTTTTAATGAGCATCTTTTCATGGGAAACTATTGCTTTTTTTGCCATTACAAGTGTCTTTTTCTTTGCAGATTCTTCTGCAAATATCAATGATTCCCGAAGCAGATTTCTCATCATTGGCTCTGTTGGTCTGCTTACTGATAGTTTGTCTTCTGCATCTGCAAATTCTCTGATAAAATCAGAAGTAGTTTTTGCCTTTGAATTTTTTGCAACAATGATCAGCGCTTTAAGAGATGCCTTTGCAACATTTCGGGCACCTTGAATTTTTAAAGATTTGATATCTTTAATGATTTTAGTTACCTCTCTGTGCATATCTCTAGTAACTAATAGTAGGAATATATATCTTACGTAAAAATAGAATTAAAAAAAAGATAAAAAAATTGGAAAATTATCCGAATAAGTTAGCCAAACCTGCGGCTGCTTCTTCTTCCTTCTTTCCTTCGTCTTCTTTTGGCTCTTCCTTCTTAGCTGCTGCGCCTCCAGCTGCCGGAGCTGCTGCAGGAGCGGCTGCAACCATAGTTGATTGCTTTAGAAGATCTTCAAAGTCGACTCCCTTCACTGCTTCTGCAAGAACTTGTGCTTTTGCATCATCTGCTTCTGCACCGCTTGCTTTGATAACAGCTACAATTCCTTCCTTGCTGACTTCCTTTCCAGCACCGTGGAGCAAAAGTACAGCATGCAAATATGGATCTACCTTCATGTTTTCACCTTAATTATTATTTTTCTTCTGCAGCCGGAGCATCACTTCCTTCTGCTTTTTCCTCTTTTGGAGGCTCATCCTTTGGAGCCTCTTTTGGTTCCAAAGTTTCAAGAGCACCACCTTGCCTCATGGCACAGGTGAGAAGCTGCTCAATTGAACTGGATGAATATACGTCTGCATTAAGTGCCATATTAACAGATTGCATAATGGCATCTTTAAGCAGAATGTCTGCATTTTGTTCTGTTGGATATCCTGCATTCATTGAAAAGTTGAATGCTTCAGAAAGACTTTCTGCAATATCCTCATCAATCGTATCTCCAAGACTCAATATGTCGCTTGAATATACGTATTCTCCATCATATCCAAAGATCAAGCTTGCCATAACTTCAAATGGCATGATCCCAAGAGATTGAAGTGCCTTTACCTTAGGTAATGTGATTTCTTCTCCTGCTTTTGCAACAGTACTGTCCTTGCTGACAATGATCTTTCCGCCCTTGATCTGAACATTTACTCCCCCTGCTTTTAGCTCGGAAAGTGCTGGACCTGGTGGAAGATCTGTTTCTCCTTCCGGAACAACAATGTCAGCCTTTGCAACATCTCCAACTTTGGCTGCTCTTTTCTTCTTGTGTTGATTGAAGAACTTATTGAGCTCATATGGAGAGCTGTTTGTTAAAATCAATGCGACTGGTTTTTTGCACTCATCCACATGGCCAGCTAGTTTCTTATTGCTTGCAAGAACTCTGCTAATCACAGGTTTTCTAAGAATAACTACCTTTCCTCCTTCATCTTTGATCTTCTTTCTAAGAGATTGAAGAAGTGAGTCTGGAAGTTTTTTCAAGTTAAGTAGAGCTACTGTTTTGTAGTTCTTCATCTCCTTAACATAAGAATCGACCTCTTTGATCTTTTCCTGGATTGTTTTTCTGTTAGTATCAATTACGTAATCCATATCTACACCCTCGCTGGTTTACCCATCGTCAGTTTGACGAAAATGGATTTGATATTCCCTTCCTTTACTTTGGTCTTGACTGCATCATAGACTGCTTCTGCATTTTCAACTAAGTCATCTTCTGACATGATTTCAGTTCCAATAAATGCATGTGCAACTGGGAGGTATTTTCCCTTTGAAACAATTCTAACTGAGTTCTTGGATCTTTCAATAACTCCTTTAATGTCTCCGACTGCTGGTTTTGGAAGTTTACCTCTCTTACCAAGATACTGTCCAAGTGATTTAGCAACAACACCCATGAGCTTTGGTTCAGCTAAAAGGAAGTAGTTGTCTGCAAGTTCAGCTGCCTTGGTCTTGTCTCCCCAGGCTGGAATTTCATCCGGTCCGATGATAAGATCTGCCCCGGCTTTCTTTGCCTGATCTGCAACTCCAGCTTCAGCAAAAACAGCGGATTTGAGTTCTTTTCCTCCTTTACCCTTTGGCAGTACAATATCAAGATTGAGTCTGTTTTCACTCTTTGAGAAGTCAACTCCTCTCATATTAATGATGAGTTCAACACTTTGCTTGAATTTTCTTTTTCCTTTGCTCTCTAGAGCCTTATTTAAGGCGCTTATTAATTTATTTTTTTCCATATAACCAGCCCTCCTACTCCACTGAGTAGTGATTTCGGGTGAGAAGAATATGATTAGTTAGTATTAAATTACTTTCGAGGAGTCTTCCCGAAGACCGGAAAGCTCAATTCTCCACATGCCACTTCCATTCCAGCCCCTCTAACTCTTTCAATTATTGGAGACTTTGAGCCCCAAATAGGAAAGCAGAGTTCGCTTTTGGTTGCAGCATTACGTTTTTCTGGGGAAATTTTAGATTGACAGGGTACCTCTCTATTCATTTAGAGGTCACCAACTCTCCTTCTCATCTTCTTCTTGAGTCTTTTGCGCTTTTTCTTTACCCATTTCCAGCGCATTCTGTTTTTCTTTTTCCATTTTCTTGGTTTTGATCCCATTAATACACCTAATGTAAATAATTCTAATATAAGACGTAGCTAGAATATTTGAGCGTCTTGCTTAAATAACTTTCTGTGTGGATGAATTCTCTATGAAATACAAAATCGAAGGCACTGTAATGCAGGTTTTAACAGTTCAATTAAATGAGGGAGAAGAAGTATATGCCGAGTCTGGTGCAATGTCCTGGATGACTGGCAATGTTGATATGCATTCATCCATCCACGGCGGAATTGGCGGTGGACTAGGCAGGGTGTTTTCCGGAGAATCCCTATTCACTGTAAGATTTTCAGTAACTGGGGAAGATCCTGGAACAGTTACTTTTTCTCCATCCTTTCCAGGTAAGATACTTCCTATTAAAATCACTCCAGAAAAGCCAATAATCTGCCAAAAAGATTCTTTTTTAGCAGCACAAACAGAAGTTGCTGTTAAAACTGTTTTTAAGAAAAAACTGACAGTTGGTTTCTTTGGAGGAGAAGGATTCAGTTTGCAAAAATTAACTGGGTCAGGAATGGCATTTGTAGAAATTGATGGTGAAGTTTCTGAAATTGATCTTAAAGAGGGCGAAATCCTGAAAGTTGATACTGGTTCTCTTGCTATGTTTGAGCCTACTGTTGATTATGATGTTACTATGGTAAAGGGAGTTCGCAATATAATGTTCGGCGGAGAAGGAATGTTTCTTGCAGTTATGAAAGGACCTGGTAAGGTCTGGCTTCAAACAATGCCTGCAACTAATCTTGCACAGAGACTTCTATCGTTTATGCAAAAGAAATAGTATTGGTGCACTTGCACCTTTTTTCCTTAAAAATTAGCTGATTGAAATCTTGACAAAAACGTTTGTTGGGACTTTGATTCTAAGGACTTGCTTAATGTATTTCTCGTCTCCTTCAATATCACAAAGTCTTTTGAAAACTCTCTTTTCCCATAGTTCATATGTGTCTGTTCCGTCTCCACAAGGTGTTTTTCTTGTTGAGATCGAGAGTGTTCTTCTTGGGAGTCTTACAGGACCAATAAATTTCATACTAAGGGTGTCTGCAAGATTTCTTATTTGTGAAACTACATTATCAAGAGCCGCTGAATCCTCTCCACTGAGTTTAATTCTTACTTTAGTCATGAATATACCTCAAAAAGTATAGAGTACATTAGTGAGAACAAAGTTATTTAAATTTATGAGTTTGTCCTACAATTCCAAATTTGACTACTTAATCTTTATAAACAAAAGCCGAGAAAGGTGTTTCTAGTTTTTACTTTTCGAGGCGTATAGTATGAGTTTATTGACAATAAAAGAAATGGATCATGCTTTGATGAAGGAAGTAGTTGACCTTGCACAAAGCTTGAAAAAGGAAGGAAATAGGAAAAGAGAGGATCTCAAGGGAAAGGTTTTGATCTCGCTTTATGAGAAACCATCTACAAGAACTCGTTTGTCTTTTGAAACTGCAATTGAAAACGTAGGTGGACACTGCATTGTCATGGATTTCAAAACCTCTCAAATTTCAAGAGGCGAAACCATGGCAGATACTGCGAGAGTTCTCTCCAGATATTGCGATGTAATTAGCGCGAGACTCTTCAAGCACACTGATCTTGAGGAAATTGCAAAATATGCAACTGTTCCTGTTATTAATGCTCTTACTGACGTTGAACATCCTTGCCAGGCACTTGCTGATATGCAGACTATTCTTGAGCACGGGAAGCAAAATGGAAAATTGGTCTATATCGGTGATGCTGCAAACAATGTTGCAAATTCCCTTATGCTCATTGCAGCACGATACGGCATGCATGTTGTTCTATGCGGTCCAGATGGATATCACCCTTCAGCAGAATATCTCGAAGAAGTCCAAAAAACAGGTGCTAAAGTAGAAGTTACGTCAGACCCAGCGTATGCAGTAAAGGATGCTGATGTCATATACACAGATGTTTGGGTTTCCATGGGCGATGAGGCAGAGAAGCAAAAACGTCTTGAAGATCTCAAAGCATACCAGGTCAATGATGAGCTTTTAGCACAGGCAAAGTCTGATGCTATTGTACTTCATTGTCTTCCTGCTCACAGGGGCGAAGAAATCTCAGACAGTATTATGGATGGTAAGTATGCTGCAGTTTGGGACCAGGCTGAAAATAGAATGTGGGCACAGGAAGCTCTCATGATAAAACTGCTTTCAAAATAATTTTTTTCTTTATTTTTTCGCTACTATTAAAAAGTTTCATGGAGTTAATATGTCCTAGTTCTACATGAAATCGGAAAAATTAAAGGCAGCATTAATACTGCAAGATGGCACAGTCTTCCATGGAAATGGCTTTGGAGCTTCTGCCATTTCTCAGGGAGAACTTGTTTTCAATACATCCATGACTGGGTATCAGGAAGCTCTAACTGATCCAAGCTACGGAGGACAAATCCTTCTTATGACATATCCGCTCATTGGAAACTATGGGATTAATGATACTGATTTTGAGAGCAAAAAAATTCATCCACAAGGCTTTGTTGTTCGCAGTTGCAGTTTTGATGCAGAACACAGGACGTGTTCTAGTTACCTGGATGATTTTCTAAAGCAAAACAATACTCCTGGAATATATGGGATAGATACTCGGCAGATAGTGCGGCGCATACGAAATCATGGAGTCGTGCCATCTGCAATTGCAACTTATACTGATACTTTGGATATTGAAAAAATCAAAAAAGATCTTGAGAGCTTTGATTATTCAGGCGTTGACTTTGTCAAGAATGCATGCGTAAAAAAACCTCAGGTTTATGGAAAGGGGCGAAAAATTGTTCTCATTGATTATGGGGCAAAGATGGGAATTGTCCGTGAACTGGTTACGCGCAATTGCGAGGTTCATGTTCTTCCTGCAACTTCTAGCGCAGAAGAAGTGAGCTCACTTGAGCCTGAAGGAATAATGCTATCAAATGGTCCAGGTGACCCTGCTGTTCCAACATATGCTCACAAAACAATTGCTGAACTTGGGGGCTCATGCCCGATTTTTGCAATCTGTCTTGGTCATCAATTAATTGCCCATGCATACGGAGGATCAACCAAAAAATTGAAATTCGGACATCGCGGATCAAATCATGCCGTAATTGATATTCTCACACAAAAAATCTCAATCACAACTCAAAATCACGGATTTGCAGTCGATAAAATTCCAGATGGATTTGATCTTTCTCACATAAATCTAAATGATAAAACTGTTGAAGGAATGTGCAATAAAAACAAGGCAATACTCTCAGTCCAGTACCATCCTGAAGCCGCTCCAGGCCCCCACGATTCAAAGTATCTCTTTGATGAGTTTTTGAAGATGATCTAAATGAAAGTACTGGTAATTGGTTCCGGACCAATTGTTATAGGACAGAGCGCTGAGTTCGACTACTCAGGAACTCAGGCATGCAAAGCACTTCGAGGCGAAGGGCATGTAGTGGTCCTTGTCAATTCCAATCCTGCAACTATACAAACCGACAAGGAAACTGCAGATATCATTTACATCGAGCCTCTTACTGCCCCTGTCCTTGAGAAAATTATTGAAACGGAAAAGCCAGATGCCCTAGTTGCCACTGTTGGTGGGCAAACAGGACTGAATATATCTATGCAGCTTGAGAAAAGCGGGGTTCTCAAAAAACACAATGTCAAGTTTCTTGGAACTGATGCAAATTCAATTGAAGTTGCAGAATCCAGAGAAAAATTCAACAACCTAATGAAAGAAATTGGAATTCCGATACTTCCTGGAAAAGTTGTTTCCAGCTTTGAGCAGGCAAAGCAGTTTGCAGATACAATTGGTTATCCGCTTATCATAAGGCCTTCATTTACTCTTGGAGGAACTGGCGGCGGAACTGCAAACAATGCAAAAGAGCTCGAACAAATCCTTGAGTATGCATTTCGTTTGAGTGCTACTGGAGAAGCTTTGGTTGAGCAAAGCGCACTTGGGTGGGGCGAATTCGAATACGAAGTAATCCGTGATTCTGATGGAAACTCTCAGATAATCTGCAATATGGAAAATATTGATCCAATGGGAGTGCATACTGGAGAAAGCATTGTTGTTGCACCATCCCAAACACTTAGCGATGCTGATCATCAGGTTCTTCGAAATGCTGCTCTTAAAATTGTGGATGCTGTGGGCATCAAAGGCGGATGCAATGTTCAGTTCTCAATGAATCAAGATACGGGGGAATTTATCGTAATTGAAATAAACCCTAGGCTCTCAAGGTCATCTGCTCTTGCTTCAAAAGCAACTGGCTATCCAATTGCACAGGTTGCAACCAAGATTGCACTTGGAAAAAAACTTTCTGATATAAAAAATGCAATCACAGGAACTTCTGCTTCATTTGAACCTGCTTTGGATTATTGCGTTATTAAAATCCCAAGATGGCCATTCGACAAATTTCCAAAAACATCCCGAGTAATAGGAACTCAGATGAAAAGCACTGGAGAGGTTATGGCAATTGGAAGAACTTTCCAAGAGGCAGTAAATAAAGCAATCCGCTGTCTTGAAATAAAAATTCCAAAAATCAATCCAGATGAACATCTGAATCCTGCAACTGATCTTAGGCTTTTTGCGATTTTAGAATCATTTCGCCATGGACGCCAAGTTGAAGAGCTTTATGAAATTACCAAAATCAACAAATGGTTTCTTCGTAGGTTTGAAGAAATGGTAAAACTTGAAAAACAACTTCAGAAAAATTTTACAAAAGATCTTTTGCTTGAAGCAAAACAATCTGGTTTTTCGGATTTGCAGATCGGTAGTTTCATTGGAAAAGATGAGCTTGAAATTCGAAACCTTCGAAAATCATACAATATTCTTCCGACCTATAAAATCGTGGATTCATGTGCAGGGGAATTTGAGGCTTTGACTCCTTACTATTATTCTGTTTATGAGGGAGAAAACGAGGCAATTCCAATAAAAGAAAAAAGCGTAATTGTTATTGGGGCAGGCCCCATTCGAATCGGACAGGGAATCGAATTTGACTATTGCTGCTCTCACGCAGCATTTGCCCTTCGCGAACTTGGCTATAAGAGCATCATGATCAACAACAATCCAGAGACTGTCAGCACTGATTTTGATTCAAGCGATAGGCTGTATTTTGAGCCACTGACATTTGAGGATGTCATGAATATTGTTGAAAACGAATCTCCAGAAGGAGTTATTGTTCAGCTTGGAGGCCAGACAAGTATCAATATTGCAGATGCACTATCAAAGGCAGGTGCAAAAATTTTAGGAACTTCGATTGACGGTATTGACCTTGCTGAGGACCGGGATCGTTTTGCCAAATTGATGATCGAACTTGGAATCCCCCAGCCTGAAAATGGGATTGCATATTGCGAATCAGATGCACTAATTATAGCTGCAAAAATAGGCTATCCAGTTGTTGTTCGTCCAAGCTATGTTATTGCCGGGCGTGCAATGGAAATCGTTTACAATGGGGCAGAACTTCGTCGTTATGTCAAGGAAGCAGTAGAGCTTACTGAAAAAAAGCCGATTTTGATCGACAAATATCTTGACAATGCAATTGAATGCGAAGTGGATGCAATTAGTGATGGAAAAAATGTTTTCATTGGGGGAATAATGGAACACATTGAGCCTGCAGGAATTCATTCTGGTGATGCAAATATCGCTCTTCCATCCATGCGCCTGAGCGATAATGAAAAACAAATCATAACTGATTATACTGAAAAAATTGCACATGGGCTTTCTATAGTTGGGCTTGTAAACATCCAATTTGTAGCAAAGGAAGGTGTAATCTATATCCTTGAAGCAAACCCAAGAGCAAGCAGGACTGTTCCATTTGTCAGCAAAACAACTGACATTCCACTTGCAAAACTCGCAGTTCACATGATGGTTGGAAAGCCGCTTCCAAATCTTGATCCCAAACTAAATCACTATGCAGTCAAAAGCGTTGTATTCCCATTCCTCAAGCTCATAGGAACAGATATTAAATTAGGTCCTGAGATGCGCAGTACCGGTGAAACTATGGGCATTGGAAAAACCTTTGAAATGGCTTATTTCAAAGCACTTTTAGCAGCCGGAGTTTCTTTAGATCATGATAAGCCTGCAGCATTCATTAGCCTCAATGATTCGGATAAAGAAAAAGTTCCAGAGCTGGCAGGTCTTCTCAAAAATTTAGGATTTAAGATTTATGGAACAATTGGTACTGTTGGCAGTATTGAGGGTGCAATAACTGTCCCAAAGATTGGGCGCGGTACACCTAATGCACTCGAACTTATAGAATCTGGGATAGTGAATCTAGTGATTAATACTCCAACAAAAGGAGGACTTTCTCATACTGATGGATTCAAGATGAGACGCGCCAGCATTCAGAATGGGATTCCATGCATTACTAGTATCAATACTGTATTTGAACTTCTAAAAGCAATACATATCCTTAGAGAAAGTGAACTTGAACTAAGGCCTTTTGATCAATATTCAAAATAGTTAATTTTTTCTCCTCGATAAAAAACAATATCTGTATGGTTGCGCTACTTTTTCCACGATTTACAGGAAATCCCACGGGAATTTTTAATAACAAGGTTTGGTGTTAATTCACATGCTAAAATGGGAAAATTCCCATAAACATGAGGAATAGTTATGAATTTTACAAAACCAAGAACTCCTGAAAAAAAAGAAAGAAGAAAAAACAAGCAAAAATTTAATTCTGTTTCTAAACTAGCAGTTGAAGCTATTATCTGCTGCAATTTAATTTCATGCGGCGGTGACAAGTTTCAGACATCTGGATCTCTTGCAGCTGATGCATCCGCCGACCACTTCCAATCTGATGCTGGTGCAGTTGATAGTGAAACGCCCAAAGATTCTGCACCAGAAGCTGCACTTGAATCTGGTCCAAAAGATGCTGCTCATGATGTTCCAGACAGTCCAGTAGTGGATGCTCCAGGGCATGACTCTCCAATGCTGGATTCTGCTGTAGATGCTACAGTTGATTCAAGTATTGTCGATGCAACTGACTCTTCAGTTGATGCTACTCAAGATTCTGCTTCTGATTCCAATTCTGTTCTTGCAGGTTATTCGTTCTGCCGAACAGTGACAAGCAGTGATGCAGTTACTCTTCCTAGTGATTATACTCACGAAATAAGCTTCAGCGGGAATCAAGTTGATTTTGAAACTCTAACTGTACTATCTGGAACCTGCGAGGCTCCAGATTCTGAGCGCGGATTTTTTGTTGATGGCGATACTGTTTTTGTAAGATCAGAAACTCCTGATGAGCTTAGTTATGCATTTGCATATGGGAACCCTGCTATTCAAAACCAATCCAGTGGAGAAGCTGCATTTTTATTCTTTGAAGACTTTGAAGCACCTGTTTTGGACATGTCTAAATGGAGCGTTGATACTGGATCTGATCCTGGAAACTGCGGGACGCAAAACTTTTCCATAAATGGAGGCATTTTCCAGATTGAGGCAAAGTCATCCACTGTTTATTCCTGTGAGCATGCTATTGCAACTAAAGAAACCTTTTCTCCTCCAGTGAAGTTAGAATTTTTCGATCTTAAACATCCAAATTGGGGAGGAACTGGAGATTCCGGCTACTATAGAAATTCAACGGAAGGTTTTGAAGGCTCTACAGAACGTGCATATTTCACGGTTAATGAGCATGGAAGGCTTACCTATGCAAATGCTTCTCAATCTCCTGACAATTCCTTTTTCGATCCGGCAAATCCGTTTGATCTTACTTTGGTTTGGAAGGATGATCAGGCACAACCAACAGTAAACGGGACTGATGGCTATCCTGCTGTCTTTGATACTCCGGCAAGCAGTTTGTCTATCCGAATCGAAGTTTCCAACTGGAAAGTTACCAAACCTAGCGGAAAATCCGAGCTCGGCGAAATCAGGCTGAAGCGATGGGTTTCTGAAGATCCAACCTATAATATTGGAGTAGAGCAGTCTCTTTAGCCTATTCCAAAAAGCAATAACAACGTGGGGGCAATGATTGCCCCCATCAATGTAATTCTTTCAACTCCAAGTTTTATTGTCAGTAGCCCAACCCCACTTCCAATTATGAGAATAAATACTCCTTCAAATCCATTTATTACAAATGTAATTGCAATCAGGTAAATAGCTAAGATTATATTCATTTTTGAAAAATCAAGGCTTGCTAGTTTAGCAATTTTTTTCCTGAAAATAAATATAATGAAAACAGTTGCGCTACTACTTATCAGAAATAATATCAAAAGCAGTACTAAGTTTGATTCTATATTTATGTTCCCGCTTAGCCATGCAGTTGCCCCAACTCTTGATTTATTTAGTGATACTGCTGTTGCAAGAGAAAATATGGCCTGGCTTATCGAAATAGAACTAATAGCTGCCAAATACCCTAGAGTATTCAGTGGCATGAAAATGCTGAGAAATGTTGCAATTTGGGCCGGAGAACCGACTCCTGGAATCAAATCAGCAATAAATCCCAAAAACACTCCAATTAATGTGAATTTTAAAAAATCCACTTTAACCGGTTCATCTATTTGCTTTGGAAAAATGGATTTTGAGTAGTTTAGTATTGCGGCAATTGCAAACATTCCTGAGAACATTGGCAAGAACGGATCACTCATCTCGCTGTTTAGTGAGTAATATCCAAGAGCTCCAGAGAGCAAAAATATGATTAGTGAAAGATGCGGAGCTTTGCTTCGAAGGAGCAAAATCAATGATATTGCCAGAAGAATGTACCTCATATGTGCTCTAATCATCCCGTAAATAACTGGGAACAGATCAAGTGAAAAGTAGAACACTACTATTGAAATCAGCACAGCAAAAACGCATGAAATCATTACTGTTTTCAGTGCATGAATCCCAAGTCCCTTGCGAACCATTCTCTGGCCTGGAAGAATCGCAACAATTGTTCCTGCTTCAGGAATTCCAAAAAATATTGATGGAATAAAAGAAGTAATCAGGTTTGCTGGAAAAAGTGAGATGATAATTATCGAGAGTGCCTGCTTATCCACGCCAAGAGAAGAAATAACTGAAATTACAGTATTTGAATGCAGTCCTGGGAGTAGGCCACTTAGAATGCCTAGCAAAATTCCTAAGCCTAGCTGTGCTATCATCCCCCAGAACACGATAAAGAATTAGTTTCAAGAATTATATTTCTTTTGGATCAGCCAATCGTGATGTTCCCTACTCTTATATGTGGTCCACCGTCGCTAACAGGAACTCCCTGTCCAAATTTTCCGCAAATTCCTGGACTAGTTCCAAAGTCTTTTCCAACAGCTTCAACCTCTTTCATAGTTTGAAGGATGTTTCCGGTGATCGTTACATCGCGCATTATTTTTCCAAGCTCTCCATTTGAAATTTCATATGCTTCTTCTGCCTTAAACATGAATCCGCCTGAAAATGTGTCTACACTTCCTCCTCTCATTCCTTTGAGGTAAACTCCTTTCTTGAGCTCAAATACTTCTTCTTTTGAACTTTCTCCTTTTTGGAAATATGTATTGCTCATTCTTACAATTGGAACTTGAGAGTAATCCTCTGCCCTTGCATGTCCGTTTAGCTCTGCTCCAAGAGTGTTTGCAGTTTCCATTGAATTTATGAACTCGTTTACCTTTCCATGGTCTATCAAAACAGTTGTTTTTGCCTTGACTCCCTCATCATCATATGTGTATTGTCCAAAGTCTTCTGCAAGCGGGTCATCAATAATTGTTACAAGTTCATTTCCGATTGGTTTTCCCGAACTATCAGCAAGAATCGATTCTTTATCAACAACAGCATCTGCTTCGCAGGCATGGCCAACTGCTTCATGCGCAAATACCCCTGTCATCTCAGGGTCTAGAACCACTGTGAATCTGCCTTTTGGAGAAGGCGCTGCCCGAACTAGCCGTAGTGCTTTTTTGCTTGCTTTTTCTGCTGTTTCTACTGTATTAATTTCATCAAAACCAGTTCTTGACCAGTCTCGCTCTGACCCCCTTTGAATAATTCCATTTTCTTTTGCAACGGATGAGCAGGAAAGATAAGTGTATCCTAATTCCTGAGTTATCTCTGCTCCAGCAGAGTTGTAAAATTCAACTTTGCTTTTCAAATCAGTACAGCCAAGCATTCTTGAGCTTACCCCTTCCATTGCCTTTGACCCTTCAAGCAGAGCCTTGATCTTTTCCTCTGGTTCTGCAAACTCATGTTTTACTGAAATCTGTTTTTTTTCTGCCTTTGGAACTGTTAATTTGATTTCTCCAGTGCTCAATTTCGCAAGGCGTTTTGCCCTATCAAGAAGGACATTTATTCCACTATTTCCAGAAGCAAATCCCCATGATCCGTTTTCTAAAACTCTGACGCTGATTCCATAACTTGAGCCTGAGGAATGTTTTATTTCTCCATCTTTGATGTTTACTGAGGATTCAACACTTTTTTCAATTCGCAATTCTGCATAATGAAAATTTGAAAGCAATTTCTCAAAGTCCAATTTAATCTCCCCTTGTGATTTTTTCAACTATTTTGACATATCCTTCTGCTAACTTGATTGCAGTATCAGCTTCCTCTTCATGAACCTCTTTTGTTCTTATATTCGAGTCTCCATAAAGTATGTTATGCCTTTGTTCTCTTAGAATATCCAGTTCATTTATGTATTTTGCCTCAATTTTTCCCCTGTATTTTTCCTTTACATAATTGCACAAACAGAAATGACTGCGTTCTTTTATTCCATCTTTGAATAAAAGTGCTCTTGAAGCATGAAACATTGCAGTATATGCTGCAATAAATGCCCAATTAAACAATTTATTTTCCAAATGCACTTTTGCATCTTTAATATTTTCTTTTGCAATTTTTATTGATGATGCTGCTTTTTGCAAGCTTTTTTCTGCCTTTACTAATTGGCCTTTTCTAAAACATTCATCCAGACTCATAATACCACTGGTTTTTCCCCGTATAGCACAACTGAATTTACTATAGCATTGTCATAAAACGCTTTGTCATTTTTTGCCTTTCTATGCCATTCAATTGGAGAGTAAAATAAGACATTTATTTCTCTTTTTGTTCCTGTCATTTTTTTTATTATCTCTCTTTTAGTTTTTGGTTCTATCTCTGCAATTATTAGTATGTCAATATCACTTTTTTCATCATCGCGTCCTTCACCAACGCTTCCGTATAGAACAATATTGAATATTTTTTCATGTTCTATAATTTTTTTTACAATGTTTGCGTTATGTATTTGTTCAAGTGAAAATATTCGTTTCCACTCTCTTGTTAAAAAATTGTCTAAATCTGCCTTGTATTGATATGTCCTACCTATCTTTTCAAGAGTGATCATCTCTTTTTTGAAAAGATAATCTAAACTTTTCTTTGCAGCAAATACACTAACCTTTGATTCCTTAGATGCACCTATTACAGAATAGCTGGTATTAGAATTACCAAGAACAGTTTCCATTACTTTTAAAAGAGCATATTTGTTTAACATTATTTATATATAACATACCATATCTATAAATTCTTTTCCTTTTTTAT